>NZ_JABDWD010000029.1:0-63579 GCF_019685115.1 Rhizobium sp. NZLR11 | reverse complement strand
GTTCAATGGAACGGCGGACGGAGACCCAGGCTCTCCCACGGGCTTGGTGTCCCAAAGGTGCAACGGTCTTCCATCCGCCACCGCAACAGGCAGTACTACGCCAATAGCGGGTAAAGGGAAGTTACAAGGGTTAGGGTGAGAGGCAGTTATCGGTGCGAACCGGACAGGCGTCTGTCAAACCCAAAATCCTGTCCCTCCGGACGCCGCTTCAAGCCGCCCTCTCAACCGCCGGCTCGCCCATCGCCTGGGGCTTTCCGAGTAAATAACCCTGCGCCTCGTCGCACTGTTCTTCCAAGAGCGTGTCGAGCTGCGCCTGCGTTTCCACGCCTTCGGCCAGCACCGGCACCTCCAGGCTGCGGCCGAGTGCCAGGATGGCTCTGACGATCGCCTTTGACTGGGGGCTGGTTTCGACCTCGGCCATGAAGCTCTTGTCGAGTTTGATCTTGTCGAAGGGAAAGGAGCGTAGCGTCTCCAGCGACGAATAGCCGGTGCCGAAGTCGTCGATTGCGATCGACACGCCGAGCGCCTTGATCTGCCGCATCGTCCGCAAGGCCTTGTCCTTGTCGACGATGATCGAGCTTTCGGTGATTTCGATTTCGAGACGCCGGGCATTCAGACCGGTTTCCGAGAGGATGTCTGATATGACGGCCGCCATATCGGAATGGCCGAGCTGGATCGGCGACAGGTTGACGGCGATTTTGTAGCTGTTGTTCCAGCTCGCCGCCTCCCGGCACGCTTCCCGCAGCACCCATTCGCCGATCGGCAGGATCGCGCCGCATTCCTCGGCCAGGCCGATGAAATCCATCGGCGGGATGTTGCCGCGTTCGTGATGCCGCCAGCGCAGCAGAACCTCGTAGCCGGTGATCTCGCCCGTTCGCACCGATTTCTGCACCTGATAGTGCAGATGCAGCTGGCTGCGATCAATCGAGGCCCAGAGGTCCTTGGCGAGCGAGCGGCGGCGGCGCGCATGCTCGTCCATGGCAGCCTCGTAGAAGCAGACCCTCTGCAGCAAGGATTGTTTGGCGCGGTACATCGCAAGGTCGGCATTGGCGAGAAGCCCGTCGACGCTTGCGGCGTCGCTCGGATAGATCGCCACGCCGAGGCTGGCGCCGGTCTTGATCTCGAAGCCGTCGATGGAAACCGTCCCCGCGAGCGCGCCTTCCAGCCGCGCGATGAAATCGTGCAGGGCGCTCAGCTCATCGAAGCGCTTGGTCGCGGCGAACTCGTCTCCTCCGAACCGGGCGATGAACTCGCCCTCCTGCCGCGCCTCGTCGAGACGCCGCGCCAGCTCGACGAGCACCTTGTCGCCGGTGCCGTGCCCGTGCTGATCGTTGATCTCCTTGAACTTGTCGAGGTCGATGCCGATGACGGCGACGTTGCCCCTCACCCGGTCGGCGATCATCATTTCCTCAGAGACGCTCTCGCCGAACTGCAGCCGGTTCGGCATGCCGGTCAGGCCGTCATGCTTGGCAAGGAAGGCGACCTGCTCCTCGGATTTCAGGCGATCGGTGATGTCTTCGAAGGTGACGACCCAGCCGCCATTGGGCAGCATGTTGACGTTCTGTTGGATGGATATGCCGCTCGGATATTTGTGAACCGCGCTGCCGGCGCCTGATCTGATCAGTGCCATGTTCCTGATATAATGCGCCTCGGCCTGCACGGATGCCTCTGCGGCATCCTCCGCATGGGCGGAATAGCCGACGTCGACGATCTGTCGGTAGCCCATGCCGGGACGCACCGATCCTTCGGGAAACCGGAAGATCTCGAGATAGCGCTTGTTGCAAAGCACCAGGCGCTCGTCCCTGTCGAACATGCAGATGCCTTGCCCCATATTCTCGAGCGCGACGTCGAGATTGCGGGTGATCTCCTCGATCCGGTCGGCATCCGCCTTCTGCTTGCTGGTGTCCTTGGTAATCTTCACATAGCCGATCAGTTGGCCGGTCTCGTCATAGATCGCGTCAATGACGACATGAGCCCAGAAGGAGGAGCCGTCCTTGCGATAACGCCACCCCTGGGCCTCGAACTTACCTTCAGTGCGGGCGGTCTGAAGCGCCTGCTGCGGCAGGCCTTTGCGGCGGTCTTCCTCCGAATAGAACAATGAGAAATCCTTGCCGACGATCTCATCGGCTCTATAGCCCTTGGCGCGCTCGGCGCCGGCATTCCAATTGCTGACCTTTCCATCCGGATCGAGCATATAGATCGCGTAATCGGTCACCCCCTGCACCAGGAGCTTGAAGTTGCGCTCCGCCCTGGCGGTCTTGGCCTGCCAACGCACGGCGAAAATGGCGGCCGCAAACCCGGCCGCCAGCAGCGAAAAAGTGACGGCGGCGATCGTCACCGCCATCAGTGCCGGTGAAAGAAGCGTGGCGGGATCGAGCGCGGTGATGCCCGGAATGACCGTCACCCCTGCCATTGCGGTGAAATGCAGGGCGACGACGCCGAGCGTCAGCAAAACCGTCGGCACCAGCCTGCCGAAAGTCGACCGGCCGCTCCGGCCGGCAAATCGAAAGGCAGCGATCGAAAAGGCAACGCCGAGAACGACCGAAGCCGTCACGTAGCCCGCATTCCACGAGATCTCACCGGGGAATTCGATGGCCAGCATGCCGGTGAAATGCATAGACCAGATACCCACGCCGAAGAGCACGCCCGCCAGGACGTTCGCCACCCATCTGTCATAGGCGATCTTGGCGGCAACCGCCGCCGTCGTCGCCACGATCGCGACCAGCAGCGAGACCAGCGTCAATCCGGCATGGTAACCGACGACGACGCCGGAATCGTATGCCAGCATGGCGATGAAATGCGTGGCCCAGATGCCAAAACCGCCGGCCGCCCCCGCCGTCACCAGCCACACCCAGCGAACCGCGCCCTCGGACAATGTCGCCCGATTGAGCAGAACGAGCGTGCAATGGCTTGCGAGAAAGCAGATCAGACCCGCAAGCCCGACCAGCGTGAGATCATGCTGCTCGGTGATGCACGTCAGAACGGTAAACATGGAATAGGCCCTCGATTTGAGGGGCACGTTAAGCAGTGGGCGCTTAAGGAAGGTTGAAATGGGTAGGGCGGATGGGTGGCAAATGAGGCTGTTCGGGCGGGTTGTTCGGTGGGTTGTGAGATTAGCGTTTACGGTGGGTGTCTGGGTATGGTGAATGAATTGGTGCGGTGGGGATCGAAGTGCTCATCGTAACGTTCGAGCTTCTCACCCCCGAGTCACAGCAACCTCAAACGGACATGCGTGCTGAAATACGCTTGTGCCCATAGATGCATCTGGCGATATTGCAGACCTCAAATCAGGATGTGAAAGGCGGCAGATGACGTCGCTGGCGTTGATCACAATAACACCGTGTGCAGCAATGCTCATATCTGCATGCATCATGCGCAGAGGATTTCGGACCTGGATTTCATTGCTGCTGGCTTGCTCCACAGTGGCGATTGCAGCCTTCGAGCTGCGAAGCGGATTTAAGCAGACTTGTGAAATAGCCGAGAGCGAATGCGTCTCGATCCCTCGATCAAGGGCGAGACCGATCGCTTCGCCTATCGGTTTGTGAAGCGGTGACAAGTGCCGGCGCCAACCTCAACTCGGCCTCCGAAGGAGGCCAGGATACTGCTCAACTGCGCCAGTCTGCAGCACGTCAGCTTTAGGAACTCGCTGGAGAGCCTGCAAACGTCAAGCTTGGGCAAATGCAAGAAGCAGCGTCGCGGCGTGCTTCGAGGCTCCGCCCTGCGGGCTGCGCACCTCAGCATGAGGGCGCGGGAGGATGCCGCGCATTCATCGCGGGCGCAGGAGGATGTGCACAGCCTAAGCGAGAGCTTGCGCGATCCGCCTGCACTTAGATATCGTTTCGCGCTGACAGCGATGTGCATCGGGAACAAAATGCGCCGAGCTTTTAAATATATTGCAGCGGCAGTAGGATTTGGCGTGCTCGTTAGCGTTTGTATGATCGTGAAGGGACTGTTTGACGCCAACGATCATATTGACCGCTGCGCTGACGAAACCTCAGGACGATACATATTTGACAAGGACGCGAGAGCCGGCGCTTGCGGATGATCGCTTAAAACCGGACAACCAACTACAAATTTTTCAACGTTATAGGCCGGAAGCTGACGAACTGCGTCGAGGCACGAGGCGGCTGAAAAGCAGTTCGTCAGGCACCCTCCGTGTAGCGTCTTGAAAGTAAGTCGTTGCTGTCGTTGCTCCCGGCACGACGGCTTTTCGCGGCAACGCCAGCACCGCACCGGCAGCCGCCGGAACTGGACTCAGTCGTCACGTCCCCTCACCGCCCATGAGCTGGTATCGTGATCGGGGTGCTGGTTGTTGTTCGCCTTGATTGCCGCGGCCCAGTCGGCGCCGTTGGTTTCGGTCGCGCCGGTGTTTTCTATGCTGGTGATCGTATCAAACCAGGCCACCATGTTTTCGGTGCAGGTATTGGCATGCGGCGCGAAGGCGTTCGAATCGTCAAGCGAATTCTCATGGCAGGTCATCAGGTCAAGTTCGGTCAGGCTGTGGGCGAGCCCCGGGCCGACGACTTAGACTAGATTTCCCCAATTTCACCCAAGCACCATGATACGGAGTTGGATGAGGGGAATCTAGGATGTCGATCTTGCTAAGAAGTTTATCGCTACTGGTTGGAATAACATTGGCGGTACCAGCCTTTGGCAATTGCTTAACCGCCAATGAGACCAAACAGGGCGTCCTGCTGACCAGAGAGGCGCCTTTCTATTCCGTATTCTACAAGCCGGACGGCCCGGGTCTCACCGAACAACGGCTGATGGAGCGCGACGGTTCGTTGCAGCCGGTCTCGGCTGTATATTTGCACCCCTTGCTCGTCGAAAAGAGAGTGAGTGCCAGCGGGACGCATGAGCTGAAATACGCGAATGCGATTGCGTTAGACGATCTACCGCAGAAGAAGAACTGGCAATCCGACACCACGCTTTTCATCAATGGCAAAAAATCCGTTTCGGGCACGACTTTCATGAGGTTCGACGGCTTGGGAGAGGAAACGATTGCATCTTGTTCCTACAAAGTCTGGGCCATCAACAGCCGTCTGGAACTGACGGAATTGCCGCCGATCATTTTCGAACAATACTATTCCCCCGAGCTTCATCTCGTTCTTCGTTCGGTAAAGCTGGGCCCCTCCAACCAACCGTTGAGCGAGATTCGATTTGATCGGTTCCAAATTGGCTGGGGCAACTAGGGGACATTGTCCACTCTATCATCCCAGAAAGCCCGCTCTCTAAGGCTTCTGCGCGATAGTGGGGCGCTCCCTCCCTGCCTACTACTCTGTCGTCGCGAGTCGATGCGACCGCTCGCCACCTATCGCCAGACGTTCAAGAACCGTCCCTTTCCGTGGATACTCATTTCCGTGTCGTCCGCCGCGACGCCGTCGGTCACAAAGAAGGATGACGGCTCGATGGAGGTGGAGATCGCCTGGACATTACCTCTTACGGCTTGTTGACTCACCCGCAGTTGAACAATAACTTGCTAATTTGGTCGTTGGGCTTGTCCTCACATGACGGATCAATTTCTTCAGCGTCGTCTCGCTGCCATCGTCGTTGCCGATGTGGTGGGATATTCACGCCTGATGGAGGCTGATGAAGTCGCAACGCTGGCGAACCTCAGAGAACTCCGTTCTGGCGTTATCGAGCCGGCTGTGACGCGCCACAACGGTCGCATCTTCAAGGTCATGGGCGACGGCTTCCTAATCGAATTCGGTAGCGCGGTGGACGCAGTCGAAGCCGCGCTGGAAATGCAACGGGCCACCACGACTGTCGAGGCTTCCGGAGATCGACGCCTACTTTTGCGTGTAGGCGTCAATCTGGGAGATGTCATTGACGATGGTTCAGACGTCCTCGGCGACGGCGTCAATGTCGCGGCGCGCTTGGAGACGCAGGCCGCATCAGGAGGTATCTGCATTTCAGCCAATGTTCACGGCGAGATCGTCGGCAAGATTAGCGACCGGTTCTTTGATGCAGGCGAACGCTACCTGAAGAACCTGACGCGCCCGATCCACGTGTGGCATTGGCCGGATGCGCTGCAGAGCATATTGCCGCTGCCCGAATGTCCCTCGATCGCTGTCTTGCCGTTCACGAATATGAGTGGGGATGAAGCGGACGCGCCTTTCGTCGACGGCTTGACCGAAGATCTGATCACCGACCTTTCCCGTACGGCTGGCCTGTTCGTCATCGCGCGCAATTCCGTGTACGGCTACAAGGGCAAGCCGGTCGACGTAAAGCTGGTCGCCCAGGAACTCGGCGTCCGCTATGTCCTGGAGGGGAGCGCCAGACGCGCCATGGGACGTGTCCGCATCAATGCCCAATTGGTCGACACGCTTGCCGGCCAGCACTTGTGGGCCGAGAGGTTTGACAGGACGCTGGAAGATGTTTTCGAGTTACAGGATGAAGTTAACGCCAAGATTGTCGAAGCCCTCGTCGGCCGGCTGACCATCCCGACGCCGCGCAATCGGCCGAAGAACTTTGAGGCGTACGATCTGTGTGTGCGCGCCCGCCTCCTGACGGAAGAGTCGCCGCAAACTGAGCGTGAGGCCTATATGCTGCTCCAGCGCGCGGTTAAGCTCGAGCCATCATATGCCGAGGCGCTCGGTCTGCTCGCCTATAACCGTTGGCTTGCCTGGGCTCATTTCGGCGAGCCCGAAGATCCCAACCGCCGGATGGCGGCGACGTCAGCGCAGAAGGCGGTCGAGCTGGATCCCAACGATGCCGGCTGCCGTTACGTTCTGGGGACCATTTTGGCTTATGAGCGGCGATGGGAGGAATCAGAGGCCGCCTTCGCCAAGGCCCTGGAGCTGGACCCCAACCACGCCGACACCTGGGCCGCCATGTCGGACATTTCCGTGCTGGACGGCAGGGTTGCCGACGGACTGGCGCAGATCGAAAAAGCTCTGCGGCTCAATCCCTATCCAGCCTGCTGGTATCTTTGTCATCTTGGGCAGGCGCAATACGCCGCGCGTGATTATGAGGCGGCAACCGCTACACTCCGCAGGAAAGACACGTATCGTACCAACTCACGCAAATTCCTGGCGGCTACGCTTGCGCAATTGGGCCACCGTGAGGAGGCGCGGCGAGAAGCCGAATTGTTCCTGATCGCCCACCCTCATTTCACCATTGGCCATTGGCTGAGCTCCCAGCCGCTGCGCGATGCATCCGTACGAGACCACTTTGTCGACGGTTTCCGAAAGGCCGGCCTGCCGGAGATGTGACAGCGAGTGGGAACAATCCCGACGCGTTCGAGGACTTGATCAACGGATATGCGCTGCGCGAGAACGGCGGTCTGGATCGCAGTGCCATGCTTTTTCAGTCGCTCCACAAAACGCGTCAACCAGCCCGAGTCTCGCATGACTTTTCCGCTGGACCGCCTTGCTCAGGTGGCGATGAGCCCATAGCCCAGAATGAAGACAGGATGCTTTGCGAAACATTTAAGCAGCTTCGCCGAGACATGAAGGCGACGACGCTTACTTCCGCTATCGGCGGCGCAAAGATGCCGTTACCTTGAAACTAGACAATGTCTGCTTTGCGGCAGGTGCAAGCTATGCTCCAACGGCCGAAATGAGGGCGCGAAGCGGAAATTATTTCCGCTGTCGGCCCAAAACAGTCCTACAGGCTCGCCGAAAGGAAAACTGATCTATACGATCTTATGGTAATGATTGCGTCTCGTCAGTTCGCGTGGACTGAGGCCGGAGGCATGTGATGCCCTTCAATGATCGATCAAAGCATATTACCGAAGGGGTGGCTCGCTCACCCAATCGTGCCATGTATTATGCGCTGGGCTATAAGAAAGCCGATTTCGAAAAACCAATGATCGGCATTGCCAACGGGCACTCCACGATCACGCCTTGCAATGCAGGACTGCAACCATTGGCGGATGCGGCGATCGCGGCGATCAAGGCGGCAGGAGCCAATCCCCAGGTTTTCGGTACCCCGACGATTTCTGATGGTATGTCCATGGGCACCGAGGGCATGAAGTACTCGCTGGTGTCCCGAGAGGTGATTGCCGATTGTGTCGAGACTGCCGTTCAGGGCCAGTGGATGGACGGGGTACTCGTCATCGGTGGCTGCGACAAGAACATGCCAGGCGGGATGATGGGAATTCTTCGGGCAAATGTTCCCGCCATCTATGTTTACGGCGGGACGATCAAGCCGGGCAGATGGAAGGGACAAAAGCTTTCCGTGGTGTCTTCCTTCGAGGCGGTCGGTGCGTTCATGGCCGGAAAAATGAGCCAGGAAGATTTTGACGGGATTGAACGCAATGCCTGTCCCTCCACAGGTTCATGCGGGGGTATGTTTACGGCCAATACCATGAGTTCGTCTTTCGAGGCGCTGGGCATGTCGTTGCTCTATTCATCGAACATGGCCAATCCGGACCACGAGAAGATCGAGAGTGCAGCTTCGTCGGCCAGAGTGCTGGTCGAGGCCGTGAAGAAAGGTATCACGCCTCGTAACATCGTCACGCGCAGTGCCATCGAGAATGCCGTGGCCCTGATCATGGCAACCGGCGGCTCCACCAATGCCGTTCTGCACTACCTGGCGATCGCCCACGCGGCCGAGGTCGAATGGTCTCTGGACGATTTCGAGCGCATCCGCCGCAAGGTTCCAGTTATCTGCGATCTCAAGCCGTCCGGAAAATATATGGCGGTAGACCTGCATCAGGCGGGCGGCATTCCCCAGGTGCTGAAACTGTTGCTCAATGCCGGGCTCCTGCATGGGGACTGCCTGACCATCACTGGTCGCACGATCGCTGAAGAACTGGAGACCGTGCCGGATCAACCAAGGGCAGACCAGAATGTCATACGGACCCTGGATGCGCCGCTCTATAGCGAAGGCCATCTCGCGATCCTCAAAGGCAATCTCGCGGAAGGTGGGGCGGTCGCCAAGATTACTGGCCTGAAGAATCTGGTGATCACTGGTCCGGCACGCGTATTCGAAGACGAGCAATCGGCGATGGATGCCATTCTGTCAGACAAGATCAAGCCGGGCGATATACTCGTCCTCCGCTACCTCGGGCCAAAGGGTGGTCCTGGCATGCCGGAAATGCTCGCCCCGACAGCCGCGATCATCGGCCGGGGCCTTGGCGATAGCGTGGGGCTGATCACGGACGGACGATTCTCGGGCGGGACCTGGGGCATGGTCGTCGGCCACGTCACCCCGGAAGCTTTTGTCGGAGGCACGATTGCGCTGGTTCGCGAAGGTGATCCAATTACCATCGATGCGCATCGCAAGCTGCTGCAACTCGATCTGCAAGACGAAGAAATTTCGCGGCGGCGTGCTGAATGGAAACAACCGAAACCCCGATATACCGCAGGCGTGCTGGCTAAATTTGCCGCTCTTGCCAGACCGGCCAATGAAGGAGCTGTGACAGGGTAGCATCAGGGACCAAAAGCTTCCGCTGTCGGCCGCAAAGCATGCGCAATCGGACGATCCCACCAGGGGAAAGCTCCCACTACAATCCCGGTTTGGCCGAGACGAAGGCCCCGCCTTGCCCTTTACCTTCTCCTGCTCAAGCGCGATGACCAATTCGATCGTGGAGAAGAAGCGGACCTTTCGCCTGAACGCCAAGGGCAGTCGCAACATGGGTTTTGCCTGTTCCGGGCCTGCCGATAAGCACAACATTCTGCGCCGCATCCATGAACTCGCACCGTTGCTTCATTTATCTCGCTGGTAGTGAAGTCGACGCCGGAGAGGTCTTTGTAAGCCGGGAAGCGGGCGGCATTCATGTGATAATGGAATGTGACCAAGAGGGCTCCCCACCGCCTCCCGTCGGCCAGGATATTAAGGTCCAGACGACGTCATCGGGGGTGCCGCGATTCCACCCTAATAACGATTTACAACAGGGCACCCTGAGGCCGTTGCGCAAAGGACCGACAATGAGCAAATCGCTTGGGAACGGTATCAAGGCTCTTTGTATTCCGTTCGCCGTCGCCGTTTTGTTTCACGCGCCAGCGTTCGCAGAATGCCGATCGCCACTCGATCGCCCTGAGTGGCCTGCGATCGCCCGATCAATTGCCACGCTACAATTGTGCGAACAGATTCCTATTGGCCCTAATCAAACCGCCAGATTTCAGCTCGTTTCGGTGAAGATTTGTACTTTTCCGAGTGGTGTCAGTACTCTTTCGGCAAGGGCAGTGTTGACGTGTGAGTCCGGTTCTGAGGACCTCATTCAGTTGCCACAGCTTGATAGTGACGTTTTGGCTACCGTGTCCCTTGATACCGCCGCATGTCGGATTTTGGATTCCGATATCCAAATCAGCGGAGAAATCGGTGGCCTTCTGTCTGGTCTCGAAAATACTCAACAAACCGCTCGCGACTGGGCGCAATCGCAATTGTCGCGGTTGTGCGCTTTGCAGCAATGAGGCTACCCCTATCAACATGCCGGGTGAAAAACCGTCGACGACAAAATACCGTAGACAATTCCTCCCGCTTCACCTGCCTCTATCCGCGCCGCCATTCAGATAACTTCGACCGACCTACCAGCACACACTTGCCCATGCGGCTCCGGCACACCATCCGGCGAGCACACCAGTCGGATAATGGACGCCACTACCCGAAGCCTATCGCTTACGGACGCCGGGGCAACGCATGCTGCGAAACCTCTGTCCGATGAGGGAGGTTGGAGAGTGCCGCGCCCAATTACAGGTGGTGGAATGCCGTGGTTTTGCTACGTCTACTGTTACGACACCGTCTCGCGCCAGCGCCCCATAGAGCCTCATCCTGAGGCGCCCCGCAGGGGCCTCGAAGGACGGGCGGTGCGCCACGGCCTCACCCCTCCAGCTCAACAATCGCACAGCCATAGCCTCCAAGATCCAGCCTACCCGTCACCGGCTTCTCCCCATCCAGCAGGTCCCGCCCGGCCGGCACGCCGTCGATAGACGCCGGCTGGTCGGTATAGTTTTGCACGAAGAGCAGCCGCCGTTCCTCATTCATCCGCATCGTCACCTCCACGCCTTCGGGCAGACCGCCGACCAGCGGTTCGATCCCGGCCTGGGGAAAGAGGCGTTCAGTGAGCGCCTCGGTCAGTTCAGGCGTGAGATAGGTGCCGAGATAGACCACCTGCCCCTTGCCGACCTTGCGGGAGGTTGCCATCGCCTGGCCTTCGGCATAGCGGTTGGACCAGGCGGCGATCACTTCGACATCGCCGTCGACGGCGAGGTTTTCATAGAAGTGGCCGGCGGTGATTTCGCGGTTGCCGATCTTGAAGCGGCGTTCGCGGCGATGGGATTCGGCCGGCTTGTTCGGCGGGATGACGAGCCCGCCCGAGCGCTCCATCACGTCGAACAGGCCGTTGGCGCCCGGCGCGGTCAGACGGCCGAAATCTTCGACGCACACGCCAGTCAGCTTCGAAAGGGTGGTGCCGGGGGCGGTCTCGCGGATGACGTGGTTGTCTTCATTGCGGGTGCCGGTGCGGGCGCCGATGACGACGGTGCCGCCCGCCGCCGCGAAGGCTTCGAGCTTCGCCGTCCATTCGTCCTTCCACATCACCCAATGGGGGACATAGAAGAGCTTCAACCTGGAAAGATCGTCCTCGGGATGGATGAAGCCGCAGGCGATACCGCGATCATAGCAATGCTGGTGCAGCAGGATCGCATCGTCCTGCGGGCTCGGCAGGCCGATCGGATAGGTCTTGTGAGCTTCCTGGTTGTCGAAATCCGAACCGGCGATGCCGACATCCATGCGCACATAGGTGCCGAGGATCTTCGGCTGCAGCGCAATCATCTCGGTGGCGAAGCGCTTGGCTTCCTCATAGCGGTGGCGGGCGACATCGTCATGGTCGATGATGCCCATCCAGTAGATCTCGGCGCCGAAATGGGCCGGACGCCAGCGGAAGAACATCAAGCCGTCGGCGCCGTGAGCGACCGAAGACAGCGCCATGCGGCGTAGCTCGCCCGGTTCCGGCGTCAGCGTGCAGAAGCCCGGCTGGCTGCCGAAGCCCGATTGCTGCTCGGGCACGAAGTAGTTGCCGGAGAAGCCGCGGCAGATATCGAGGTGCAGCGCCTGCACCTTGGCGTGGTTGCCGAGCCGCTGGAACTCGTCATAGAGCATCGGATAGATATCATAGCCGACGAAATCGAGATCCTTGCTGAACTGGCCGCGGAAATCGATATCCCGCAGGCCGCCGAGATTGTGGAAGATGAACCAGGCGGATTTCACCGCGCGCAGGATCTCGACCTGGTCGTGCTGGAAGCGCGCCGTCGAGAAGGCGAGGAAGCGGTGGTAATCCTGCAGATGGCCGGGGCTTGGAAAGGTCGGGCCGAATTCGATCGGCAGCACCACCTGGTCGAAACCATCATAGGCCGTCGCCCAAAAATCGCCGCCCCAGGCGCGGTTGAGCTTGCCGATCTCGCCGTATGTGTCGGCAAGGTAAGCCTGGAATTCGGTGAGCGTCGCCTCGGAAAAGCTCTCCGGCATGCTGGTGTTCAGCTCATTGTCGGTCTGCCATCCGACGACATGCGGATTGTCGCGATAGTGCTCGGCCATCGCCTTGGTGATGCGCCGGCTGTGTTCACGCAAGACAGGGCTTGCCGTGTCGCAGTGCTGGCGCGAACCGTGGCTCATCGGGCGGCCCTTGCCGTCGACCCGGAGGACCTCGGGATGGGCCACGGTCAGCCAGCGCGGCGGCGTCGCCGTCGGGGTGCATAGGATCGTATCGATGCCGTAGCGGCCGAGCATGGCGATGGCGCGGTCGAAGAGATCGAAGTCGAAGGCGCCGAGCTTCGGCTCGAGAATATGCCAGGCGAATTCGGCCATTCTGACGGTGTTGAAGCCGGCCTTCGCCATACGCTCGGCGTCGCGCTCCCAATAGCTTTCATCGACATGCTCGGGATAATGCGGGGCGCCGACGAGGAAGCGGTCGGTCTTGACGGTGTTCCATACGGAGAGGGTCTTGTCGGACACGGGATGGTCTTTCCTATCTGTCGAGAATGGTCTTGCGGGCGCTGATCGTGCGGCCGCCTTCGGATGAAAAGAGATAGAGCTCGCTGGCGTCGAGCTTCAGCGCCACCTTCTGCTCGGCGGCAAAGGGCGCGACGTAACTCAGCTGCACCGTGATGTTGCCGGTGCCGCTTTCCGAAGCGATGGTCCGCATATTGCCGGCGTCGACATAGAGGATGGTCTCGCGGCCGAGATGCTCGACCAGCCGGACCTGGCCTTCGATCGCCCCACCCTGACTGGCATCGGCGACCATCGATATCGTCTCCGGACGAACGCCGAGGGTCAGGCTGGTGCCTTTCGACAGCGCCGTCGCCTGCGCCAGTTCCACTGTCACCGGCACGAGACCGGGCGCCGAAACCGTCACGTTGCGGCCGGACACGTCGTCGACGGTGACGCCGAGGAAATTCATCCGTGGCGCGCCGAGGAAGCCGGCGACGAAAAGATTGTCGGGATTGCGGTAAAGCTCCAATGGCGAGCCGACCTGCTCGATCACCCCCCGGTTGAGGACGACGATCCGGCTTGCCATGGTCATCGCCTCCACCTGGTCATGGGTGACATAGACCATGGTGGCGCCAAGCTCGGCATGCAGGCTGCTGAGCTCGACGCGCATCTGGGTTCTAAGCGCCGCATCGAGGTTCGACAGCGGCTCGTCGAACAGGAAGACCTCGGGCGAGCGGGTGATCGCCCGGCCGATCGCCACGCGCTGCCGCTGGCCGCCGGACAGCTGCTTCGGCCGCTTGTCGAGCTGATCGGTGATCCGGAGGATCTTGGCTGCGCGCGCCACGGCCGCCTCGATCTCGGCCTTCGGGCGCTTGGCCATGCGCAGGCCGAAGCCCATGTTCTCCGCCACTGTCATGTGCGGATAGAGCGCATAGGACTGGAAGACCATGGCGATGCCGCGATCGCCCGGTTCCTGCTTGCTGACATCGCGGCCGTTGATCAGGATCTGGCCGGAGGAAATCTCCTCCAGGCCGGCGATCGATTTCAAAAGCGTGGATTTGCCGCAGCCTGATGGACCGACCATGACGATGAACTCGCCTTGCGCGACCGAAAGGTCGATGCCGCGTAGCGCATGATAGGCGCCGTAATTCTTGTTGATCTGCCGAAGTTCGAGACTGGTCATGTCCTGGCCCTCTCTTGTTGAAACGAAAAATGCGGCACTCATCCCTTCACCGCCCCCATGGTCAGGCCGGCGATGAAATGCCGTTGCATCAGGAAGAACATCACCACCGGCGGCACGGCGACGACGATGGTGCCTGCGGAAATCAGGTTCCAGGCCGAGACCCATTCGCCGCGCAGATTGGCAAGGCCTGCCGTCACCGGCTTGACGCTATCGCTGACGGTCAGCACCACGGCCCAGAAATAGTCGTTCCAGATGAAGGTGAAGATCAGGATGGCGAGTGCGGCCAGCGCCGGCCGCACCAGCGGGATCGCCACATGGATGAGCGTCTGGAAGGGAGAGGCGCCTTCGGCGCGGGCCGCCTGGAACAGTTCATCGGGCAGTGCGGCGATGAAATTGCGCATGAACAGTGTCGCAAAACCGGTCTGGAAGGCGACGTGGAAGATGATCAGCGCCGCCGTCGTATCGATCAGGTCGAGCCGCACCATCAGGTCGCGCACCGGGATCATCATGATCTGGTGCGGCAGGAAATTGCCGCCGACAAACAGCGCGAAGATCAGCATGTTGCCGCGAAAGCGGTAACGCGACAGCACGTAGCCGGCGAGCGTCGAGAGCGCCAGCACGCCGATCACCGAGGGAATGGTGATGATCAGGCTGTTGAGGAAATAACGGGCCATCGGCGTCTGGGTGAAGACCGCAGTGTAATTGTCGATCACGCCGATGCCGGTCGGCCATCCCCACAGATTGCCGCCCATGACATCCTCGGTCGAGCGGAACGAGGTGAGGATGATCGCAAACAGCGGGCAGAGCCAGAGCAGCAGCACGATGATGACGGTAAGCACATAGAGGCGGCGCTGCCAGACGGCGGCCTCGGGAATGGGACGAGGATACATCAGCCTCCCCTCTCTTCGGTACGGATGATGCGGGTGAGGTACCAGACGATGAACACGGCCATGATCACGAACAGCACCGAGGCGATCGCCGCGCCGTAACCGAAGCGGTAGGAGAAGATCGACTGCTCGAACATCTGGTAGGCGAGAACCGAGGAAGAGCCGAACGGCCCGCCTGATGTCATCACCGACACCATGTCGAAGGAGCGGAGCGCCCCGACCACCGTGACGGCGATGGCGATGAAGGTCACCTGGGTCAGTTGCGGCAGCACGATGTGCCACAGCATGTTCCAGCCCCTCGCCCCGTCGACGCGCCCCGCACCGATCAGCTCTTCACTGAGATTGTTGAGGCCGGCGAGATAAAGCACCATGCAGAAGGTGACCTGCGGCCAGAGGGCGGCGATGACGATGGCGAAGGTGACGAAATGCTCATCAGAGAGCACCGCTGGCGCCGTCGCCCCGAACGCCTTGAAGATCAGCGCCAGCAGCCCGAATTCCGGCGTATAGACCCAGGTGAACACGACGCCGACGGTGACCGAGGCCAGCACCAGCGGAATGAAGAACAGCGACTTCAGAAAGCGCATGCCGCGGATTTTCTGGTTGACCAGGAGCGCGATGGCTAGCCCGATCGGCGGCGCGGCCATGAACATGACGAGCCAGATCAGATTGTTCTTAAGCGACACGTAAAATTGCGGATCGTTATAGAGCTCGACGTAATTGCCGAAGCCGATCCAGACCATCGGGCCGAACCCATCCCAGTCGTGCAGACTGATCCAGACGCTGCGGACGGCCGATAGCAGGATGACGGTAGAAAACAGCACGATCGCCGGCGCGATGAGCAAAGTCGGGGTAAGCCACCAACGCTGGCGGCGCCATAGCATTAACATCTCTGGAGCCTCAATTATGACAGGAGTTGGCCTATGCCTGCTCCGGAAGGTGTGGAGGACACCTCCACATTTTGGAGCGGCGGTGCGTATACCGCCGCCCCTCGGGAGCGGGCACAGGCCCACTCCCAGCGTCTCCGGGAGGAGAACTCTAAATCTTATAGATCCGCTTACGCGTCCCCTCGAGCCGCGTGAGGATCGCCTTGCGTCGGTCGGGCTTGGCCATGAACTCCTGGAAACCGACGAGGCCTGCCTGGGCCATATCGGGGTCGCTGTCGCGGTCGTAATATTGCGACGTGCCCTGCACCGTTTTCATGACCTCGACGGCGACATTGACCAGCGGGTCCTTGCTCGGCGGCAGGTCATGACGCGGCGGCACGTTGCCGCCCGGCTCCAGATAGGCAGCCAGGTTCTCGGGCTTGTAGAAATAGGCGAGGAATTCGCGCGCGCCCTGCTTGTTCTTGGCCTTGGCGGGAATGTGGATCGAATTGACCGAGAATTCCTCGAAGTGGCCGACCTTGGGGTCGAGCACCGGGAAGGTCGCATAGGCGAGCTGCGGCAGGTCCTCGGCAGTGAAGGCCGAGCGCAGGAAGGCGCCCAAATTCATCATGCCGGCCTTCTTCTGCGCCAGGAGCGCCGCCGCCTCCTGCCAGCCGAAGGAGGTATGGTTCGCCGTGAAGAACTCCTTGGAAATCATCGCTTCCCACTGGTCGAAAACTGGGGTCAGCGACGGGTCGAGATAGCTCATCTCGCCGTTCATCAGCGCCATGTGTTTGTCGAGTCCGTTGATGCGCAGGTTCATCTGGTCGAACCAGCCGGCCGCCGGCCACAATTCCTTGGTGCCCATCGCCACCGGTGTGATGCCGGCCGCCTTGCACTTTTCGCCATAGGCCATGAACTCTTCCGCCGTCGTCGGCACCGTCAGGCCATGCTCGGCAAACACATCCTTGCGGTAGAACATGCCCCAGAGCGTGCCGCCTGTGGGAAGGCCATATTGCTTGCCGTCTTCGGTGACGGCCCCTGCGGTCGCACCGAGCACGTCCTTGTACTTTTCCTTCTCGAAGAGATCGGAAATATCGTCGAACAGGCCGCGCTTGACGAAGGCGCGCATGCGGTTTCCCGAAAACCAGGAGCAGACGTCAGGGGCACCGGCCACCAGATAGTTGCGGATGGCCGTCTTGTGGGCCTCGTGGTCCATGTTGTTGATGACGACGTTGACCCCGGCTTCCTTGCTGAAGCCCGCGGCGATCGCCTTCAGCGCGTCGAGCGCCGCACCATTGTTTTCGGCGGAGATCATCGTCACCTCCTGCGCCTGCGCGATCGCCGGGATCGGGAAGCTGCCGGTAACAGCCGCGGCGGAAACCAGGCCCGCGCCCTTCAGGAAGCGTCTGCGGGTGGTCGACGGAAATTGCTTCAAAAATGTCATTGAATTCCTCCCAGTTGATCGATCGATATCTCCCGACCGCCGCCTCCTCCATGAAACGACCGACCAGGCCTTCAACACATGCGATCGACCCGCAATTCCAGCGATAATCCGCTTGGCTGAGTTGATCCGCGGCCGAACTTATGCATAGATCTTTTCGGCCCGCAATAATTAATTTACAAAATTAAGGAATGCATCGTGAAGTTAAAAGGCGACCAGACCACGGCGAGAGCCATGAACCGACGCCTCATTCTTAACCTTCTCAGGCGCGAGGGGCCGAGAAGCCGCGCCGATATCGCCACCGTCATCGGCTTAAGTCCGGCCGCCGTCACCTTCGTCGTCACCGACCTTCTGGAGGAAGGCATCGTCATCGAGGGCAAGACCGTGCCCGGCCTCACGGGCCGCCGGCCGATCCCGGTGGATATCAACTACGAACACGCGCTTGCCGTCGGCTTCAAACTCATGGTGGATTCGGTCGAGTGCGTGGCAACCGACCTTGCCACCAACCCGGTCGCCGCCATGCGGGTCAGCCTTAACGGCCACGACCCTGATCAGGTCGCCGACCTCTTGGCGGCCACCGTGCCCGAACTGGTGAAGCTCGCCGGCCGGCCCGACGCCCGGCTCGCCGGCATCGGCATCTCCATGCCCGGTGTCATCAATCACGAGCAGACAGCCTGCGTGCGCAGCCACCGCTTCAGCTGGAACAACGTCCCCCTCGCCGCGCTGGTCGCGGCCCGCGTCCACGTGCCGGTCTGGCTGGAGGACGACACCAACGCCTATGCCATTGCCCAGCAGCTCTTCGGCCTCGGCCGCCAGCACCGCAACATGGCGGTGCTGGCCGTCGGCGTCGGCATCAGCTGTGCACTTGTCATCGACGGCAAGCTCTATCGCGGCGCCAATGGTGCTGCCGGCAAGTTCGGCCACACGCTTTTCGAGGAGAACGGCCGGCTCTGCGAATGCGGCAAGCGCGGCTGTCTGATGGCCTATCACTCCGAAATCTCGATGCTCCGGCGCTGGCGGGAGGCAATCGGCCGCGACGAACTCGGTCTTCCCGATCTCCGCAAGGCGCTCGCATCAGGCGACGCCACCGCCCTCGCCCTTGTCGGAGATTCCGGCCGCGGCATCGGCACTGCCCTTGCCAATCTCGTCAACATCACCGATCCCGAGGTCATCGTCGCCGGCGGCGAAGCCGTCTCCCTCGGCGACCCTTTCCTGACGCCGCTGCGCGAGGCGCTGGCCGCCCGCACCTTCAGGACCGCGCCGCCGCTGCTGCCCGACTGGGAGGACAATTCCTGGGCCCGGGGTGCGGCTGCGCTGGTGACCCAGAAGATCTTCGACTTCGAGTCATCGGGTGGTGTGACGGATATTGCGACGCTGGCTGGGGTTAGAGGCTCAACGTCGGCGGCTTGAGGTACGGGAATCGGCCGGATTGTCCTACCTTACAAGCCCCCCTCTGCCCTGCCGGGCATCTCCCCCACAGGTGGGGAGATCGCCTGGCGCAAGGGCTTCCCAAAACAACAAGCGTCACAGCATGCCGAACGGTAGACGGGCGGGAAGGTTTAGCCACTTGCCAATCTCCCCACCTGTGGGGGAGATGGCCGGCAGGCCAGAGGGGGGCTTGCACGGCAGGACAGAAGATAAAATCCCGCCACCCGAACAGCCCGGAGCCGCCGCTGCCTAGATACACTCGCTTACAAAAATGCCGATTTCCCGACACATCCCCGGTTCAATTATCGACTGAAATGCCCTTGCGGCCAACGAGCCGGAAAGGTCAATTTAGGAAGGATGACACGATGAAAATGATCCAGGCTATGGCGCTCGCCCTCGCTCTGGGCGCCGCCACGGCAGCGCATGCGGAACAGCCGCTGCAACGCACCGATCTGATCAAAAACGATATCGACGTGCCCGGCCATGAGGGCGTTCAGGTGCGCGTCGATTTCGCTCCCGGCGTTCTCGCGCCAAAGCATTCGCATCCTGGCGAAGAGATCGCCTTTGTTCTCGAGGGAACGCTGGAATATCAGCTCGAAGGCAGGCAGCCGGTGACGCTCAAGGCCGGCCAGTCCCTGTTCATTCCGTCGGGCGTGGTGCACTCGGCAAAGAACGTCGGCAACGGCGAGGCTTCGGAGCTGGCGACCTACATCGTGCGCAAGGGCGAGGCGCTGGTCGTGCCCGCCAAGTAGGCCGCATCAGAATTGGGGCGGGCGCGGGAAGTGCTTGCGAAGTGGACTTTCAGCCCGCCCGCCCCGTCGTTTCGGTTTAAGCCTATTGCTGCTGCTGCCCCGGCGGCGGCGTGCCGATCTTTTCCAGCACTTTCTTGGCCAGAGCCGGGTCGCTCTGCGCGGCCGTCAGGATCGAGGAGTATTCCTCGACGGAGATGCCGTTCGAGGCTTCGACGGTGTCGACCATCTGCTTCTTGGCTTCTGCCTGCAGCTTCTGCTTGCCAGCCTCGTCCTTCGTCGCGCCGATCTTGGCCGAATATTCCTGCCGGACCTTGTCGACCTGCAGATAGGCAACGGCAAAGGCCTCGATTTTCTGATCGCTGACGGCGGCGGGCGCACCGTTGCCGCCGGGTTGTCCCTGCATCGGCGCCTGACCCTGTGCCGGCGGCTGCGCTTGTGCCGACGGCTGCTGTTGTGCCTGGGCCATCTCAGCAGCGGAGGCCGGGCTGAAAGCAAGCAGGCTGAAGACCGCAGCGGTCATCGTTGCGACGGGTGTGTAACGAGTGATCATATTCGTTCCTTTTTCACGTGCATGATTTGTCGGCAGCAAGACCGCCTCGGTCGATCGCTCAGCCGCTCAAGGGCTGGCGAGGTCGCGACGATGGAACCTCTAAGAGGGCACGGTGCGGCGGTAACGGGGCCATTTGCTGACGATTGAGCGGCGGCTTTGTGACCGCCGACGTATAGACCGGTGCGGGAATTTCCGTGCCGGCTACCAGCCTGGAGGGAATGCCGACAATGAAGACCGCCATCATATTCGACTGTGAATTTCTCTGCCTCGAAGGCTCGCAACGCAGATTTTGGTGCGCGGCCCACGATCCCGACCCCGTCGTTGCAATGATCGGCGCCGTCAAGCTCGGCCTCGAGGGAGAGTATCCGATCCTGGATACATACAAGTCTTATGTCAGGCCCATCGACCGCCTCGGCAAAAGATATCCGCTCGATCCTTACTTCACCGATCTGACGAGCATTTCCGGAGAAGACATCGATGCTCATGGCGTGGCATTGCAGGATGCGCTTTCCGGTGTCGACAGCTTCTCGGACGGCGCCCGGTTTTGGTCGTGGGGCAAGGATGAGCTGAACATGATGGCCATCAGTTGCTATATTGCAGGCATTCCACCTTCCATCCCCGCCCATCGGTTCGACAACGCCGTCAAGCTTCTCATTGCTGCGGGCATGCCGATCGAGGACTTGGCAAAGACGCCTAGCAACAAACTGGCCGACTATTTCGGCGTCGACCATCCTCCGCTACGGGCGCATGACGGGCTCGACGATGCTCTGTCGATGTCATACACGCTGCAACATCTGATGAGGATCGGGCAATTGCAGCCCGAAGCCTTCGATCAAACCTGACTGAGACCGCTTCGGGACTCTCCCCTAGCGCGCAAACCTGCGTGCACCCACGACGCACAGGATGACGGCGACCGTCACGGCGAGCATCGCCCAGGTCACGGGTTCGTGCAGCAGGGTGGCGGCGAGCGCCAAGCCGAAGAAAGGCTGGAGCAGCTGCAGCTGGCCGACGGCGGCGATGCCGCCTTGCGACAGGCCGCGGTACCAGAAGATGAAGCCGATCAGCATCGAAAACAGCGAGACATAGGCAAGGCCGACGAGCGCCGGCGTTTCGATGCCGGCAAAACTCGCCGGCCGATGGAACAGCGCAACCGCGACCATGACTGGCAGCGACAGCACCAGCGCCCAGGAAATCACCTGCCATCCGCCGAACGTGCGCGAAAGCCGGCCGCCTTCGGCATAACCGAGGCCGCAGACGATGATCGCCGCCAGCATCAAAAGATCGCCGACCGGCGACGCGGTCAGACCCTGCATCAATGCGAAACCCGCCACCAGCGCGCTACCGAGAATGGAGAACAGCCAGAATGCCGGCTTCGGGCGTTCGCCGCCGCGGATCACGCCGAAGACCGCCGTCGAGAGCGGCAGCAGCCCGATGAAGACGATGGAATGCGCTGACGTGACGTGCTGCAGCGCCAGCGCCGTCAGCAGGGGAAAACCGACCACGACGCCGAGCGCGACGATGGCAAGCGAGAGGATGTCGCGCCGGCTCGGCCGCTTCTCTCTGAAAGCGATCAGCAGGCCAAGCGCCAGAACGCCAGCGATCGCCGCACGCGCCACGGTCAAGAAGACCGGATCGAACTGCATCACCGCCACACGGGTGGCCGGCAGCGATCCGCTGAAGATCACCACCCCGATAAAGCCATTGATCCATCCCGACGTCATGCGGTCCATCTCGCGCTCCATGATGCGCTGCACTCCTTTTTGCTTTCACGCTTATCGGCCAATACGGATAGTCATGACAGTGACAATCTGATACGGTTTCGCGAAACTGTTATGGTGCGGAAGCAGTACAGATGGACGAAGCACGCACGCGCGTGGAGATGGTCGTCGCGACGATCCGGCAGCGCATCGCGGGGCGCAGCCTCACACCCGGTGCAAGGCTGCCTTCGGTCCGGGGGTTGGCAGCGACATTGAAGCTGTCGACCTCGACCGTCGTCGACGCCTATGAGCGCCTCGTCGCCGAAGGCGCGATCCTGGCAAGGCCGGGCTCGGGTTTTTACGTCGCCAACCAGGCAGCCCCCTTTGCGCTTGCCGAGGCCGGGCCGAAGCTCGACCGCGCCGTCGATCCCTTCTGGATATCCCGGCAATCGCTGGAGGCCGATGAAACCGCCTTGAAGCCCGGCTGCGGCTGGCTGCCGCCCTCCTGGCTGCCGGGGGAAGGCATGCGCCGCGGGCTCAGAACCCTTGCCCGCGCCGATGGACCGGCGCTCGCCGATTACGGCTCGCCGCTCGGCTTGCCGCAGCTGCGACAGCTGATTTGCCGCCGCATGGGCGAACGAGGGATCGAAGCCTCCCCCGACCAGATCATGCTGGCCGACTCCGGCACCCAGGCAATCGATCTGCTCTGCCGTTTCCTGCTCGAGCCCGGCGACACGGTGCTGGTCGACGACCCCTGCTATTTCAATTTCCACGCGCTTCTGCGCGCCCACCGGGCAAAGATTGTCGGCGTGCCCTACACGCCGTCCGGTCCCGATATCGAGCGATTTGCCCAAGTCGTCGCCGAGAAGCGGCCGCGGCTCTACATCACCAACTCCGGCATCCACAATCCCACCGGCGCAACGCTTTCCCCGGTGACGGCCCATCGGCTTCTGAAACTCGCCGATCAATTCGACCTCACTATCATCGAGGACGATATCTTTGCCGATTTCGAGCATGCGCCGGCCCCCCGCCTTGCCGCTTTCGACGGCCTCGAACGGGTCGTCCACATTGGCAGCTTTTCGAAGACCCTGTCGGCCTCGGCCCGCTGCGGTTTCGTCGCCGCAAAACCGGAATGGATCGACGGCCTGACCGACCTCAAGATCGCCACCTCCTTCGGCGGCGGCCGGTTGACGGCGGAGCTGGTGCTGAACGTCTTGAGCGACGGCAGCTATCGCAAACACGTGGAGACGCTGAGACAGCGGCTCTCCCGGGCAATGAGCGAAGTCTCGACCAGGCTGAAGGGCCTGGGGATAGTGCCCTGGCTGGAGCCGCAGGCCGGCATGTTCCTCTGGTGCCGCCTGCCCGATGGCGTCGATGCCGCTGATGTGGCGCGGGCCGCATTGGAAAAGAGAATCGTTTTGGCTCCCGGAAATGCCTTCAGCCTGTCGCAATCGGCGACGAATTTCATGCGGTTCAATGTGTCGCAGACCCTAGATGCGAAAGTGTTCGAGATGCTGGGGGATGTGTTGGGGAGGTAAGGAGTGTGAGGCGGGGACTGGGCCGAGATGCTGCGGGCAGCAGCGTGCGGCATCCGTGGTCATCTCGCACCCACCTCTCCTCCGTCATTCCTGTGCTTGTCACAGGAATCCAGTGCGCCCAAGTGCTTGGGCGCGGAAGACTTTCTTGAAGGCTGCATGGAGTCATTCACGGCGCAGACGCGCCGTGGCTGGATTCCTGTGACAAGCACAGGAATGACGGGGAGAGGTTAGGCGCCAGTTGATGCCGGGCCAGGGGCCGCACGGCACACTCTTCATCATCGCCCAAACCACTCCTCAAAACGACCGATTGACCGCCTTGTCATTTTCCAGCCGCGTCACGCAACCTTCAAGCTTGGCGAGCAGCAGGTCGAAGTCGAGCGGCTTTGTCAGATAGTCCGCCGCTCCGCCGCGCAGACCGGCAAGCGTGTTTTCCCGGTCGGTCAGCGCCGTCAGCAGGATGAAGGGGATGTTGGAGAGCTCGGGGTGATTGATCTGAATTTCCGCCAGAAGCTGGTGTCCGTCCATGACCGGCATCGAAATATCGCTGATGACGATATCGGGCCATTTCGACAGGATCATTTCCAGCCCTTCGGCGCCGTTCGAGGCCTCGAGCGTCTTGTACCCGGCTTCGCTCAGTTCCTCGACGAGGAGGTTCCGGATCTCGACTTCATCTTCTATGCACAGGACTGTAACCATAAGCTTTTCCCTAAGCTGCGACGTGCTGATCCGACAATAGAAACTCTATTGGCAGAAGAATGATAAATGTTGTGCCCTTGCCGAGCTCGCTCGTCACCTCAACGGTACCGCCATGCAATTCGACGACCTGCTTGACGACGTTCAGGCCGATGCCGGTTCCGGCAATGCCCGTAGCACTGCGAGCGCGATAATAGGGTTGGAACAGCTTCGGCAGATCATCCGAATCCATGCCGATGCCGCTGTCGGCAATAGCGATCTCTACCGTCTTTTCCTCAACCCGGGCACGAACATAAATGTTCGGCGCGTTGGGCGAATATTTGACGGCGTTCGAAATCAAGTTGGTGAAGACCTGTTCCATCGCGCTGCGGTCGAACGTCAACAGATCGGGCATCGACTCGACATCGAGATGGAGCACATGCGAGCGGCTGAGGTGGCGCTGTCTGTCGCAGCAGGCGACGAGCAGCGCTTTCAGATCGCCTTCGCTCCGCTTCAGTGTGATCTGTCCGGTTTCGAGCCGGCCGCTGGCGAGGATGCTCTCCATCAGATCGACCATGCGCACCACCGCGCTGCGGATCACGCCCGCCTTTTCGTGAACGTAACCGCCACTGACATTGGTGGTCGAGCGGCAGAGCCGCTGGGCGGCGGCATCGATGATCGCGAGTGGCGTGCGAAACTCGTGCGACGCCATGGCAACGAACTGGCGCTGGAGCGCATTGACCTGGCGTTCGTGCACCAGCAGCCGGTCCAGTTCCTCTCTCTGCCTTTCGATCTCTGCCGTTCGATCGGCCACCATTTCTTCCAGATGGTAGTGGTGATGGGTGATCTCAGCCTGGCTGTCCAGCAAGGTCAGCGACGTGCGATGAAGACCGCGCCCGAGCCAGAACACGACAGCGATCAGCAGCGCCAGGCAGCCAAGCCCAGCCGGTGCGATCTGTTGAAGCAGCATGAATCCGGGCAGGATAGGAGACCATACGAGATAACCGATCGTGCCGCCGTCTCGTGACGAGACCGGCACCTCAGCGCGCCCGTCCTCACTTTTCGACGCGAAATGCAATCCTTCGAGGCGCGCATAATGGGCGATGCTTTCGGCGGCTTTTTCATCGATGAACTTGACCGAGACGGCGATGAACTCCTGGCCCGCTTCGACCTGCATCCTGGCCGAGCTCGGCAGAATGGGACGCGCGCTGGCGATTGCCGGCCGGCTGCCGATCATGATCGTACGAACCGTCGCCAGTTGACCAAGCGGTTTGGTGCCGGGCTTTGCAGCCTGCTCGGCAAGAACCGCGCGCATCTCCCCGGCGAGTGCTGTCATTTCTTGGCCGTCGTCGCTGCCGAGCCGTGGCGGCATGGCATCCGCGCCGTCGCGGAACGCAAACATCAGGCGATTGGTATCGTCGAAGATATAAGTCCTGTCGTGCCCGAAATACTGGCTCGTCCACCGGCCGATATTGTCGAGCAGCCATTCATGGTTCCGCTGCTTGGCATAAAGGAAGGCATCGTCCCATTTGGCAATGCTTTCCTGTTCTCGGGGAAGCGCCGCGATCTGCTCTTCCAGTCCTTGGTCGACAAAGTCGGCCTGCCGGCGCAGCGAGAGATCATCGACCTTCACGGCGGCGAGCCAGGCAAATCCGCACAGCAACACAGCCGCCGCGCAGGTGAGTGTCACCAAGACGAATGTAATGTGGGATGTTAGCCTGACCTTCAATATCTGCAACCTTTTGATGGCGCCTGCTGCCGAGAAATTGACACGCAAAGGTTGACGGACCGTGAATTATACGCTCCCCTAAAGTCCGCGGCATGCCGCCGAATGCATTCGCGATCGTCGAAGGAGAAGCGCATGGACGCCGCCGCGCCGGATACGTCAGACGTCAGGATCGAACCGATCTCTGCTGCCCAAATCGACAGCTTTCATCGCACGCTCGATGTGGTCGCGCGGGAGAAAAAATACCTGTCCATGCTGGAAGCGACGCCGCTACCGGAAACGCGCGCCTTCGTGATGGGCATGATTGCAAAAGCCAATCCGCAATTCGTTGCTATCGCTCAAGACGAGGTCGTCGGCTGGTGCGACATCAACCGGCATTTCTTCCCGTCGCACGCCCATCGCGGAAAGCTTGGCATGGGGATTCTTCCGGCCTATCGCGGCCAGGGTCTCGGACGAAAGCTCATCGAGACGACATTAAGGGCCGCGCAGGAGGTCGGGTTTATCAGGGTCGAACTCGATGTTTACCAAGACAATCTCCGGGCGATCGCACTCTATGAAAAACTAGGGTTCGTGCGCGAGGGCATAATTCGGCGCGCCGCGCGTATCGACGGCCGGTTCATCGATGCGATCGGCATGGCGCTTTTGTTCGATGAGGATCCAGCGGTATAAGTCGGCGTATCGTCGTACTGAGATTGCGAGCCTCGGAGAGGAAATCACCGCCAAGGGCATCGTGACGCCGGCCGATCTCATCGATGCGGACAAGTTGCGGATTTTGAGCAGGCCGTTGATATCGGCGCCCCGCTCACGTGATCATCGCGCTTCTCGGAAAACGGTTACGCCGGTAGGTTTCTTTCGCCCGCCCCCTGCCCCTATCGGGCGAAAGCCTCGAACGGGTTCTCGTGGGTCAGGCGCATCAGGGTCCCGTCGTCCACGCCCCGCCGTTTTAGCTCGGGCAGCAGGACCGTGGAAAGATGGGTGTACGGCTTGGGTGTCCCGCCCATCGGCAGCGCCGGATCGAACCAGCCCCGGTCATGGCTCAACAACAGGCGGTCGCCGCAGCCCGCCTCCAGCGCCTTCATCACCAGTTCCGCCACCTCCTTGTCCCCGGCCCTGCCGACATGGTCATACTCGATCCAAGCGCCGCGCTCGGCGACGGCGACGTTGTAGGCGAAGTCCTTTTCTTCCTGCGTATGGATCGAGATGAACCTGTCGGCCCTGTAGCCCTCCGCCTCGATGACATCGAGCTGATCCATGACGACCCGTCCTCTGATCGTATGACTGCCGATGACGGCGTCTGTCTGCGCTGCCGCGCGCGCGGCTGCCCGCAGGATTTTCGTCTCGAGCGCCGTCATGCCGTCATCGCCGGCGCTGAGCTTGATCCAGCCCGCCTGGAACCCAGTCTCGCCGATCTGCTCCGTCAGCTCGCGAAGCATCCACGCCTCAAGCTCCTTCTCGGAAGCATAGCGGACCCATTCGGGGATCCACGGCTCGCGGTAATTGCCGGTGGGAACCACAATCGGAAAATCCGTAGCAAGCGACACGGCAAGATCGATATCCGCACGACGTCCGACGCCGCCCGTCGAGCATTCGACGAGTGCCGTCACCCCGAGCTTCTTGATCCGCTCGATTTCCGGGGCCATCAGCCGAACGACGGCGTCGGTCTCTGCTTCGGCATAACCGGGCTGGTCGGGTGTCCTGAGGTCAACGAAGACGTGCTCATGCGGGAGGATCATCCCCAGTTGAGATTTGCTCCTAGGCCCGAGCGTTGTGTGCAGATGCTTCAAAGTCTTTCCCGCGGTCATAACGGCTTCGGGCAAAGCCCTCGCCCGAAACCGCGAAGGTAGATCGTTAAGTGACGAAATCAATCGCCCACTCGATCGAAATTCTGCAAGTGCGCTCGTGTCAATTTCCGGCTTCGCACTGATTGCTGGTGAGCAAACGGCCGCCGGGGAGAGGATATGCCGCATCGGCGTCTTCGGCGCAGCGTCAACGACGTCTCGTCCCGTCCTTGCCTTTGCGTCCCCGCAAATCGATCTATTGGATCGATCGCTCCCACTTCGCGCGACCGGGCCCTACCACGGTGGCGCGTGGCTCTCACCCCGGCCGGCGCACCGTGCGAACCTTGCCGCTGCCGCCACCGCCGCAGAAAAAGCAGTCGCCGCCATCGGATTCGAGGCCGGAGACACCGACGCCTTCGGGCATGTCGAGACGTTCCAGCACCTCCCCCGTTTCGGGGTCGATGCGCCGGACGTCGCTGTCGTCGCCCTCCCAGGTGCCGTGCCAGAGCTGGCCGTCGACCCAGGTAACGCCTGTCACGACTCGGTTGGATTCGATGGTGCGCAGGATCTTGCCCGTCTCCGGGTCGATCTGATGGATTCTGCGGCCTCGGTGCTGGCCGACCCAGAGCGTGCCTTCGGCCCAGGCAAGCCCGGAATCGCCGCCATTGCCGGGCGCCGGGATGGTGGAGAGGATGCGGCCGGTCTTCGGGTCGATCTTGTGAATGACATCCTCGGCGATCTGATAGAGAAACTCGCCATCGAAGGCCGTTCCGGCATGGGACGCGACCTCGATCGAGCGCACCACCTCGCCGCTTGCGGGATCGAGCGCGTTCAGGCGGTCGCCCGAGGCAAACCAGACATGCGCGCCGTCGAAGGTGACGCCATTGACGCGCTCGGCGCCGGGAAACGGTCCATATTCACGCAGGATATTCGCAGCTGATTTTTTCATCTCTTTTCCCTATAACTCAAGCTTTCCTGTAACTCGGGCCTTCCTGTAACTCGGGCCTCCCTAAAACTCGGGCTTGCTTATGTCTCGGGCGATCCTAATCGCTCGGCAGCGGCCCGGGGAGTAACAAGATCGTCGGGAAACCCGATAGCGGCGGGCTCATCCAGCGCCGTGCCCGCCCGCGCCCCAGTGATTGCACCTTGCCTTCCCCAGCCAGGGAATCCAGCGCCCGCTGCACGGTGCGGGGGCTCGCTCCGAGCGCGATCGCCAAGGCCGAGCTCGACCAAGCCTCGCCGTCGGCCAGAAAGGCGAGCACCGCCCCATGAGACCCTTCGACGAGGGGGGCCAGCACGGCAATCTCCCGGGCGCCGGGCAGCGAAAGCACAAAGCCGCGCTTCGTCGCCGAAACCTCCGCCAGTCCGCGCAGCTCGGCGCGCAGCCGGCCGATCTCGACCCTCAGCCGGGCGCGATGCGATTCATCGGCGTGTTTGCCACGGAAGGCACGGGCGATGAGCGTACCCCGTGCCACATCCGCCGGCCAGGCTTCGGCAAGTGCGCGGGCGAGCGCAAACAGCACGGGCCGCGTCGCCAGCGAGACCGCCGTCCCAGCGTTCCACACCACATGGCGGCAGGCATCGACGACGAGCATGCCGGAGGAAAGCAGCTCTTCCACCGCAGCAAGCAGCAGCGGACGTTCTTGCCCGCGCGACAGCAGCCGCGCCGCCGGAGTATCGAGCACCAGGGCGGCGGCTTCGACCTCCGCCGTCAAAGCCGGGATATCGGCCGCGCGCGCTGCAAGCCTTGCCCGGTCAAGCGCCGAACGCGCCGCCCTCGTCTGCAAGCGGCGGACGGCAATGCCAGCCGCCACCAGCTCGTGGGCAGCCCGCAGAGCCGGCGGCAGCGGCGTCGGATCGAGTGCTGCGAGCGAGCGCTCGGCCTCGTCGAGGCCGCCGATCAGCACCAGCCTGCGAATGGCCACATTGCCTGCATGGGCGGCATTGACCCTGTCGCCGTGCGCATCCAGCACCTTGCGCGCCGCTTCCAGCGCCTTCGGCGGCCAGGTGAGATCGCGCGAGACGAGCGCGATCTCGGCCTCGGCGACCACGCAGCGCGCTCGCGCCACTGCCTCCCGTGGGCCGAAGGCGCGCGCCGCACTCTTCAACAGCGCCTTGGCGCGAACGAGATCGCCAAGCTGTGCCATCGCGATGCCGCGCAGCGCCAGTGCCGGCGCATCGTCGCGCAACGCCACCCGCTTCAGCGCGCCGAGTGCATCGCCCGATGCCAGCGCCCGCGCCGCGGCTGTGATCAGCGAGTCCATTCAAATCCCGTCACACTTGTCACTCCCGTTATTCCCCTGCCCGGCCGTAATCTGCGTGAGACCGGCTGGCAACCCTGCGCCGGATGCTACGACGATAGACAGGCAAAGGAGAAGACCCAATGACGATACAGCTCGGAACACGGCAGGAGTGGCTGGAAGCGCGGCTCGATCTGCTCGAAGAGGAAAAGGTGCTGACGCGGCAGAGCGACGCGCTGGCGATGAAGCGCCAGCAATTGCCGCGTGTCAGGATCGACAACGAATACCGCTTCGACACCGAGGCGGGCAACGTTTCGCTGAAGGACCTCTTCGGCGGCCGCTCGCAGCTCCTCGTCTATCACTTCATGTTCGGGCCGGATTACACCGCCGGATGCCCGTCCTGCTCCTCGATCGCCGACGGATTCAACGGCTTCTTCGTTCATCTCGAAAACCACGACGTCGCCTTCACGGCGATCTCGCGGGCGCCGATCGCAAAGCTTCAGGCATTCAAGCAGCGCATGGGCTGGAGCTTTCCCTGGGCCTCCTCCTTCGGCAGCGACTTCAACGGCGATTTCAGCGTCTGGTTCACCCCCGAGCAGCAGCGCCAGGGCGACATAGAATATAATTACCGCCGCGAGCAGCCCGCCCCCGAACCACTCGCCTTCGAACCATTGGCCGGCAAGACCGTGCAGGAATGGCAGTTGCGCGGCAGCGAGGGACCGGTGGCGCAGATCGCCGCCATGACCGAAACCGATGTCGCCACCTACACCCGCGACCGGCCGGGCGTCAGCGCCTTCGAGCTTGCCGATGGCGCCGTCTACCACAGCTATTCCAGCTATTCCCGCGGGCTCGACGGGCTCTGGGGCATGTACCAATGGCTCGACCGCGCTCCCAAGGGACGCAACGAAACCGGCGTCTGGTGGCGCCACCACGACCGATATGGCAAGGAGTGACTCCAATGCCGCTTCCCCTCCACACCTCGAAAAGGGGCGGCGAATACGCCGCCTCGGGCGCCAGCATGGCTGCCCCGGGCGGCAACGCCGCCCTCAACGCCGCCGAATGGCTCTCGCTGGCCGCCGCTGCAGACGGGTCCGTCGGTAAACCGGGCAAATCCACCTGGAGCACCCTCGCCGCCGCTGATTGGCTGTCGCTCGCCGCCGCCCCGACATTTGCGCTCATGGCGCTGCTGACGGCCACGGCTAGCAGCGCCGACATGATCTGCACGACCACGCCGGATTTCCTGCCGATCGGCGGAATGGTGCCGATGTACCTGCTGATGAGCGGCTTCCATTTGGCGCCCTGGCTGCGGCTTGCTGCCGGCAGGCGAGGTATAGGCCGCCAGTGATGGTGCCAACGCCATCAATCTTTCCTCCGGGGTGGCGTTCTCGCCATTTTTTTTGCTGACGGGTCATAGCGAGGCGATAGATACCTCGCTGCGCACTGCTCCCGCTCAGCCGTCTGCGGCTTTACACCTTTATCGACGCGGCTAAGTTCATGCCTTCACCTCGATGAAGTCAATCGGCCCGCCGGCAACGTCATCATCAAACACCGCACAGGAAAGCTTGCCGCCGAAGACGCAGCCGCTGTCGATATTGGTGCGGTTTCCTGTCGTCACCGGATTGGATAGCGACGGTGTATGGCCGTGGACCAAATGCTTGCCCCAATACTCTTCAGACCGGCCGGGAGGAAACCGGATCCATAGAAGATCGTGCTCGCTCTGCTGCTCCAGTGGAAATGCGGGATCGACACCGGCGTGGACGAAGATGCGGTGCCGATCGAAATGCATGAGCGGACGACCGGCCGCCCATTGCAGATGCTGGGGCAAAACCCTGCCGCCAAACGAAATCTCGGTTTCAAATCCGCCATTGCCAAGCCATACGGCTCTGTTATCGCTATCGGCATAGGCAGCGACCATCATGTCCTCATGATTGCCCTTCAGGCAGATCCAGCGCCACGGGTCGGACGGACCGGCAATGAGCCGGTCGAGGACACGTCTGCTGTCAGGCCCACGATCGATATAGTCGCCAAGGAAAACCACAGTCCCCTCGGAAGCGTAAGTTGTGATGCGATCGATCATGCTGTCGAGCGGATCGATGCAGCCGTGAATATCGCCTATGGCAAACCTGTAGCGCATGTTCCAAGCCTCTCGGCGGCAATGTGACGGCCCGCGGTCAAGGCCGAGAAGGCGCGCAAGGGTTGGCACCGAGGCTCACGCACCTTCGCCGTCCGCGGCATCATAACAAACGCAAACCCCGCCGCCATCGCGAAAACCGACTCCATATCCGGCATTTACCGCGATTGGTTCTCCTTCCGCTTGAGGAGATCGGCGGGCGCGGCTGTTGGCTCTCTCCGATCTCATCTCGAGGTGCCCCGTGAGGGCCTCGAAGGACGAGAACTGATCGGTGTACCTCAGGACGGCAGAGAGTTTGCGGCAACCGGCGTTTGGCGGCCCTCCCGCCGAAAGACCGGTTCCGACAACATCGATGCGCCCCACCCGACCAGTTCCGATTGTCTTCCGGGCCGGAACTGTGCGATGACCGATCGACCCCTACACAACGGTTCAAGGTGCGGCATCGGCATGAAGAAGATCGGTTTCCTCTCGTTCGGGCACTGGACGCCCTCGCCTCAATCGCAGACGCGCTCGGCCGGCGATGCGCTGCTCCAGTCGATCGACCTTGCCGTCGCGGCCGAGGAGCTCGGTGCCGACGGGGCGTATTTTCGGGTGCATCATTTCGCCCGCCAGCTGGCCGCACCCTTCCCGCTACTATCAGCCGTCGGCGCAAAAACCAGCCGGATCGAGATCGGCACCGCGGTCATCGACATGCGCTACGAGAACCCGCTTTATATGGCCGAGGATGCCAGTGCCGCCGACCTCATCGCCGGCGGCCGGCTGCAGCTTGGCATCAGCCGCGGCTCACCCGAGCAGGTGATCGATGGCTGGCGCCATTTCGGCTATGCCCCGCCCGAAGGCCAGAGCGAGGCTGACATGGCCCGCCATCACGCCGAAGTATTCCTCGAGGTGTTGCGCGGCGAAGGTTTTGCCAAGCCCAACCCGCGGCCGATGTTTCCGAATCCGCCAGGCCTCCTGCGCCTCGAGCCGCATTCGGAGGGGCTGCGCGAGCGGATCTGGTGGGGCGCAAGCTCCAACGCTACCGCCGTCTGGGCGGCCAAGCTCGGCATGAACCTGCAGAGCTCGACGCTGAAGGACGACGAGACGGGAGAGCCGTTCCACGTCCAGCAGGCCGACCAGATCCGCGCCTACCGCGAGGCCTGGAAGGCAGCCGGCCACACGCGCCAGCCGCGCGTCTCGGTCAGCCGCAGCATCTTCGCACTCGTCGACGACCGCGATCGCGCCTATTTCGGCTACGGCAATGACGAGGACGACAAGATCGGTTTCCTCGACGAGAAGACCCGGGCGATCTTCGGCCGAAGCTATGCCGCCGAACCCGATGCCCTGGTTAAGCAGCTCGCCGAGGATCAGGCGATCGCCGAGGCCGACACACTGCTGCTCACCGTCCCCAACCAGCTCGGCGTTGCCTACAACGCCCATGTCATCGAGGCGATCCTGACCCACGTCGCCCCGGCGCTTGGCTGGCGCTGACGCTCCGACCGATGCTGCCGGGCGCTCACACCCGCCTATATCTAGCGCGGAATTCGCGAGGACTGCAGCCCTCGCGCTCGTGGAAGACCCGTGAAAAATAAAATGGGTCGTCCAGGCCGACCATGGCGGCCACCGTTTCGATCTTTTGGTCGGTGGTTGCCAACAGCTGTTTGGCATGGTCCATGCGCACCCGAAGCTGGAATGCTTTGGGAGGCAGTCCGGTTTCAAGCGTGAACCGCCTGCGCAGCGTCGCCGGCGACATGCCGTGCTCGGCGGCGAAGGCAGCGAGATCGAGCGGTTGCATCGCCCGCTGCCATAGCGTTTCGACGATGTCGGCCATATCAGGCCTTCCCTGGTGTCGATTGGCCCCTCCGCTCGCCTGTCTGGCGGCTGCGATGACGATGTGATGCAGCATCAATGCCGCCGACGCCTGCCCAAAGTTGGTATCGTCAAGCAGATCGGCATGAAGCTTGCCGAAGAGCCGCGTCAGCTCATCGAGATGATGCAAGGCGACGACGGGGTGCCGCTCGGCAATCATCCTCAGCCTGACGAAGTCTCGCGTGAAGGATCCCTCGAAAAGCGCCCAGCGCTCGTCCCAGCCGCCTTCGTCGGGAGCGTAAGAATGCGTGCGGTTGGGAAACAGCCAGAACAGAGCAGGCCCGGTCAGCCTCAGCCGGCCGCTGGCTGCGGTTTCCAGCCAGCCTGGCCCGCGCTCCACCAGCACGACGGCGAAACTCGGAAGTTTGCGGTCGCTCACCGCATGGCGGGCGTGCTGCCTGCCGCTTCCGATGACCGCCAGGCCGCCGGCCGCGCCGAGCGGCGTTCTATAGATGGCCTCGGCGTCTCTCATGATGAGCGAAAAGTCCAGCTGCCAATTTTCTCTATGTCGATTATCCCTGCAGATCAGCTAATTGGTGGCAAATCAACTTAAGCTGAGGAAGGCTGAAATGTCGATTGCCGCCAGAGCCGCGCAGACCCGAACGCCGGATTTTCCCCTTACCGCCCACGGCAAGACCTTGGCTGCGGAGCGGATGGGCTGGCTCACGCCGACCGATCCGGCCATCGGCGTCGACGCCATCCGCCGCCGCTACCAGGACGATGGCTATGTCTGGCTGAAAGGTCTTCTGCCACGGGCCGATATCATCGACTTCCGTGGCTGGGTCTTCGAACGCCTCGCTGCGACAGGACTGGTCGAGCCCGGCAGCGATTTTACGCTGGGGCTCGCATCGGCCACCGGCTGCGACTGGAGCCTGGCGGATCGGCGCCTGATGTCGCTCGTCCGCTCCGCCGCCTATGAAGGCTTCTGCACGCAACCGCCGCTCATCCGCTTCATGGATGATTTCCTGCAGGGCATTTCCTATCTGCACAAGCGCAAGATCATGCGTTTCACCCAGCCGGGATCGCCGACGGCCACACCCGCTCACTACGATCTCGTCTACCTCCGCGGCGGCACCCGCCGCCTGGTGACGGCCTGGATCCCGATCGGCGACATTCCCACCGAGATGGGCGGCCTGGTCTACCTCGAAGGCTCGCATGCGCTTGGCGTCAAGATGGAGGCCGAGTTCCAGGCCGCAAGCGACGATCTTTCTCCGCAAGAGCGGATCAGTGCCTATAACAGCCACATGACGGAAGGCGGCTGGGTGTCGAAGGATCTCCCTGATATGGCGGAGCGCTTCGACACCCGCTGGCTCGCTGCCGATTATGAGGCTGGTGACGTTGTGCTCCACTCGCCCCATATGATCCACGCCTCGACCACCAACCAGGACAGCAGCCGACGGCTGCGCCTCTCCACCGACATCAGATATCAAAATGTCGACGACGAGATCGACGCCCGATGGAACAACCATTGGAGTCTCGGCGATATGCTGTAGCCAGGCTTCCCGCGTCCCAATCGGCCGAACTCCGCCGCGGGCTTAGCACCAGCGTCAGCTCCATCTCGAAATATCAGACCGAACGCACTCCGACATAGAAGCGGAGCGTCGGGACCTTACAGCCGCGTTGGACGTTGATGGTCCGAGCCTTGAATCGGTCGCTGACTGACCGACTTATGGCTGTAGCGAACCGCTCGAGTTGCCTGATGCCGCGTACGAACCTGAACGATATCCTGATCTTCATGGCCGTCGTCGATGCCGGAAGCTTTATCGCCGGCGGCGAGGCCTTGGGCCTGTCCCGTTCGGCGGCGGGAAAGGCCGTCATCCGCCTGGAGGACCGGCTCGGCGCACGTCTGCTCAACCGCACGACGAGAACATTGAACCTGACCGACGAAGGGCGAGTGTTTTACGACCGTGGCTTGCAAATCCTCGCATCGGTAGACGAGGCAGAAGCGAGCGTGGCAGGCAAGAGCGGTACGCCGCGCGGCGTTCTCAGGCTCACCGTGCCTGATGCCTTCGGACGGCGCGTCGTGCTGCCCCTGTTGGAAGAATATCTTCGGGCCTGGCCCGACATCCAGGTGGAGATGAGCCAAACCGATCGTCTTGCCGACATCGTCGAGGAAGGCTTCGATCTGGCAATCCGGATCGGCGCGACGGCATCGGACTCCCGGCTGGTCTCGCGCGTGATCGCCACCTACAGGACGCGGCTCTGCGCCTCGTCGTCCTATCTTGCCGAACGCGGCGAGCCGCGCGATATCGACGATCTCGCAGCCCATGACTGCCTGATTTTCGCCAGCCGCAATCAAAGACAAGGCTGGCGTTTTCGCGGCAAAGGCGGCTCGTGGATCAAGGCGCGGGGGCGCAGCCGCCTGAGGCTCGACAGCGCAGAGGCGGTCCGCGACGCCGCCTTGGCGGGGCTGGGTATCGCTCTCCTGCCCGATTTCCTCGTCGCCGACGATCTCGCCGCTGGCCGTCTCCGGCACGTCCTCCCCGACCTCGAAACCGATGACGCCAAGATCGTCATGCTCTATCCCGACAAGCACCTGCTGGAACCGCGCATCCATCGTTTTGTCGATCTGATGGTCGAGGCGTTGGGGCACGAGAGACCGCGCTCATCGCCTTGATACGGAAGCACCGGCATCGGTAATAGCCTTGTCGAAGCCACGGAAACTTTTCAGCGCAAGGGGAAAGAGAGTTGCGGCGAGATAGGCAAGGCCGGTGAGCAATAGTGCCGCGGCAAGGCCGATCGTGCTGATCAGCGCGCCGCCGACGAGGCCGCCGAAGGGAATGAGCGCAAAACAGAGGGCGGCATTCATCGCGGTCACGCGGCCGATCAGCGGCTTGGGGATGCGCTCGAAAACCACCGCCGACAGGATCGGGTTGAGGAATCCCGAGGCAAATCCGGCGATTGCCAAGGTGACGAAGATGAGGATGAGCGGCGCATCCAGCGCAAGGATGAAAAAGCGCGGAAATCCGGTCAAGAGGAACGCCACGGTATAGACCATCAGGCGCGGCATCCGTTCGCCGATCGCCGCCGCAATCGCCGCGCCGGCGATCGAAGCGCCGGTGAAGGCCGCAAACATCGCCCCCAGCAGTTCCGGACCATGGCCGGAATCGCGTGTCCAGACAGGCAGCAGCACCGCATGATAGGCTTGGTCCAGCAGATTGGTGATCGCCACCATGGCGACAATGCTGACGAGCACCGCATCGCCACGCAAAAAGCGCCAGCCTTCGCGGAGATCGTCGAGATAGGAAGCCCTTTCGGCCGGTCGGACGTCGGGTGCGCCGGATAGCTCGGGCGCGCGCCGCATCCCGGGGATGCCGACTGCGACGATCAGAGCGGCGGCGGCAAAGGTGGCGGCATTGACGAGGAGCGCCTGGCCCGGGCCGATCAGCCCGATCAACGCGCCCGCGCCGGCCGCCCCCGCCGTCGAGGCCAGCCGCTCGATCGCATTGGCGACGCCGGTCACCCGTTCGAGCGGCACATTCGCGAGCGCGGCGATGTCGGGAACCATTGCCTGCTTGGCGGCGTCGGAAGGCCCACGCAGCACGCCCATGGCAAAGACCACGGGCAGAAGCACCGGCATGCCGAGCAGGCCGAAAAAATCGAGCAGCGGCACCAGTCCCACCGCGGCCACCGAAGCGGTATCGCAGACGATGGCGATGCGCTTGGCGCCGACGCGGTCGATCAGCGGCCCGCCGAGCGCCTTGGCGACGACATAGGGCAGCATCTCCATCATCGCCGTCAGCCCGGTCAGGACAGGGCTACCCGTCGTGCTCAGCACCAGCCAGGGAATAGCAATGGTCGATAGCCGCGTGCCGGAAAGCGAAAGCGCCTCGGCTGCGGCAAGCGCTAGGAAAGGCCCGCCCCTTCTCACGGTTCGCCATCCTTTTCGCGATGCGGAAGCCGGCCTGGATAGGGAAAGGCATGCAGCATGATGGAGAAGGGAACCATATCCCCGGGTGCCGGCTCACCCAAGGGCGGAGCTACCCGCATCGCTTCGAGGATGATGTCGGTCAGCTGCTTGGTCAGCGCCTCGGCCTGTTTTGCCGTCATCGGGATGATCATGTCGTTGGCAGCACTCGCCTTGCGCCATTCCCCCGGCAGTTCGGCATATTCCTCCAGCGCCTGCTGCATCTGGCCGACCTGCAAGGAGAGGACCGCCTGGTTGAAGGCGTGATCGAGATCCAGCGCTTCACCCTCGGCCTCGCTTGCCGGCACCGAGGTGAGCTCGTGACTGGCCCGCCACCAGCGGTCGCGCCGTGAAACATGCGGCGCTTCCTCGATGAAGCCGTATTGGGCAAGCTGGCGCAGATGATAACTGGTCGCACCGCTGTTCAATCCCAGTTGCACCGCCAGCTGCGTCGCCGTGGCGGGTCCATCGACCCTGAGCATGCCGAGCATGCGCAACCGGACGGGATGCGCCAGCGCCTTCAACGCGACGGGATCAGGTACGACCCGGCTGACGGTGCGCGGCGGCTTTGAATGGGCGACGGTCTGGCGATGGGGATCCTTCATGCCAGAAGCTTACCATTGCAAAGATATCTTTGCAAAATTTTCTTTGCATAACTGCAAGCGCCCTGTCCGTGACTTAAGCTTCTGCCAGGGTGAAGACTGCGCAAGGGTCGGTAATGCCGCGCAAGCTATGCTCTCCGAGCGGCATCAAGGCCGTCGTCGTATTCGCCGCCACCGCTCCCGAAATCAGCACGTTTCTGCCGAGCGGCTTGCAGAGCCCTTCCAGGCGGCTGACCAGATTGACCGCGGGGCCGATGGCAGTAAAGTCCAGCCGGTCGGCCGCACCGATATTGCCCCATAGAATCTCGCCGAAATGCAGCGCCGCGCCGAACGGCAACGGCGCCAGCCCCTGGGCCTGGCGCACCTGGTCGAGATGGCTCATGCCGGCACGGCTGGCGGCGACCGCCCGCAGGGCGGCCTCGCAGGCCTCGCGATCCCCCCGGGCGATGTCTGCTTCGCCCGACGTCGCGGTGACCGGAAAGATCGCCAGCACGCCGTCGCCTATGAATTTCAGCACCTCGCCGCCGAAGGCGTGCACTGCGCCGGCGACGCGATCAAAATAAGCGTCGAGCGCGGCAATCATCGCCTGCGGCTCCGTCACTTCCGAAAGCGCGGTGAAATCACGCAGATCGGCACAGAGAAGGGCAGCGCGGATGGTCTCACCGGTGCCGCGGGCAAGCGCGCCGGCCTGCACCCGGGCAGCACTGCGCCGGCCGAGATAGGCTTCGAGCAGCGCGGCCCGCGCCTCCCGCGCCGCCAAAGCGGCGAGCGGCGCTGCGGCAAAACGCGCGACTTCGCGCAGCAGACTGGCCTCGGCCGCACCGAATGCGCCGCCCCCTGCCCCGTTGGCAACTCCCGCCCAGCCAAGCAGCGGCCCGTCCGATGCCTGATTATCCTGTGCAGGCCCGATCCGGCTCTCCCACACCGGCCCGAGCCCACCCAGCCAGTCGCGCCCGGCCTCACTCTGCGGAGCTGCAGCAAAGGCCAGCGCCTCAATGACGGCCCCGGTCTCGGCCCGCCACAGCCAGGTGCGCCGAGCGATGATTGGGTGCGGCACGGAAAGCGTCAGCGCGCCGCCCGAAAGCGGCAGGCCGTCAGCCAAAAGCCGGCGCCCGAGCTCGGCCAGAAACCGTTCGGGACCAGGCGAGGCACCGGCCTCATCAACCAACCAGGCAAGGGGAGATGGCAGATCCATGCTTCAACATGACATCGCCCCGGGACGTCCGCAAGGATGCCTTCTGAAGCCCCATCGACTCCTTCAGCCATTCCACGCAGACAATTCCTGTCGAGATTCTTCCATCACGGCGAAAAGCAAAAAATAACGCTTTAAACTTGCGCCGTTTTGCTTCCATTATGCGGCGGTTCGTCATCGTGTGATTGAGGGGTACGATGGGCACGATTTTCTGGCCGAAAGATCCGCTGGATGGGAATGACATGACGCTGCTGACGTCGATCCTTCGGCGGTGGTGCGACAGGCATCAGGTCGAGCTGACAGCACAGGAGAGCAGCCGCAAGGCGAAGGAACTTGTCGAATGGTATGAATTCGGCGTCAAGGATCCGATCGAACTCGAAGAACTGATCGAGGGCAAGTACTGGCTGGTCAGCAAAATCTGACCTGATCACAGTCGTAACATTCAAGAGAAAAGGCCGGGCGAAATATCGCACCGGCCTTCGTCAATTTGCCCCTGGGAAGGCTTCAGTCGTCATCCCGCCAACGGCGGTGGTGATCGCCGCGCCAATCATCGCGCCAGCGCGGACCATCCCAATCCCGGTGACGCCGCTCCCAGCCCCAGCGGGGCGGACCGCCGTAAAAGGCCACCGGCGGCGGGCGTCGCCAGTTTGGCCGGCATTCGCCCCAGCGGGTCAGATGCCAGCCGCGGCCGCACGCATAGTCGACCTTCGTGACATTGCTCTGGACATTGATTGTCCCCATCGGCATCGCCTCAGCTGTGCCGACCGAGAGGCTGCCAGCGAGCAAGGCAGCCGCGATAGAAAGTGCCTTCATCGAAAACTCCAATTCATCCAGCCGTTCCCACCCTAGGGCCGCCAAATTGAACTGGAGATGAACTTCACGTTCATGTTTGCGGGAGAAAAAGAAGCGATTTCGGACCGCTCATCGCAGCGCCGGCCAGCTGGTTTTCCCGCAAGGGCAGGCGCTTCAGGGCCATCCACCGGCCCGCAAAAACCGTTCATGTCCTGCCGTAAAATGCGTCGGGACCCGGGTCACGCCCGGCGGCGACCTCGGTCAGCCGCCCAAGGTAATGCGCCCAGCCTTCCGCATGCCCGGCGCATTGATCGGCGCTCGGTAGGCCGCTATGCGTCAGTCGCAGCAGTGTTCCGCCCCCCTGCTCGATCAGGTCGATCTCGACGAGGCTCGACCCCGGCGGCACCACCTCGCTGCCGTCCCAGCCGAAGCTGTAGGCAAGGCGATGAACCGGCACCACCTCGCGAAACGAGCCGCGCGCAAAGCGGGCACCGGTGACGTTGACAAGATAGAGCCCGCCCGGCTGCGGCTCGACCTCTGCCTCCGTCCCCATCCAGCGCAGGATCTTCTGCGGGTCGGTCATCAGCGCAAACACTGCGGCCGGCGGCGCCGCAATATGCGCCTCGCGGTGAACGACGAAAGATTCTGGCATCACGCTCTCCGATAGTTGTCATGGCCTGCCTCGCCGCGGGCGGGATCAGCGGGTCATGCTGTTTTGACGTGGGTGTCCTCGCGTGAGCATGTAGGCGGAAGTACCCGATCAGCAAGGGTGGTCGGGCCACGCCGCCCCCGTCGCCCGGCACCGGCGCGGCATCCTCCAACGTCCCTCATGCTGAGGCGCGTAGCCCGTGGGGCGGAGCCTCGAAGCACTCGCCGCAACGCTGCTCCCTGCCTTCATCTAGCATCCGCGCACCCGCCGCGTCCTTCGGGGCCTCTGCGGCGCACCTCAGGACAAGGCTCTCTGGGGGGTGCAGCCAGCTAGGTGGCGATCGCCTCACCCCATCCCCGCCTCCGCGATGCAAGCATTTCGCCCTATTGCCAGCCCTTCGTCTTCCCCCTATTGTCCCGGCCGTTCTCAGGGCGGGGTGAAAGTCCCTACCGGCGGTATGCAGTTTCGATTGCGAGCCCGCGAGCGCCTTCCTCGGAAGGGTCAGCAGATCAGGTGAGATGCCTGAGCCGACGGTCATAGTCCGGATGAAAGAGAACGCACGTTCCCAGCCCTTGCGGCTGTCGGGGACGTTCGTGATCGCCTTGGGTGATGTGTCTGTTCGCCAAAGGAGATTACCATGACACCCACCCGCTACGCCTTTATCAAAGCCAGCTGGCACGCCGACATCGTCGACCGCGCCCTTGACGGCTTCTATCAGCTCGTGCCGCCCGAACAGGTCGATGTGTTCGATGTTCCCGGCGCATTCGAGATGCCGCTGCTTTCCCGCGATCTGGCCGCAAGCGGACGTTATGGCGCCGTCATTGCCGCGGCTTTCGTCGTCGACGGCGGAATTTACCGCCACGAATTCGTCGCTCAGGCGGTGGTCGACGGGCTGATGCGCGCCGGCATGGATACCGGCGTGCCGGTGCTTTCGGTTTCGCTGACGCCGCATCAGTATCAGGAAACCGAGCACCATAAGCAGATCTACCGCGCGCATTTCGTCGAGAAAGGGCGGGAGGCCGCAAAGGCCGCGCTCACAATCGGGAAGACACGCGCCGCTCTTGCCGCGTAAGGCGGCTCCCCCCGAACCGGGGCGGCGGGACCGATCCCGCCGTCTTCATCAGGTCAATTCCGACAGAATAATTGATTCGACGCCCTCGCCGCGCTGTGATCCACTCACCCCCGACATGTATCGCCATTCTTAATGCGTCCCAAACCTTAAGGAGCTGAAGATGAGCAATGCAATGCGCAGTGAAACCCCTATCGAAAATTCGCGAACACGGCCCGTCGACACCAAGCTCGAGGTGGTCGTCATCCCCGTTTCCGACGTCGATCGCGCCAAACGTTTCTACGACAGCCTGGGCTGGCGGCTCGACGCCGACTTCGCCAATGATGCCGATTTCCGGGTGCTCCAGTTTACCCCGCCCGGCTCCGGCTGCGCGATCATCTTCGGCGAGAACGTCACCGCCGCGCCACCTGGCTCCGCCCAGGGGCTCTACCTTATCGTCTCCGACATCGAGGCCGCCCGCCGCGATCTTATCGCTCGCGGCGTCGAGGTCAGCGACGTGTTCCACGACGCTGCCGGCGTCTATGCCGGCAAGGACGAGCCCTATCTCTTCGGACGGCTGCGCATCGCCGGCCGAGATCCCGAAAACCGCAGCTATCGCTCCTTCGCCTCGTTCAAGGATCCCGATGGCAATGGCTGGCTATTCCAGGAGGTCACCACGCGATTGGCGGGACGCATCGACGCCGACGAGACAGCCTTTGCGACCTCGAGCGACCTTGCATCAGCGCTGCGCCGCGCGGCGACCGCCCACGGCGAACACGAAAAGCGAAACGGCGGCAAGCACGACGAGGGCTGGCCGGACTGGTACGCCGACTACATGGTCAGTGAACAGTCTGGCCGAGAGCTGCCGCTATAGGCAGCGGTCTTTTCCGGCGAACTCAAACAGCCCTTGTTGAGGCATGCCTTCCTCCTGCGCACCTCCCTGAGGTGCGCAGGAGGAAGGCCAGTAGCCTCGAAGGACACCTCCAACGCTGCTCCGTGCATTCATTCGGCGTCGGCGCACGCGCCCGCCGTCACCGCTCGAAAAAATCCCGCCACTGTTTCTCGCCAACCAGGCAGTCGACCCCGGTCTCGGCGCCGGTGATTCTCTGCACCGTTGCCGGCGGGGAAAACCCGCTGATCTCCAGCACCAGCTTGCGGCGCACGGCAACGGCGAAATCCTCGATGTTGCGGACCGGCAGCACGAAGGCGCCGGGGCCGCCGATCACGCAATCCGCATAATATGTGTCGAGCCCGTTCGGCGCATCGGAGGGCCGCAGCATAATGGCAAGGCCATTGATGATCATGCCTGCTTCCACCGCCTTGTCGCGGGCGGATATGACTGGATTTCCGGAATTGTTCGGGCCATCGCCCGACACATCGATCACCTGTCGTCTGGACGGAAACGGACTGGAAACGATCATGCTGGCGCCTTGGGCGATCGCGGTGGAGATCGATGTACGCCGCTGCGTGGCAATCGGCCGGGCTTCGAGCTTTTCGGCAAAAGCGATCGCGTCCGCTTCCGTCTCGATGACCTGCCAGTCGATCACCGAATCCTGGACGACATAGCCCGCCCATTCGAAATAGCTGATGGCGATGCGGCCGGTCAGACCGCCCTTCACCGCATCGATGAATTCCTTGTGCTTGAGCGCTTCGACATAACCCTCGCGCTGGATGCCGATCTCCTCGAAATCCATCGAGCGCGAGGTGTCGACGGCAAGGACCAGGGTCACGTCAACCTCGTTTCCCCCCGCCTGCGCTGCCGGGACGAGGCCGGAAAGACCCATAAGCACCGCAACTGTCGTCAGCATCGGCAGATCCCCGCGCCATCCAAGCGCGCAACCTTAGCACAGCTTGGCCGATGCAGGACGCCCGGCCACGCCGGTAGTTTCAATTTTCGGTGATGGCCGGCTCAATGCAGCGGCAGCCACAAAGGGCTTTTCCATGCTTTCAGCGCGTCGAGGAAGACCTGCAATCTGGCGGGCAAGAAGCGGCGGGTGGGATAGACGGCATGCACGAATATCTCCTCGGACGACCAGTCCGGCAGCAGGCGGATGAGCGCACCTCTCCTGATCTCATCGTCGCAATAGGTCGAAGGCAGAAGGCCGATGCCGTGGCCGCGATTGGTAAAGGCGCTCACCGCGTCGAAATCCCGGCTCGAGACCGGCCCCGACACCTGCTGGCGGACCGACTTGCCGCCGCTGACCAGATGCCACTCCGCTTCGCCGTTGCGGCCGTTCAGCAACACGCACTGATGCTCATTCAGGTCCTGGGGCTCTGAGGGAGGCGCCCTGCCCTTCAGATAGTCCGGCGCGGCGACCAGATAACGCACGCTCTTTCCGAGCCGCTGCGCGATGATTGAGGAATCCTTGAGTTCGCCGAAGCGGATGCCGAGATCGATATTCTCGGCGATCAGATCGAGGAACAGGTTGGTGACGAAGAGATCGACCTGGATATCGGGATAGGTCTTCAGGAAGGACGATACGAATTCGTAGAAGACCTCCTGCCCGAAAATGACGGGCACGGAGATCTTCAGCAGGCCTTCCGGCTTTTTCTGCGTTTCCGTGAGTGCCTGCTCGGCGTCGATAAGATGGGCGAGCGGCTCACTGCACTGATCGAAATAGGCCCGGCCCTGCGCCGTCAGGCTAAGCTTGCGGGTCGTGCGCTGCAGCAGCGTCACACCAAGCTGCTCCTCCAGCGACGTCACCTTCCGGCTGACGGTCGAGACCGGCATGCCGAGGGAATGGGCCGCGCGGCTGAAGCTGCCATACTGCGCCACCTTCACGAAAACCGCGATGTCGTTCAGGTCTGCCATGCCAGGATTTTTGCATGGATGCAAAAGAGAATCCAGATATTTCCATCTAATCGGGGAATGGAGTTTTCATCATATTCACCTTGCGAAAACGATCATAACCCGATGGAGGCGCATTCGCAGCAGCCCCGTCTCGAGCGACCCGCCTTCGTAAGGCCTGCGTTGCCCGACCAGACTATGGAGTTCAACATGACTACCGCAAAGACTGTCATCGTCACGGGCGCCTCCCAGGGTATCGGAGCCGGGCTCGTCAACGCCTTCATCGAGCGCGGCTATAATGTCGTCGCCACCTCACGTCAGGTCAGCGCCTCGGATGCCTTGCAGGCGTCGGACAGACTGGCGCTCGTCGACGGTGACATCGGCGATGCCGAAACCGCGGCGCGAGTGACAAGGACCGCGATCGACCGGTTCGGCTCGATCGACGCCCTCGTCAACAATGCCGGCATTTTCTTCAGCAAACCCTTCGTCGATTACACCATGACCGACTTCCGGAAGCTGTCCTCGACCAATCTCGAAGGCTTCATCCACCTGACCCAGTTGGTTGTCCGGCAGATGCTGGCCCAGAAATCGGGCGGCAGCATCGTCAGCATCACCACACCGCTGATCGACCATCCGATCGCCGGCTTCTCGGCCTCGGTCGCCATGATGACCAAAGGCGGCATCGACGCGATCTCCAAGAACCTGGCGATGGAATATGCAAGCGAGGGAATCCGCGTCAACACCGTGGCTCCCGGGGTCGTCGATACGCCATTGCACAAGGACAATCCGAAGGACTTCCTGAGCACGCTGTCGCCGATGGCTGGCATTTCCAACGTCGCGGAAGTCGTCGATGCGGTTGTCTTCCTGACCGAAGCTCCACGCGTGACCGGGGAGGTGCTGCACGTCGACGGCGGCGCACATCTGGGCAAATGGTAAACCACCCGCAAGCGCACGCAGCCGGCGCAGAACGCCGGCTGCAGGAACTCGGCATCACGCTTCCCTCGCCACCAACACCCCTGGGGGCCTATGTGGAGGCGGTCAGGAGCGGCAACCTGGTCTTCTTCAGCGGCATGCTGCCGGTTGTCAACCGCCAGCCGCGCTATATCGGCCGTGTCGGCGGCGCGCTGACATCAGAGGACGGCAGGAAGGCGGCCGAGACGGCGACACTGAGTGCGCTGGCGGCCGCCAAGGACTATCTCGGCTCGCTGGACAGGGTCGTCAGGATCGTCAAGCTCGGCGTCTATATCGCCACCGAAGGCGATTTCCGCGATCACCCGAAGGTCGCGGACGGATCGTCGGAAATGCTGCTCCAGGTCTTCGGCGAGGAAAAACTCTCAGGGCGCATCGTCCTCGGCGTCGCCAGCCTGCCGCTCGGCGTACCGATCGAGCTGGAGCTCGTTCTTGAGGTCGAGGATTGAAGAGGACGGGCGCGCTTCGGCGCGCCCGTCTCACCGCCCCTGCATTCTTGGCTTGGCGTGCGCTCGGCGCAAATGAGTTTTGTTAACAACCCCATCCTCACATCGCCACCAATAGCAGGACGTAAGCGATGACGCTCACCATCAAACCGCGAAACGCAAAAGTGACGCAGCGGTATTTGCTGCGAGCGATGGCGGAGAGGATGTTGGCGTTTTCGAGATATTGGTCGAAGAGATAACGCTCGTCGCGCCGCAGTGCCGCGTCAAAGAACAGATCTCGATGGTTCTGCCAGGCGCCCCAGAACAGCGAGGTCGAGCTATCCAAACGGCGCGGCAGCACAACGAGGATCGCCGACAGGATGGAAAAGACCGAAGCTGCGGCAAGCAAGCCGGAGAACAGCATGCTCCCTGGTGTGCCGCTGACATAACGCCCCAGGCTGAAAACCGCCCTCACCTCGCTGGAGCTCACCAGGAAGGCCAGCATGAACGTAAAGATATAGGCAGCCTTTTGATCGGATATCTTGACCTGATCGTAAAATATATCATTGATTTTCTTGATATGGTCGAAATACTCGACGCCGATATCCGCGCTCGACGGCTGGCTTAGCATAACCTCAGTTGCAGTTTCGAATTCGCTCACGTGAATACTCCATCCCCAAGTGTTTCCCTGATATTACACTTGACGGCGAAAGCAAGAACACGTGTGCAACGCGCTTGACTTTTCCCCTCTACACGGACAAAGGGGAAGCGGGTATGGGGTCTGGGGTTATGCGGGGTTATTCCAAGAACATCTGTCGTGCGGGCATGGCGCTGGCGCTTGCTGGTCCCGGTCTCGCACCGCCGGCAATGGCCGATCCGGTCCAGCGTGCAACACCGGTCGCCGGGTCCGTCATCGCCCGCAAGACCGGCGAAGAGGTCCGTTTCATCGACGTATCGAATTGGCGTGTCGTCGATATCAATCAGGATCTCCTGACCGGCGACGTGCTGCGCACCAATGCCAACGGCCAGCTCGCCATCGTCTTTTCCGACCACACCCAGGTTCGCCTCGGCCGCAATTCATCGCTGCAGGTCAAGAAAATGGCCGCAAGCGGCGACACGACACTGGAGCTGCAATCGGGAACGATCTGGGCGCGCGCCGAGCGTGGCGGCCAAGGTCTGACGGTCGAGACACCAGCGGCCGCAGCCGCCATCCGCGGCACCGACTGGACGATGACCGTCGAGGGCAGCAAAACCTCGATGATCGTGCTCGAAGGCCGTGTGGCGCTGAGCAACCCGCAGGGCAGCGTCGAGGTGAACGAAGGCGAAGGGGCGGTCGCCACGATCGGCCAGGCGCCGCGCAAGCTGGTCATAGTCACACCCGATGATCGCGAGCAGATGCTGTTCTACCTGAACCTGCGCGATGGCTTCGGCCTGATGCCGACCTCTCCGTTGCCGGCAGGCCGCATGGCCGATGAGCGCCGCCGGCTGCTGGCTTTGCCGCCGGAACGTCGCACCACCGAGAACTGGCTGGAGCTTGCCGAAGTGCAGAGCGCCTTCGACGGCCGGCCGGTCGCCGCAAAGACGCTTCAGGAGGTTCGCCGGCGCAAGCTGACCACCCTCCAGAAGGCGCGCGTCGACCTGATCGATGCCACGATCGCCGGCTCCGAAAAACGCTATGACGAAGCCGCAAGGCTGTTTGCGGCGGCACTGCCGCATCTTGATCCGGCCCGCCGGAACATGGCGCAGTATGGCGGCTATTTTGCCCGTTCGCTTTCCGATCCAGCCCATGTCGAAAAGCCGCCGTCATCAGCGGTCGGCCCCTATGGCGCGATCATGCAGGCCTACACGACAGGCTTCCTCAAAAATCCCCGCGCCTCCGTCGACCTGATCAAGGATGCGGAAAAGCGTTTTCCTGATGACCCAACCCTGCCTGCGATCCGCGCCCAGCTGGCGCAGCTGATCGACGACCGCGCCCAGATGCTGGAGGCGGTCAACCGCGCCCTCTCGCTCGATCCCAATCATCCGATCGCCCTTGCCGCACGCGCCGCCTACAAGGCGAGTTACGAAAGCGATATCGATGGCGCCCTGGCCGATCTGAACCGCGCCATCGAGCTTGCGCCGGGGGCCTCGGGATCGTTGAACTCGATGGGCCTGCTGCAAAGCGCCCGCGACGCCAATGACGAGGCCGAGGCTGCGTTCCTAAAGGCGATCGCCCTCGATCCGCAGGATCCGGTCCCGCACGGCAATCTTGCCATCCTCTATCTCGACCAATCCAGGATGAAGGATGCCAAGCGCGAAATCGATGCGGCGCTCGCCGCCGATCCCTCCTTCGACATCGCTCTCCTCGCCCGCGGCCGCTATTACCTGCAAACCGGCGAGCGCGACAAGGCGCTGGAGGACCTGCTGGCCGCCAGCACCGCCAATCCAGCCCATTCGCAATCGCAGCTGATGCTCGCCGCCGCCCACTACGAAAAGGGCGACCGCATCCCTTCCGAGCAGGCAGTCGACAATGCCGACAGGCTCGACAAGAACGATCCGGTCATCTCCTCCTTCCGCACCGCCATCGATATCGACGATTACGACGCCGACGGCGCGATCCGCAACGCGCAGGAATTTCTCCGCCGCTCGCGCGCCCGTGGCGGTGATTACAGCGCGCTCGGCGCCAATGAGGATGCCGGCTCGACGCTGAACAACGCTTTTCGCCTCCAGGGCCTGGATGCCTGGGGCCGCTATTACGGGGATGCGGTCTTCAGCCCCTTCGAAGGCAGCGGCTATATCGACCAGTCGATCAAGGGCAGCATCTTCCCTTACGTCAATGCAACGAGCTTCAGCGATGACAATGTCATCCAGAACCGTGGCAACGCGTCTAGCTATTCATCCTTTATCCAGGGCTTGCTGCTTGATCCGCACATGCTCTCCGGCCGCTCTCGTTCGGCAACGCTGCTGCGCACGCCTTTCATCGAAGGCTCGCTCGGCGGCGGCATCAATAGTGTCGACGGCCATACAAGGCGCATCGGCGAGGCCGAAATCCAGGGCTTCTCGAACGAGACGATCCCGCTCAGCTTCTTCGGCAACCTGACCTGGGAAGAACTGGTGCTGGACGGCGACTATCGCAACTTTGGCGGCTTCCAGACCAACAACAAGCTCGTCGGCGGCAATGGTTATCTGACGGCAACGGTGACGCCGGACGATCGTGTGGTGGCCTATGTCAACCATGCCAAGAACGATGGAACGCTGAACGCACTGACGGCAGGCTCGTCACTGACGGACTTCCTCAACCTCCTGGGCTTCGGGGTTCGCACCGAAGTCTCTTCGGAATACAATTATCGGCGCAATATCACCGAAACGACCAATGCCGGCCTCGGCTGGAGCCATACCTTCGGCTACGAAAACATATTGAACGGCGCCTTTCTCTATTCGGAAAGCAAATCGCAGACGTCCACCTCTCTTCAGGTAGACGATGCACCGGTTCTCGGTCTGCCTGACCCCGACATCATTCCATTCTTGGACGGGACGGAGGAGCTGTCCTCAAAAGCCTATGTCGCCGCGCTCAGCCATTCCATCGGCAGCGGACCGCTGACTTGGCGGTACGGCATCGAAGGCGGCTGGATCGATGCCAGCGCGACCACCTCCTCTCGCCTTCATGAACTCTTTCCGCTCTTCCCGATCATCCCCGGGACCACCGACGGCCCGGACACATTCAATAACCGCGTCAACATCGCCCGCGCCTACATCGACGTGCTGCACGAGATCACCCCCGAACTCAAAGGCGAGTATGCTCTCTTCGGCACGCAGATGAGCGGCGGCAGCGTCGATGTCAGCCGGCTGGAGCCACGCTTCGGCCTCGCCTGGGCACCGGCCGAGAACCATTGGCTGCGCGCTGCCTTCATGCGCCAGAGCCTCGACACCGGCGTTCCCACTCTTGCCCCGATCGGCATCCTCGGTTTGCAGGCCAACCAATATTCGATCGGCGTCGAGGGTTATACCGATACGGTGGCGCTGCAATGGGATGCCGAGTGGACCGACCGGCTCTTCACCTCGGTCGAATATCAGCACCAGGAATTGCATGATTTCTCGATCGACCTGCCGCTGATCGCGCTGCCTGCGGCAGACAGCCTGCCGCTGTCGCGCGGCAGCATCGACCGCGCCGCCGTCACGGCCAACGTCGCGCTCGGCGCCGGTTTCGGCCTCTCGGCCACCTATGCCTACATGGAATCGGAGAACAAGGACCCGCTGGAGCCGAACTACGGCGGCTCTCTGCCGTTTATCCCGAAGAATTCCGGCCAGATCGCGCTGACCTGGGTCAACGAGGCCAAGGTCAAGGCGACGGTGGCCGCCAATTATGTCGGCGAACGCGACGGCGATGATCTCGGCACCACGCTCGACGATTACTGGAGCCTCGACGCCCACCTGATCTGGGAACCGCTGGACAAGCGCATCGCACTCGAAGCTGCCGCTTATAACCTGCTCGACGAGGAGTTCGAGATCACGCCCGGCGTGCCCGGCTGGGGCCGCGCCTTCAAGGGCACCCTCAAAGTCCGCTTCTGATGCGGGAGCAGGATAAGCCTCGGCAGGCCAGGCCCACCGGCAGTCAGACCGGGAGCCGCCGTCTCAGGCTGCTGATACTGTCGCTGTCGGTGCTGATCGCCATCTCGCTGTTGTCACGCCTGCCCGCCTGGTCGCTGCTGGAGCTCAGAAGCTACGATTACCTCTCGACCGTCGACGATCCACGCCCGCCTCAAGGTGGACCTGTCATCGTTGCGATCGACGAACCGTCGCTTGCCGATATCAACGCCCAATGGCCTTGGCCGCGCAGCCTGCATGCCGAACTCGTGAGACAGCTGCGCGCCGCCGGCGCCCGTGTCATCGGCCTCGACATCATCATGGCCGAACCCTCGAACCCCGGCAATGACGCGGCAATCACCGAGGCCGTCGGTCCCGACACCGTGCTTGCCGGCGACGAAACGCTTATCGAGACGCCGCAGGCCTCGCAACTGATCCGCGCCACGCCGCTGCCGCAGCTGACGCAAGCGGGTGCTGTGACCGGCATCGCCTCGATCGATCTCAGCGGCGACGGCATCTTCCGCCGCATTCCGGGCTATGAGGACGGCTTTGCCGCCATGCTGGCGAAGACGTCGGGAACGCCGGCGGAGATTCTGTCGGCCGGCCGGCTCATCCAGTCCTTCGGCCCGGCCCGCAGCTATCCCACGGTCTCCTACTACCAGGCGCTCGACCCTGAGAATTTGCTGCCGCGGAATTATTTCAAGGGCCGAGTCGTTCTCGTCGGCCTCAGCCTGCAGAATGCGCCCGCGATCGACAAGGGCGGTGTCGATGCCTTTGCGACGCCCTATACGGTTCACACCGGCAAACTCGTCTCCGGTGTCGAGATTCAGGCGACCATCTACGACAATATCCGTGCTGGCCTGTCGATCGCCGAAGCCCGCCTGCCCGCGGTTGCCGCCTGCATCCTGATATCGGTGCTGCTTGCCGCCACGACCGTCTGGCGCTCGACGGGATGGCTGACGATCGTCACCAGTGCGGTGGGCCTCCTCGCCTTCGCCGCCGTAAGCTTTGCCGGCATCCGGCTTGCCCATGTCTTCGTCTCGCCGCTCGGCCCGACGGTCGCCTATATCTCGGTCGTCTTCGGCCAGGCCGCCTTCGATTATGCCGAGGAGCGCCGCAACAAGCGGCAGATCATCCGCGCCTTCGCCCAATACATCTCCCCCGATCTCGTCAAGCGCCTGTCGAACGATCCCTCGCAACTGAAGCTCGGCGGCGAGCGGCGCACGCTCTCGGTGCTGTTCTCGGATGTACGTGGCTTCACCACCATCGCCGAGACGCTGAAGGACGATCCGGAGCAGCTGACCGGTCTGATCAACCGGCTGTTGACGCCGCTCTCCGACGTGGTGATGGATCATGGCGGGACGATCGACAAATATATGGGCGATTGCATCATGGCCTTCTGGAACGCGCCGCTCGACGATCCCGACCATGCCCTCCATGCCGTGCGCGCCTCGCTTGCCATGCAGACAGCGATTTCGAGGCTGAACAACCAGCTGGAGCGGGAAGCGGCAGCGCATGGCGGTAAACCGCACGTCCTGAAGATGGGCGTCGGCATCAATACCGGCGAATGCATCGTCGGCAATATGGGCTCGACCCGCCGCTTCGACTATTCCTGCCTCGGCGACAGCGTCAACCTCGCCTCCCGCCTCGAAGGCGCCTCGAAGAATTATGGCGTAGCGCTGCTGCTCGGCGAGGATACCGCAAGACTGGTCGCCGACACCTACTCCGTCGTCGAGCTCGACCGGATCATCGTCAAGGGCCGCACCGTGACGTCGCCGGTCTTCACCGTCCTGCACAAGGCCGATCCGCTGTCCCTCGCCGCCCATCGGGCGTTCATCGATGCAAAATATGCCGGCACGCTCGCGCCATCCGACCACGTCTTCGAGAGGCTGGCTGCTGACATGCCCGAGCTAGCCCCCTATTACGCGATCGTCCGGGATGCGCTGGTTGGCGACGGCGGTGAGTGATCATCCGGGGCAGCGCTAAAACCAGGTTCTGCGCATGGAACCCGTGAAATGAAGCGCGCCCTCAATAGCTTCGTAGCTCGCGCATGTGACGCTCCATTTGGCAGCCGATCACTTCCCGAAGGCGCGCTTGAGCGCATCCACGACCACACGCACGGAGGGGACGTCCTTGATCTCCGAATGCACGACCAACCACACGTCCCTTCCAAGAGCATGTTCCCCCGTGATGCGCTGGAGATCGCCGGATTCCGCGACGGCGAAATCCGGGAGCATGACGACACCGCCACCAAGCCTCGCCGCTGCGGCCTGAAATTCCAGTACCGATGACCTCACCGCTATCGGCCGGCCAGCGGCCAGCTCAATGAGACGAGCCTGCTGCGGCGAGGCGTTCATTGTTTCGTCATAGCCGATGAAGGTCCATTCGGATGGCGCAACGGTTTCGAGGTATGACTTTGAGCCGTAGAGGTCGAAGGTGATCTCGCCAAGCTTGATGATGGAATAGTCGCCATCTTCTGGCCGCGACAACCGCACAGCGATATCTGCCTCCCGTCGGTTCAACGAAGCGAGCCGTTTCTCTCCGACAAGCGTGATCTGGACGGCTGGATGGTCTCGCCGGATGGCCACGATTGGCTGCGCCAGAAGGACGCTCGAAAGCGCTGGAGGAGCGCTGATCCTTACGTGGCCACGCAGTTCAGTCGAGCTGCTGCGACCAAGCTGCTCGATTGCGGCAGTTTGCGTGGCGATAAGCATTCCATGCTTGGCAACCTGTTCCCCATCGGCGGTTAGAACGACGCGCCGTCCGCGACGGTCGATGAGCTTGCGTCCCAGTCTGGCTTCCAGCGATGCAACACGCCGGCTTATTGTCGCATGTTCAACGCCGAGCTGCTTCGCCGCGCCGAGAAACGTTCCGGACCGTGCGAGCGCCAAGAAATGCCGCAGGTCGTCCCAATCGATTTGTGTGAATTCTTTCCCAATCATTGGGAGACAATAGGGAATTTTCACGCATCTCGCCACCGGGTAGTTTGACTGCATCAAGGAGACAAACGATGACAGATCAGATTGTACTGCTGAACTCGCCGGGCGACGTCGCTCAGTTCCAGGTCCAGGATCAACGTGTCCATCCTCCCGGCAACCGCGAGATCCAAATCCGCCATCACGCTATCGGGACCAATTTTCTCGACGTCTATCACCGCAAGGGCATCTACTCGCTGCCCTCATATCCCGCAGTGATCGGCGCGGAGGCCGCAGGCGTCGTCGAAGCTGTCGGCCCCGGCGTCGAGAACTTCAAAGAGGGCGATCATATCGCATATGCGGGACCGCCGGTCGGAGCCTACTGCTCGACGAGGAACATCGCTGCCGACCGTGCGATTAAGCTTCCCAAGGCGATTTCGGCTAAAACGGCGGCAAGTTCGCTGCTCAAAGGCATGACCGCTTACATGCTGTTGACGAAGACCTACAATGTGCATGACGGGAGTTGTGTTCTCATTCATGCGGCCGCCGGTGGACTGGGCAGCATGCTTGTTCGTTGGGCAAAGTCGCTCAATGCCACGGTGATCGGCACGGTCAGTAGCGCTGAAAAGGCGGCGCTCGCCGAATCCTACGGAGCCGATCATCTCGTGGTCGGACGGGGAGCGGATATTGTCACAGAGGTCAAGCGGCTGACGGGCGGAAACGGTGTCGACGTCGCCTTTGACGGAATTGGCGGTGACATGCTTGTTAAAAGCATCCGCTCGGTCCGACCGTTCGGCATGGCTGTCAGCATCGGCCAGGCCGCCGGCCCGGTTCCACCCGTTCCCCTCGAGGAACTCCGGCCAGGCAAGGCGCTCTCTCACCCGAGCATCATGGCTTGGTGCACTGACATCGATAGATATCGTGAGGCCGCTCAAGCGGCGGTCCGGGCGATGGAAACAGGGATCGTCTCTCAGATCGGCGCCGAATACAGCTTGAGAAATGTTGCGACGGCTCATGAAGAAATGGAGTCGGGGCGCTCCGCCGGCAGTATCTTGCTGGTACCTTAGAGCGAGCAAAAATGCGCGACTGTTTTGGGCCTGCGCAAACCGGCCATCCCGAACCTCTACGGCGGCCTCAAGTCCGGAGTTCGCCGAGGGTGTACATGTTGGTCGGTGCGCCATGCAGCATCACTTCGCGGTCGAAATGGAAGCCGTATTTCTCGAGAATGCGCTTTGAAGCGACATTGATGGGGCGGACCAACCCGATCACCCGCTCCGCATGCAGATCGTCGAAGGTAAAGGTCAGTGTTTCCCGGACCAGCTCCGTGGCATATCCCTGCCCCCAGCTTTCGGGGTGCAGATGATACGAAAGATTGAGGCCGCCGAATTCCTTCGAAACGGTCACGCCGCCGAAACCGATCAGCGCGCCGTTCGCTTCGACCGCCCAACGCCCGAACCCATGATCTTTCCAATGCCCGATATCACGGGCAAGCCGCGCAGCACTTTCATCGGGCGAGTCGGGCCGCGGCACGGGTCGGTGTGCGACCAGCTCCGGTCGGGAGAAAAGCTCGGTCAGGAAAAGAATATCCGTTGATGCAGGAGCCCTGAGCCTCAATCGCGCTGTACGCCTCATTGCCGGCGACGCGGCGCCATTGAGTTCTTTATCGGACATTGTCTACCTCTTCATCGAGGACGGGATATCCTCGGCGCCCCTCATCTAGGCGCGGCATCCGCCAACGCCCTCATCCTGAGGCGCGCAGGCCAAAGGCCGGAGCCTCGAAGGACACGCCGCAACGCCGCTCCTTGCACCCATCAACAGCCCGAACACATGCCGCTCGCCGTTCGAGTCCTTCGGAGCATGTCGGGACGAGGCTCTCTTGGGCGTTGCCATTCTCAGATGGCGAGATTTCTGGGAGACGATCAAGTTCTTTCGCGCTATGAAGAGCCATCATCGATCCCGCGCAGACCCCGAGGTCACTCTCATGGCTTTGAAAGTTCTTTTCATTGGCGGCACCGGCCAAATCTCCTATCCATGCGTTGAGCGGGCCGTTGCCCAAGGCCATCATGTCAGCGTCTTCAATCGTGGCTTGAGAAGCAACCCGTTGCCTGCGGGGGTGACCTCGATCGTCGGCGAACTGGGATCGCGCGACTATGCCGATCTCGCCAAGGCCAACTATGATGTCGTGTGCCAGTTCATCGCCTTCACGCCCGATCAGGTCGCGCGCGACATCGAACTGTTTGCGGACAATTGCGGTCAGTACATTTTCATCTCTTCGGCCTCGGTCTATGAAAAGCCGCCGCGTCACTATGTGATTACCGAGGAGACCCCGGCGATCAATCCTTACTGGCCCTACAGCCAGGCCAAGATTGCCGGCGAGGAGTTGCTCAAGAAGTCCATCAAACTCGCCTGGACGATCGTCCGTCCCAGCCACACCGTTCGCACCGGCCTGCCGATCATGATGGGCGACAGCGACGTCATGGCGAGACGCATGCTGGATGGCGAACCCACCATCGTGGCGGGCGACGGCCACACGCCGTGGACACTGACCCGCGCGGTCGATTTCGCAATGCCTTTCGTCGGACTTTTCGCCAAGGAGGCAGCGCTAAATGAGATTTTCCATATCACCTCCGATCGCGCACATATCTGGGACGACATCCAAAAGACCATCGCAAGATTGCTGGGCGTCGAGGCGAAGATCGTCCACATTCCGACGGACACCCTGATCAAATACAATCCGGAGTGGGTAGGCCCACTGCTCGGCGACAAGGCCTGGACGGCAATCTTCGACAATTCGAAGGTCAAGCGCGTGGCCGGCGATTTCACCTGCGCCGAGAGCCTGGAAGAAATTCTGGCCGAGCCGATCATGTACCTCAAGCAGCGCCTGGCCAAAAGCCGTCCGCCAAGGGGTGAACTTGATGCTCTGATCGACAGGATCTGCGCTGCCCAAGGCGCTCTCGGCTAGGCATGTACTTCGGGTGTTCGCCAGCTCTGGCATGATGTTGAAAAGTGTGTGCGGTTTTCTCATGACATCATGCTCTAACTCTTAAGAACAGGATTCAGATTAGGCCGAGCGGGCCTAAAATCATCCTGTTCTAGGCCACGGCCACGATGACATGCGCCTGAATTTTGGCAGCAACCTCGCCGCCGCCATGCCTGTCTGCAATCGCGGATGCAGCGTAGTCGGTCGCAGCCTCCAGTTTTCCTGCCTCTCTGGCTTCGATCTCATTGCGAAGAAGCGTGCCCTGACAATAGGCAACGGCCGGAATGCGGGGCGAGGATGCGCGGCTTTGTTCGGCCCTCGTTTCGATCACCACATGGGAGAAACCTGCGCCCTCCAACTCCGACCGGATCAGGTCCTTGTCGTGGTAGCCATGCGGCGTGCGTGCCAGGAAGCGCGGCGGAGCGTTCGGAAAAATCCTGGCGAGAGCATTCGTCACATCATTCGCAAACACATTCTCTTCGATGCGATCCCATACGCTCAGCAAAAAACGTCCTCCTGATTTCAGGACCCGCCTTGCTTCGCGGTAGGCAGCCGGCCGGTCGGGAAAGAACATCGCCCCGAACTGACAACAGACGAGATCGAAGGCCGCATCCTCAAACGGTAGCGCCAGAGCATCCGCCTGGCGCCATTGGATGCGGCTGTCGGGCGTTTGCCGGGAAGCGGCATAGTCGAGCATCGGCTGGTTGAGGTCGCTGACAACATAGCTTGCGCCTGACGACAATCTTGGCGCCAATACGCGGGTAACGACCCCGGTGCCCGCGGCGGTTTCCAACACGGCGCTCGGCGAGAAGGATGCCGCCCGCCCCGCAAGATCCGCAGCGTAAGGTTCGAAAATCAACGGAACCATATAGCGGTCGTAGTTTTCCGGAACCGAGCCTGCGAACACCTTATCCGTTTCCAGCATTGCCATCACTATCCCTTCCGATGGCTCAAAGATTAGCATGGAATGACGTGTTGAGGGCCTGTTTTCGCCCGAGCGACGTTCAGCAGCGTCTGCGGCAATGTCGGTTGACCAACTCTCCGGTCGGAGATGACAACGCCGCGGATTCTTCAATTCGGTGCTGGAAACCCTGCAGCCTTATTATTCCAGGCGGCGCGCTTCCATCGGCGCGTCCTGCCTGAACCCCTCGAAATAGCGGCCGCCATGCAAGGCAAGCTCGCGGTCGGCCAAAGCCAGAAATCGCGTAGCGTCGCCCTCTGCCGCCAGCCTGAACGCCGCGTCGAATTCGATTGCCAATTGTGCATCGAGCGCTCTTATGAGACGCGGCGCCCACTTTCCGCGGCCGGCCCACGCGCCACGCCCGAGGAGGATGAGGTCGGCGAGTTTCTGATAGAGCTGCGCAGCGATGGCCGCAATCTCTTCGGGCGGGCGCGACCCGCGCAGATCGTCGGCAAGATCGGTGACGTGATAGCGCAGCATGTCGTAGCTTGCGCCGGCAAGAGGTTTTGGCCCTGCTGCGAGCATGCTTGCGGCCCTGGCCTGAACGATGCGTGCGCTGTCGAAATCCAGGCCCACGATGCTACCGGTCGCCACCATGGTGACCATGACGGGGCAGCCGCTCTCCGCATCGGCATGAAGATAATGCGCCAGCGTCTGTTCGTCGTGGACGAAGGCCTCGACCGGGAAACCGTCCTCAGTGAACGACTCCCGCGAGGCTCTTTCCAGCGATGGGAACACGACCACGAGATCAATATCCGAAAACGCAGTCCCATCGCCACGCATGAGCGAACCAGCCACGTAGGCGAAAGCCGCCCCGGCAAAGCGGCTGGTGACGCAACGACGGGCAACGGCCAGCGCCCGCTCCGCAAGAATATGCTTCTGGATATCGTCCATGATTTCATCCTCGAATGCGGGACACGGGCGGCAACAAAAAACCCGCTCGTCTCCGGCGGGTTGGTCTTAGCGGCAATGAACGGAATTCAGTTCACGCGTCTAACACCCACCGCGGCGCGATGGTCGTAGACTGTGTTGAAACTGCAAAAATCCTGCTCATGGCCAACGTTAACCTGCGACCTTGACAGCGTCAATGCACCGAAGCGGGACGCCCGGGACGCTTCCCCGGCGCGATGTTTTCCGTCTAAGATGCGGCAAGACTCGAAAACAGAAAGAGCCCGCTCATGTCCGATCCCGCAACCGTCATCCCGCTTCCGCAACCGGTTTTGCTGCCGGTCGAGGGCAGCGCCGAGCGTTTTCCGGTGCGCCGCGTCTATTGCGTCGGGCGCAACTATGCCGACCATGCGATCGAGATGGGTCATGATCCCACCCGCGAGCCGCCCTTCTTCTTCCAGAAGAATGCCGATAACCTGCTGCCGGCGGGCAATGCCTTCCCCTATCCGCCACTCTCGAAGGACGTGCATTACGAGGTCGAATGTGTGCTTGCGCTGAAATCCGGCGGCGCCAACATTAAGGCCGCAGACGCGCTCGACTGCATTTACGGCTATGCCGTCGGCGTCGATTTCACCCGCCGCGATCTGCAGGGCGAGGCCAAGAAGCTCGGCCGTCCCTGGGAGGTCGGAAAGGCCTTCGAACATTCCGCCCCCGTCTCGTCGATCGTTCCGGCAAGCCGCCTCGGCCACCCCTCGCAGGCAAATATCTGGCTGGAACAGAACGGCAAGCGTGTCCAGGACGGCGATCTCAACCAGATGATCTGGAAGGTGCCGGAGATCATCGCCGAACTGTCGAAGCTCTTCACGCTGGCGCCGGGCGATATCATCATGACCGGCACGCCTGCCGGCGTCGGTGCGGTCGCCAGGGGCGATCGCATCAGTTGCGGCATCGACGGCGTCGCCACCCTATCGGTCGAGATCGTCTGAGGAGCGAGCCATGCCCGTCTATGCGCTCGGCGGATCAACGCCGAAACTTGCCGCTGCCGGCCTCTATTGGATCGCACCGGATGCCAATATTATCGGCGAGATCGAGCTCGGCGAGAATGTCGGCGTCTGGTTCGGCGCCGTGCTGCGCGGCGACAACGAGAAGATCACCATCGGCGAAGGCACCAACATCCAGGAAGGTGTGATGGCCCATACCGACATGGGCTTCCCGATGACAACAGGCAAAGGCTGCACCATCGGCCACCACGCCATCCTCCACGGCTGCACGCTCGGAGACAACGTGCTGATCGGCATGGGCGCCACCATTCTGAATGGCGCGAAGATTGGCGACAACTGCCTTGTTGGCGCCAATGCGCTGGTGACCGAAGGCAAGCAATTCCCCGATAATTCCCTCATCGTCGGAGCACCCGCCCGCGTCGTGCGTGTGCTCGACGAGGCGGCAATCGAAGCCATCCGCCGCTCGGCGGAAAACTACATCGCCAACTGGCAACGCTTCGCCCGCGATCTCAAGCAGATCGGGTGATCGGGCCGGCAGAATCGGGGAACACGTGCTTGAGTTTCGGCGAAAGCGGCTGATTGCGCGACGCCTCTGCATCCCGCATTCTGGATGTCAGAGAAGTTCCGCCATTGCCGCAATGACGGCCCGAGGCTGATTTCGTTGAAAAACCGCCTTATTCGGCAGCTTCGAGAAACTGGCTGTTTCGTGAGGAAGAGGCAAGCGCCTGAACCCTGGCTTCCGCCTTGGCGATCAGCTGATAGAATTCGTCCTGCGCTTCGACATCCAGTTGAATGACGGCATTGACGTCATCGGGCGTATCGCAAACGCAGGCGATTGCCGAAATGGGACAGATGCCGCCTGGGTAACGCTTGCCGGTTCCGGTATAGGCGCGACGGCCCCAACGCTCGGAATAAACCGTCTCTTCTCGCTCGAGATGCAGGATTGTTCCCTTGCAGGCGGTCACAATGGCCGCCTTGCCGTAAGCGAACCAATGATAGTTCAGCTTCCGGAGAATATATTTGCCGGTGATATCCTCGCCAGCCAGTTCGGCAGGGTTTTCAATCATTCTGATCATGAAGGCTTCCCTCAACGTTTTCAGAATATCCTTCATCTCTGCTTACGCGACAAGTCAAAAAACGCTGCTTTTGGAGACACTTAGTCACAAAGTGTTTCCGATTCTTACATAAATCATTCGTTGGGCCGTGTGTCGGGTACACAATTCCTCGTCGAATTTGCCGTACCTGCACTCGATTTCGGCATTGTTCGAGGTGGCGGCGACGTCACTGTCCCCTTGTGTTTTTCTGCCTGGGCTCGATATGTCTCCCTGACTGGTCCGAAGACCGTTCCGTTTTTTCCTCCCAGAAAACGACCGCTGTTTCGCCAAATTGCCACCAGCAGGAGAATTTCATGGTCGACGCGATCAACCCCATCTCCGCCACCGCCCCGTCCGAACCCACTAAGGTCGGCACCAGCACATCGATCGGCTCCGAACCCGACAATGCCTGGGTCGCCGCCCGCCAGTCGCAGATCACCGCCGATCAGATGGCACTCAAGAAGGAAACCGAAAGCGATTTCATCCCGCACGCGAATCTGATCGTCCACGACGAGGAGAACTCACAGAAGCGGTTTGCGCACGCGGCATCGGAAGAAGGGGAAGAAGCTGGGCATCAAGCGGAGCAACCGGTCTTGTCAGGCGAGGCGAAAGCGAGCGGATCGGCACCCGCAATTTCGACGACGACACCCCGTTCGGAGAGCGCGTCGTCATCGTCTGATGTCCGCGCAATTACCGCTCGCCCTGAAGCTGAGCTTCGATGGCCACCTTGTCGACCACCGACCAGACCTCGACGATCTTTCCGTCGCGAAATTCGTAGATGACGTTCTCGGCGAAGGTCACTCGCCTGCCGTTCACATCGATGCCGAGGAATTCTCCCTTGGGCGTGCAGTCGAAGCTCAGCCGGCACGCTAGGTAAGGCGGGTCAACGACTAGCATTAGCACATTGAAACAAAGGTCCGGAATATCATCGAAATCGCGCTCCAGCATGGCGATGTAACCCGACAACCCGATCTGTCGCTCGTTGTGAATCGCGTCGCGGGCGACGAACTGCCCGAGGTTCGGCCAGTCCTGCCTGTTGAGGCAGGCAATGTAGTCGCGATAGAGATCCACAAGTTTGGTTTTCGTCATGGTTCGTTCCAGGCTTGGCAACAGCTCGGCGGTGAAGATAGTGCCGGAACCGGTGCTTGTCAGCGGCGAGCCCTTTCGAAGCGCGGCGCCCTCTGACGCCAGCGCTGAACGGCTCTCATCGAGTTACCTGAGCTCCCTTGTGTTTTGCCGCTTCGGCTCACTCGCGAGTTTGAAGGAGCCAATATTGCCGCGCCCTCTTCGCCCGAGGAACGGCAGGCCTGGTCTCTTGCAGGAGACTTCCCAGTCTGCGAGACGGGACCATTCGCGGCCGAGCCGGGGCTGCCGGTGTCAGGCACCTTGGCGATGCGATTGAATGACGACGCGTCTGGTTCAGGAGAACTCACCGGCGCGAGGACCAGCAAGCGTCACGCGCCAGCCCGTTCGCGATTGGAAATCCTGCGTGGCCAGAAACGTATAGCCGGTTATGCGCCAGGGCTTCACGGCGCTGGTCAGATTATCCAGCACAAAATCGCCGCCGTCCGTCCGGGCAATGAGAACGACATGGTTTTGATCATGCGGTCCGATGACCACGGAAAGCGCCAACCGGTTCGAGGGAAACCCAGCCTCGATCAGGTCCTTCATCTTCTGGAGGGCGTAGTCCTCACAGTCGCCACGGCCGGCGACCGGTAGAGACCAAACATCCTTGGATCCGGATGAGGGGCGATCTTCTGCGGGAATGATGCGTCCATTTACAGCACGATTGACCTTTTGAAGAAGCGCCATGCCTGCCGCGTCGTTCAGCTGTTGCGCCGCCATCCTGCCGCACAGCCATTTGTACTTGGCGCAGGCTGCGCCGAATCCCACAGGTGCGCCGATGCTTCTCGTCACAGGTAGCGATGACCCGGCAACAGCCTGAAAAGCCAGGAGAATGAATGAGATAGCAGCAAGAGAAAAGAGACGCGCCATAGCGGATTCCCCTTATTTGTATCGTCACGATAACAGAGTCGGTATAAAAATTTATTAAAATTTTATACTTACGAATTTAACCTTATTATATAACTGACACAGATTAACTATTGTTTATTCTTCACGTTAGTTGATCGTTAGTATACGAACTCTCTCCATTAACATTCGGTTAACCTTGGGAGACGGTTGAAATGATCAGCAGAGCATCGAAATTGGGCATTGCCTTAGCTTCGCTTCTGGCAAGCAGCAGCTTGGCAACCGCAGCCCCGGCAGTGGTTAACTGCAACAGCGCAGTTCGCGGCACACTCGAATACAGGCTGTGCATGCCGACCAAATCAATTCCGGCCGGCAGCAAGTTCAGCCCGAGAGATAGCGACCCCAGCAGCCAGGGCACCGGCAGCGGCAAGAAAACATCGAGCACCGGGTCGACTGCCGAAAACAGCGGCAACCAGGTTGCTGACGGTGGCGGAAACGATACCGGCGGCGGAGATGACACCGGCGATGGCAAGGACCACGATCACCACGGCGGCAAAGACCACGATCATCACGGCGACAAGGACCGCGATCACCACGGCGACAAGGACCGCGATCACCACGGCGACAAGGACCGCGATCATCACGGCGACAAGGACCGCGATCATCACGGCGACAAGGACCGCGATCATCACGACGGCGACAAGGGCAAGGATCACGGTCACGGCAAGGGCGACAAAGACGGTTCGGGCAAGAGCGACAACGGCGGCTCCGGCAAGAGTGACAATGGCGGCTCCGGCAAGAGCGACGATGGCGGCTCCGGCAAGAGCGACAATGGCGGCGCCGGCAAGGGCGACAATGGCGGCTCCGGCAAGAGCGACAATGGCGGCTCCGGCAAGGGCGACAATGGCGGCTCCGGCAAGAGCGACAACGGCGGCTCCGGCAAGAGCGACAATGGCGGCTCCGGCAAGAGCGACAATGGCGGCTCCGGCAAGGGCGACAATGGCGGCTCCGGCAAGAGCGACAATGGCGGCTCCGGCAAGAGCGACAATGGCGGCTCCGGCAAGAGCGACAATGGCGGCTCCGGCAAGAGCGACAATGGCGGCTCCGGCAAGGGCGACAATGGCGGCTCCGGCAAGAGCGACAACGGCGGCTCCGGCAAGGGCGACAATGGCGGCTCCGGCAAGAGCGACAATGGCGGCTCCGACAAGGGCGACAATGGCG
>NZ_JABDWD010000028.1:0-64487 GCF_019685115.1 Rhizobium sp. NZLR11 | reverse complement strand
GCGGCGGCCGCGGCAAGGTGCGGGCTGTGCTGTTCATGGCCGCCCTCGTCGCCAGTCGGTACAACCCCGACCTCAAGGCCTTCCGCGACCGTCTGGTCGCGGCCGGCAAGCCCAAGATCGTCGCAACCGTCGCAACTATGCGCAAGCTGCTCACCATCCTCAATGCCATCATCAGGGACGGACGACCATGGCAAAACGCTTGACAAATAAGACAGTCGCTCTCCCCGTAAACGGGGCGAGGGGACGTGCCCCGCGAGAGGTGGGAGGGGAACTGAGAGGCCCCTTCGCCCCGTTTACGGGGGTCCGAAGGGACGGGTCGAGACGCGTGGCTCGACCCCGGTCGGTGGCGGCAGCCGGATGAGGGGCAGCCCTCGCGGAGGTCTCAGACCGTGTTCTACACCCGAAATTGCTCAAAAAAATAGAGCATTTCCGCTACTTAGACAAAGACGGAAATGCTCTCGTAGTTTAGTGCGGAGCGCCACCACTGGGCGCTTCGCACCGCCTGCACCTCACTAGCGGCTATTCATCGAGAGTCGCCGGAGCGGCGTTCTCAAGCGAGGTGCGGATTTGATCGATCTTTCCATTCGCGTCGCCAACACCGAGAATGGTCTTGGCTTCGTCCAGAACGGCGGGGCTGACCTGACCGGTTTTCGTTGCCGAAGCCAATGCATCCTCGAGCGCCTCATCCCCCAACAAAGGGTCATCGGCTGCGGGCTCGATTCCATTGTCGAGTTCATACTGGGCATAAGCCACGGCATAGGCCGAAATGGCAGTCATGCGTGGGTCCGATGTGTGCATCAACGCCCTGTAGTTCCGCTTCAAGGAGTTAAGGCCTGCAAGCTGCGCCGACAGGTTCTTTTCTTTGGTGCTGGTTTTAGTCTCGCCTGCTTTCGCGGACTTGGACTTGCCCGCCGCCTCGCCAGATTTGCCTCTCACGCCTTGAGAGTTGGAGTTGCCGTGGGTCGAACCGCTGCCTTGGTTGCCGCTGCCATGGCTGCCGCTGTTTCCATTGCCGCCGCCATGACCGCCGCCATTGCCTCCGCCATTTCCACCACCATTGCCGCCGCCGTTTCCGCCGTCCTTTGCCAGTGCGGCCGAGTCGAGCCCGGCAATCGTTAACGGGCTTGCTGCAAGCGCCAGCGAAAGCACGGCCAGGGACGCTAAGGTTGCTATCCGCATCGTTGTTCTCCGTATCAGACCGTCAGGAGCCGTGCAGGGCACGACGTGAGCAGATATGAAAGATTAGACGGTGATCGCGCATCGCACATCGGACCGAGGTCCAGTGCATAGCCCCGGCTATGGTCCTACACGGCCTGAATTGCTTAACGTTTCGTTTCTTTGCTGTCCTGGCCGCTATAGTCTGTAGGGACATCGCCAATGGCCCGATGAGATCAAGGCAAGGACTGCCTCGGGGGGCCTGCGTCCGGGCGTGACGGTGCAAGATGTGGCTGATCGCTACGGCCTGAAGCCGAACCACCACCTGTCATCGTGGCGAACGCTGGCGTGCTAGCGGCCATCGTCGCGGCCAATCTGGTGGTTCGAAACGAGGATCGAGAGGGAAAGGAGGTATGTGCTACACCGTACCCGATGTTGTCGGCCCACGTTGTCTTCTGTCGCTTGATCTTTGATCGACATTCCATGGACGAGTGACAAGGAGTTTCTCCATGAGACTACGTTGGAGGTTCTAACGACGCGGCGGAGCCGACGTGAGGTGCATCGCCAATGGCCGGATGAGGTCAAGGCGCGGATTGTGTCAGAGCTTGCGACCGGGGCAACCCAAGGAGAATAGGGGATGGGATGAACCATCAACGTATGCGGTTAGGCCCGCCAATGGAACGCGTGTCAGCCATCGGCAGTTGAGACTTCCGACGCGTTTAGCTCGGCAGGTATTCATGGCTCCATGAGACGCTGGCCGATCCCGACGTGATCAACATCTCTATCTCGCTTTCGCTGTAGCCCACCTCCGACAATACCTTTGCCGTCGACGCTCCGTATTTTTCGGCGGGAGCCAACGAAGTTACCGTCGCCTGCGTCGACCTCACGGCGAGCGGATCAAGTTGTGTCACTGTGTGACCGCTGGGATGATCGGGGAAGATCGAGAACGAATAACTGCCGCGGTCCGTCCCCGGCGTGCCGTCGGCAACGCGCGCACTGCGGCTCCGGATGCTCTCGATATTATCGCAGAGCGATACGCCGATGCCAGCGGCGATAAGGCGCTGATGCCAGGTTTCGGCGGGTCGGGTGGCGAACGCATCGGTCAGATAAGTCTCACGGTCGCCTGGAGCCAGCAGAGGCAAGCGCGTCAATCCCTGTACGCCCGAGAACCCGGGGAGGTCGTCTTCAGTTGCGGCCAAGAGAATCGAGCCGCCATCCTGCGTCTCGTAGACCCGCGCGAGCGCATTGAACCCTCTCGTCGCGCGTCCTGAAGGCTCGTCGAACGGCCTGCGGCCCTCATAGTCATAGCAGAATGGAATCTGCGCCAAACCCGTCAGTGCTGAAAGCGAAGTCCTGGGACGTCCGATGACGCCGGTTCTTGACTTCTGGTAGAGCGCTGCGGCCACGCCGAGCGCTGCACCAAAGCCGCACATGACATCGATCGTGCCGACATGAGCGTGTTCCTCGGGCGTCTGCATCGAACCGCCGAACCGCAGCATGATGCCGGTTGCTGCCTGCACTAGGTCGTCATAGCCGAGATAGTTGGTGCGCGGTCCGGTGCGGACGCCGCCGAAGCAATCGAGCTGGCAGAAGATCGCCTGTGGATTGAGGGCCTTCAAGCCCTCAACGTCGAGGCCCATGGCGTTGACCTGCCGGTCGGTCGCGTTCCAGACGACGACGTCTACGGACTTCACCAGCTTTTCGAAAGCGACCCGTCCATCAGGCGAGCTGATATTCAGCAGTGCGGATTGTTTGCCGCGCATATGCGACATGCCGAAGATCACCGTGTTCCAGCAGTCGTAGAGTGGCTTGGCCGGATCGATCTTGATGACCTCCGCGCCGAAGCGGGCGAGATAGGCGACAGAATGCGGTCCGGCGATGACGTTGCAAAGATCGAGGACTTTGACGCCATCCAGCCATCCGCCAGCAGGACCTACTGCCGGCAAAGGCAATTCTGGGGCCTTTATCGTCCGCAGTTTTGCCAATGCGTCGGCAACGCTTCCCCAGGCGCGCGGCGCTGGGCTGAGCATGGCCTCGGCGCTTTCCTGCAGCCAGGCCATCGGTCCCGGCTGGGTCATGCTGCCAAGAACGGGGTCTTCGACCTCGATCATCAGTCCCGCCGCCTTGGCATGGTCGTCGGCGATCCATTCCTGCAGCCATCGCTGCGGCGCACCGGGGAACAGGCCCTCACCGAACACGCGCTCCCATTCGGCTGAAGTCTTTGTCAGGAAGATTTGCTTCATTCGGCCGGCGATCTTGTCGGCCCAGAATTTTGGCAATGGATAGACACCGAGCGAGACGTCGGATGACCATGCGGCGACGGGGAGATAGGTATCCTCTTCCTCGCGAAGTCCTTCCTCGACCAGTTCGTCATAGATGCCAAGCGTCTGCAGGCAGCGCTTGGCGTGGTTCTTGTGGCTCGGGCAAACGACGTAGAACATCCGGCCATCGCTGCACAGGAAGCTGCGATAGAACGGATCGAGGAATTCCTGAAGGTCGTCATAGGACATGTCCATCGGCAGGCCTTCGGTGCGGCGGCGCTCGATCTCCTGTTCGCGCTGGGTCTGGTAGCGCACAGGGTAATCGTCGATCTTGATCGAATTATAGGACAGGCCCTCCATGACTGCGGCGGCGAGCGGAACCTCGATGTGATCGCCATGGCCGGTCTTCTCGCGCGACTGCAGGGCAAAGACCGCGGCGGAAGCCGCCAGCATGGTGCCGTAGGCGGATGCCAGCGGCAGGGGCGAAAAGGACGGATTGATACCCATCAGTACTCGGTTCAGGCCCATGTCGGTGAATACGCCGGAAGAAGCGGCAATGACGGTCTCAAAGGCCCGCCAGTCGCGGCGCAACCGATCGTTCGAAGCAAAGCCGGGGATCGAGACGCTGATCATTTCCGGCCGGGCCGCGCGCAACGCTTCGAAGTCGATGCCGAGCCGGGCCAAGACGCCCGGCCGGAAATTCTCGATGACGATGTCGGCCTCGGCGACCAACGCATTGGCCTCTTCCGCTCCAGCCTTGGTCTTCAGGTCGATCGCCACGATCAGCTTGTTGCGGTTGAGGATCGCGTTGGCCGGATTGTCCCAGAGCGGACCCGATGGTGGATCGATATGCACGACGGTCGCACCGAGATCGCCAAGGATCATGGCAACGGCCGGGCCGGCGATATACTGGCCGAAGTCAACGACCCGAACGCCCGAGAGCGGCAATGCGGAACGCGAAATCGATGTCATTGTGTGATCCTCCGAAATGCTCTTGTTCTTAGGCGCGCTTTTGCGCGTCGCTGATGATCCAGCCGGCTGCCTTCTCGGCGATCATCATCGTCGGGGCGCTGGTATTTCCGCTGGTGATGGTCGGCATCACGCTGGCATCGACGACCCTGAGGCCATCGATACCCCGGACGCGCAGCCGGCTGTCGACCACGGCCATATTATCGTCATCGCGGCCCATTCTCGCGGTCCCGACGGGATGAAAGATGGTGTTGGCAATGTCGCCGGCCAGCTTTGCCAGATCGCCATCGCTCTGGAATTCGACCCCCGGCTTCCACTCGACAGGCTGGTATCTCGCAAGCGCCGGCTGGCTGACGATCGACCTGATCTGGCGGATACTGTCTGCGGCGATCCTGCGGTCCTCATCCGTGCTCAGATAGTTCGGCGCGATCGCAGCCACTTCACCACGGCGATTGGAACGGACCTGAACACTGCCGCGACTTGAAGGATTGAGATTGCAGACACTTGCCGTGAACGCCGGAACCGCATGCAAGGGTTCGCCGAAGGCGTCGAGGCTGAGCGGCTGAACGTGATATTCGAGATTGGCATGCCCTCGGCCGGGGTCGGAGCGCGTGAAAGCCCCGAGTTGTGAGGGCGACATGCTCATTGGTCCGCTGCGCTTGATGGCATATTCCAGACCGATCCTGGCCTTGCCGATCAGGCTGTTTGCCAGCGTGTTCAGCGTCTTTACGTCACTGACCTTGAACACGGCGCGGATTTGCAGGTGGTCCTGCAGGTTCTGGCCGACGCCGGGGAGATCGTGTTTGACTTCGATGTCTGCCGCCTTCAGCACTTCCGCCGGACCGATGCCTGACAACTGCATGATCTGCGGCGTGCCGATAGCCCCGGCCGAGAGGATGACTTCGCGCTCGGCCCGAACGGACATGCGTTGGTTCCGGCGATAGAGAGATAGGCCGACGCAACGTTTGCGCCCATCGGGAGCCGTCTCGACGATCAGCTTGTCGACTTCGGCTTCTGTCCAGATCGACAGGTTGCGGCGATTGCGGATCGGGCGAAGAAAAGCCTTCGACGTATTCCAGCGCCATCCGGATTTCTGGTTGACCTCGAAATAGCCGACGCCTTCATTGTCGCCGCTGTTGAAGTCGGACGAACGTGGGATGCCAGCCTGCACCGCTGCGTCGGCGAAGGATTCGAGGATGTCCCATCTGAGACGTTGCTTCTCGATCCGCCATTCGCCACCATGGCCATGCATGTCGGAAAATCGGCTATTGTCACCCGTGACAGGATCAGCACCTCCATCGAGGCGGTAATGGTCCTCGTGCGCCTTGAAATCCGGCAGCGATTTTTCCCAGGACCATTCGCTGTCACCCGTTTGAGCGGCCCAGCTATCATAATCGCGCGACTGGCCGCGCATGTAGATCATGCCGTTGATCGACGAGCAGCCCCCGAGCGTTTTGCCGCGCGGATAACGCAGGGAACGCCCGTTGAGGCCGGCTTCCGGTTCGGTCTTGTAGAGCCAATCGGTGCGCGGATTGCCGATGCAATAGAGATAGCCGACGGGGATGTGAATCCAGGGGTAGTTGTCCTTCTTCCCTGCCTCGATGAGCAGCACGCGCTTGGAAAGGTCGCGGCTCAGCCGATTGGCCAGCAGGCACCCGGCCGAGCCAGCGCCGACGATGATGTAATCGTAGATGTGTGCATCTGTCGGGGAGCCGGTGGTCATCACGCCAGCGTCCCCGCAGAGCCGAATGGAACGGCGCTCAAATTATAAGCTGGATCATATTCCTTGGACATGATCATCCTCCTGGCAGCATATAAACGTTGTCCAAAGGCACAATCCAATGATAAATGCGACAATCAATTATAAGAGAATTTTATATGGCGGATCATCTGGACCTGAGGCTGCTGCGCGCATTCGTCACTGTTGCCCGGGAAGGCAACGTCACCCGCGCCGCGGAGCTTCTGCATCTCACACAGCCGGCGATTAGCCTCCAGTTGAAGCGCCTTGCTGACGATGTCGGGCTGACGTTATTCCGGCGAACGGCGAGCGGGCTCGAACTGACACGCGATGGCGCGTTGCTCGCCACCAAAGGGGAGCAGGTTATCGCCTCGGTCATGGAGTTCAGCCAGACCGCCAGGCACCTCACGGCGCAACTTCGCGGCAAGCTCAGGATCGGCACGATCATCGATCCGGAATTTACCCGTCTTGGTGCATTCCTGCAGGCATTGGTCGAAAGCGGCCCGGGAATTGAAACCGAGCTTCGCCAGGGAATGAGTGGAGAAGTGGCGATCGGTTTGAAACGCAACGAGCTGGATGTCGGGTTTTTCCTTGGTGATCTCGATGACTACGGATCAAGCACCCAGGTCCAGGATGCGGCGTCTGACGCGCAGTTCTTCATCCGTCCAATTTCGCATCTGACCTATCGTGTCGTGGCACCGCCGGCCTTTGCCAGCCTCGTCGCAGGGAAGGACTGGAAGGAGCTTGCCGAACTGCCGTGGATCGGCACGCCGCCGGCATCGGTTCACCACCGACTGCTGGCCAAGAAGCTCGGCAGCCTCAATCTCAAGCAGAATGTCGTCGCGCTAGTTGACCAGGAGACTTCGATGCTGGCCATGGTGCGAACGGGCCTGGGTCTCAGCTTGTGCCGCGAATCCATCGCCCTCGATGAGCGACAGACCAACGGCCTGGTCATTGCCGACAGGGTCGAGCTGCAGACCACTTTGGGCTTCGCATGCCTGCTCCCGCGTCGTTCCGACCCGAACGTCGCGCTCGCATTCGATATGATGGATCGCCTCTGGCGGAGTGACCTGTAGCTGCCGTTGGAGAGAGCCCTAAGTTCGCAATTGGCGCAAACCCGCCGTCCCCCTGGGGGGGGCAACCTTCGAAATAACAAAGCATGTGGTCAAGGTGCGAGCACGACAGCGCCTATGCTACTCCCAATGAGCGGAGGATTGGGCGTGGATGCCACCTCTTCCTCCCTCGGCTCAATTCACGCCAAGCGCAAATCGAGAAGCGGATGCAGCTTTTTGAGATTCGGGCCGGACATTCGGCTGGCCTATTATTGGGCACACGCGTCGCAAACTGGTGATCACCCGCACGGGACTTGCGCCGATTGCGGAGCAAGGGGTGAAGAGGATCGGTCAGCCTTCAGAAGTGAACCTCGATAACCTCTGGAGGTTCTTTAGTGAAATCCGAATATCGTATCCAACGAGGGTTGACCCTAAATATCACAGCACCCTTCTCGACAAATTCTCTCTCAACTGGAACGCTTTTAAGATGCGCTTCCTGGTATCTCTCAATATCGGAAGCGGAAACCTTCATGGCATCGCCCTCATACTGAACCGAAATATTGTCGTCCCAGCCGACGACGAGTGCGACGCTGCTCTGCTCCGAAATATTTGCAAATTTGCGAGTGTGTTCAAAGGTATCGAACACGATTTCAAGGTTGTCCCGAACGGAAAAGTCGATGGCCGCAGCTTCAGGCGTGCCATTTCGATGAGATGTCGCGATCACAGCCAACGAGTGCTTCCTCAGGAATTCGAGAATCATTCGTTTGGATTGAATGTCGTCCATCGCTTCATCCTCGTGGATGGCTGGGAGAGTTACCGGCAGGATGCGAATACGCGCTCCCCTCCCAACGCAGCGGGACACAGCAATGGAGGGTGTCAAGGTCAGCGTCAACCATGCGGCGATCTGGAAGGTGCCGGCTAAACACCGTTTACGGTGATTAGCCTTCGCCGAAGGAGGATCATGCCAATCGCAAATCGAGAAGCGGATGCAGCTTTTTGAGATTCGGCAGGGATTTCGCTTGCCAAGGATATTGGTGGGTGCCTTTGACGACGAGCAGCAGGTCGCCCATCTTTCTAGCTTCAATGGTCAACTTGGCCAGGAGATTTATGCCGGAGGAATTGAGGAACTCGAGACCGGTCAGGTTGAAAGTCACCTGTTTGTGCCCCTCGTGGAGCAGGCCTGTTATCAATGAGTAGATGGGCGCATAGGCGTCCGGTCCTGCCAGCCGAAATACCCCATCGAAATACACTTCGTTTTGTTCCGCCCATACGCGGAAGTTTTCGTCGCTGATTTCCATTCTTCGCTCACGGATTGGAGGAGGGCGGCATCGCCACGGCTGCAGTCGTCGTCAGTATGATACGCTCACCTTCACTTTCTTCGAATGCCCATGCCATTTTTGCGTCGTAATCGCTCAGAAGTGTGAGTAACCCCAAGCCGGAACCGCTTGCTGTTGATATGGCGTTGGTTTCGATTTGCTCAAGAAGAAGTTCTCCGGGGTCCCTCGATTGGAGGCGATGCAATAGCTGCTGAAAGCGAGAGGATGTCACGCCATCGATCGTGTTCTGCACCCTTATCAAAAATGATCCGTCGAATATGCCGGCTTCAATAAGGATCTCACCAGGCTGTCGAAACTTCACGGCGTTTTCGATCAGTTCGTTGCTGAGGTATCCGATGTCGTGATGCGCCTGCACGTAGCCCTTCTTCGAGCCCGAATACCGCAGAGCCATAACCTCCGCTATGAAGTCCGACGTCATTCCGGAGTGTTTCCATCCAAGCTGAAGGGGGCCATCCGTTAAGGTCAGGCGCGTGCCCGAATCCAGACTTATGCCGGCCAAGGATTCGCTGCCGTATACCGTTGGCCTCATGTCTCACCTATGCCGCACTGCGAGTAGCGTGATGTCGTCGTAAATCTTCTGCGATCCGATAAAGAGCATGAGTGTCGCGACAATTTCAGAAACGACTTTCTCAGCGCTCAGATCCTTCAAGCGAACTGCTTCGCGGCACAGGCGTTCGATGCCAAACAGTTCTCCGGCGTCATTTTCGGCTTCTGTGACGCCGTCCGTATGCAGGAGAATGAGATCGCCTTTTTCGAACGCGATTTCACGGGTTTTGATGAAGGCGGAGATATCGGCTTCCAGCCCGATCGGTATGCCCAGATCCATGGTGTCGATGCGCTCAACCTCGCCGTTCGCCCGAACGACGACAACTTCCTCGTGTTGTCCCGATAGGATCATCTCTTTTCCGTCGTAGTCAAGAAACGCCAGAGTGAGGTGCTTGTCGATTTTCGTCCTGACGATATTTTTAAACAGGGCGCTGTTCAGATCCGTGAGAAATTTCACTGCATCGGTGTTTCCGGCTTCCTGCAGGGCGCGGGCGACGGACTGAACCATCAACATCAATACGCCGCTTTCCAGCCCGTGTCCGGTAACGTCGCCGATGCCGATCTTCAACCGACCTCCGTTCTTCAATACGTCGTAATAATCGCCGCCGACTTCTTCCGCCGGCCTCATATAGGCTGCGATCTCGAGCGCCTGAAACTCCTCGAGCTCCTGATCCAGCGGAAGCACCATGAGCTGAATCCGCTCGGCGACGGCGAGTTCCGTGCCAAGACGTCTGTTTTCTCTCTGGAGCTGTGCGTTCAACGTCGAAATCTCTTCCTTTGCGTCTTCGATTTGCGCGGTTCGCTCTTCGACGAGCTGCTCGAGATTTTCGGTGTGATAGCTGATCTCTTCGGCCATCCGATTGAATGCTTCGCCGGCTTCGCCGACCTCATCCTTGCTTGTTATTGCGACCCTGACGGAATAGTCCTTCGCCTGAATCCGCTTGGCGGCACCGGCAAGCGCGCTGATTCCGCCGGTTATTCGTTTCGAGGCCGCAAATACCGCGATCGTCACGATCAGCAGTGACATCAGGATTGCCAGAATTTGGTAGAGCACGATCCGGTTTGTCGCGTCGGAAATTTTGGCCTGGGCGGCATAGAGCGAGGCATCGATTTCCCGCTCGGGCACAACCACGCCAAGCAGCATCGCTTCTTGCCGAACCGGGCCGCTGACCCAGAGATTGGTCGCAGGCAGTTTCTTGACGATAACGATATAGGGCACCTCGTTGCCGTCCTGCTGCAACAGCAAATGCTGGATGCCCTGTTCGCGGTCAAGCGCCAGTTTGGCGATCGCAGGCTGGGCGCTGCCCTTCAGCGAGCGCTCCAGGCCGGTCACCCCGGTTCCGCTCGCATCGCTGGCGGACCGCAGACCGAGAGTTTTTTCGCCCGTGCTGTTGATCGCGACGACATTGCCGTCGGACATGGCGAGAAAGCCAAAGCCGGATTGGGCCACTTTGACATTTTCAACCGTCTGCGCCAGCTGGTCGAGTGTGATGTCGGCGCCGGCCGTCCCGGCGACATCCTTCCTGTCGGCTGTCCAGAGTGGATGAAAGAAACTGACGATCAGCTTTCCGGTGATGGCGTCCGTATAGGGCGCGGTCTGGGTGATGTCGGCCGCGACCGGCCGCGTCTTCATATCCTTGGCCCAGCCCTGCCAGGACTCGTAAAGGCCGGGAAAAAAGAAGTCCCAGAAATTCGCCTCGTTGTGACCCGGATAGAGCCGGTCGAAGGTCTGAGCCTGGTCGGTATAGGGCGCCGTTCTGAAAATCGGTCGTTCTTTCGATCCGATGTAATACATCTGCAGTTTCGAAGCACCGTGCTGCAGCAAGCTCGGCGCTACAAGATCCAGAACCGCGCTCGCCTGGATATCGGTCTCAACGTCGGGTCTCGGCTTCTGGTCTTGTCCAAGCAAGTAGCCCCAGACGCTGACGACGGAGACTGAGCCCGGCGCGTTTTGAGACCACTTCCCCGTCTGATCGTAAGAGAGGCTGACGCTGCCGGGAGATGTGCGCGCGATTGCCGCGCCGACGTCCGAATTGCGCGCGGGATCGTCGATCTGCGCCTGGAGCACACCTGCGAGCGTGCTGACGTCGCTATGAACCTGGCGCAGCAGCAAACTCACCTGTGCTGCAGTCGAATCGGCATATGTGCGGATATATTCCTGGCTTGCAGCTTCAAGACCCTGGCCGACCTCGAGCGTTGCGTCACGCGATAGCCTCTGAACGTTCCAAAGCGCCAGTCCACCGCTGACCAGCAGGTCAAAGAGCACAGCCCCACCGACAACCAGGATGAACTTTGCTCGAAACGAGCCCAGTCTTATCGGTCCTTTCGACAATGATTTGCCGTCCATCATAACGGCTTTCGGCCGGAAGCCGCCCAAATCGGCCAGCCTGCATAACCCTTGGGGTGAAGGGCAGCAAAGACGTGATCTTTGAATCCTTGCCGGAACCTGCGAATGAAATCCAACGAGTCGCCCCGTCGAACCGCCATCTCACCGGCGTAGACATTTTCCCAGGCTTCGATGATGTCTGCGAAGTCCTGCGGATCCCCGTCAAGATTCGTGACCATGAAGTTATCGACCTTGATGGTGTCGAAGCCGGCGTCGGCGAGAAGATGACGGCTTTTCGGCCCCATCTCGACATCCATATCGAAGTGCCTGAACAGTTTGGCGACTTCTTCGTAAGTCCATTTTATCGTTTCCGCATGGGGCTCGCCCAGGCAATGCGAATTTTTTTCGTTGGTGATGTAGACGCGGCCGCCGGGCTTGCAGATACGGTAAAGCTCCCGCAGCAGCATCTCGGGACGGTTGAAAATCTGGAGCGAATGTCGGCAGGTCACAAAGTCGAATTGATTATCGCGAAGGAGCATTTGGGACGCGTCACCATAGGTGTACTCTATCCCCTGCAGATCGAAGTCGGCAGCGACCCTGCGTGCATATTCGAGGCTTCGTACGGAATGATCCAGCGCGACAAGGCGTGCCGGTTTGAATTCCCGTTGAACCAAGGCGGCGAAATCGCCAATTCCGCAACAGATATCCGCGATGACAAGGCCGCTGCGCAGACCGTGGCGAGGCAGGAGTTCGCGCTCGTGCCTCCATGTCATTTTCGTCTGGGTGCGGAGAATGGGAATGAAAGTCTCATCCTCGACAAAGCTCTGGCCTGGATAAAATGACGAATCGTAGACTTCAACCGACAGGTTTGGTTGTGATGCCGCCAACGTCTGGAACAACGAAGTCGACCAGGCCACCACGCTGGACGTGATGATGACAATCTTCCGTTCCGGCTTGGTCCGGCAGCTTGCGGTCAGTATATCGGACAGAGCGACGAAGGCCGTCATGTTGATGTGCGTCAGACGTTTGACATTCAGGTAAACGACGCCGCTGTATTTTTCCAAACTTTGCCGCACCAGCTTGAGGGCATCGGCAATCTCGGTTGCACTTTCGGGCCGCATCTTGCCAGACAGCAACAGCTCCTGATTTGTCGGATCGAAACGGACGGTGAAGGGGTGAGCAAGCAGGTTCATTGAAAGTCCTCGGCCGAAGGGAAATCCGCGATGATCTGGATCCCGTGGGCGCCATCTTTCTCAATTCGGATAGCGGCGCGGAATAGGGTTGCCAAATCTCTAAGCAAAATCGTCCCATCGGACTTCATGACCAAGTCGGCCCCGGCGCCTGGGAGAGACTGGCGTTCGCCTGATCTCGCACCCGCCTGCTCACGGCCAGATGCTTCCTCGCAGGCAAACGCAATTCTCAGCCGATTGAACGTCGCGCCCCGATAGAGACGGAAACTTATCCTTCCCGGCTCACCTGTCGAACGGAAAGCAAGTTCAATGAGCTCGTTGGCCGCGACGGAAAGAAAATTCGAATATCGAGCGGGATCGCTGTGACCTTGGCCGAGAATGTCTGAGAGATATTCGGTAATCCTGTCGCAAAACTGCCACTTGGATTTGAACATCGCAACGTTCAGTTCCAGCGATACCATCGGCGCCAATGCCGGGTCATCGAAACCTGATGCTTCCTCTTCCAATACAGCCTCCATCAGCTTGCCTGGAGCCTCGGGTTGATGCATGCCCTCTCAAAACACGGCGAAAAATCGGTTTCCTGCTATGGCAGCGCGTGGCTTACGGATGTTTCCATGCGGGTGATGAACTCACTGATCGCCTCGACCGGAAGCGGCCTGCTCACCAGATAGCCTTGAAGCCTGTCGCAGCCCACACTGTCCAACCATTCCGCCTGACCTGGGGTCTCGACCCCTTCGGCCGTCACCTGCATGTCGAGACCATGTGCGAGGTTCACGATGCAGCGGACGATCGTCTGGCTTTTCGGATCGCTTTCCAGATCGGTGATAAAGTACTTGTCGATTTTGATGGTGTCGAAAGGGAATGTCTTCAGATAGCTCAAGGAGGAATATTCTGTCCCGAAATCATCCAGCGAGATCCGTATCCCCAGCACGTTGAGAGTGTTCAGCGTGTCGATATTGTTGACGGTCCGCTCAAGCAGGACGCTTTCAGTTATCTCAAGTTCCAGACGCTCGGGCGGGAATCCGACCAGGTCGAGCGTCTGGGATATCCGGTCGGTGAGGCCGCTGGTCAGGAATTCAGCTGCGGACACATTGACGGCGACGACGTAGTTCTCTGGCCAGTTCATCGCCTCGCGGCATGCCTGCTCCAAAACCCATGCACCTATATCAGGCATCATTCCATCAGCCTCGGCCATCGGAATAAATGCCGCAGGTGGAATTTTTCCAAGCAGTGGATGGTGCCATCTCAGCAATGCTTCGAAGCCGACAACGCAGCCGCCCTCGGCGATGGGTTGATATTCGACAAAGAATTGCTGTTGGATCAAGGCCATGCGCAGGCTGCGGCGCAGCAGTTCGCGTTGTTCCAGCGACTCAAGCATTGAGGCATCAAACGCGGCTGCTCGACCGCGCCCCTCTTTTTTCGCGGCATAGAGTGCAAGGTCGGACGCCTTCATAAGCTGCTCTGGATTTGTCCCGTCCGGCGGAGCTGTGGATATGCCGATGCTGGTGCCGACAAAGACCGCGATGCCATCTATCGTGAAGGGTTTCTTGAATGCGGCAACCAAGACTTCTGCTAGCCGGTGCGCTTTGGCCGGCTGTCCCGAGCCCATGGAAATGACGGTGAATTCGTCACCAGCCAGTCGATAGGCTCTGTCATCACCGGTCAGGCAGTCTTGAATACGCCTTGCAGCAAATTGGAGAAGCTTGTCGCCCGCCGGATGCCCAAGCGTGTCGTTCACGGGCTTGAAATCGTCAAGGTCGAGCTGCATCAGGGATAGTGTCTCGTTCGAGCCTGCGGTCTCCCGCAGCAATTCGGTGAGGTCCTCACTGAATTGGCGTCGGTTCGGCAGTCCCGTAAGCGGATCGTGGGTCGCCAGATGCAAAAGGGTTGCGCGCTCGTCGTCGGCGAGTTCCTCCGACCGGACCACGGCAAACAGATCGCCGATCCGATAGATCGTCAGCCCGTGCGACCCAGACCTGCCAAGATCGCCCGATACCCGCAAAGGCTTGCCGCTGTCATCCAATGAGCGGAAAGCAAGCGTAATCGCCGATTTGTCCAGCTCTGGAAAATGCTCCCAAAGTGACGCTGCCGGCTTGACAGAAGCAGGCAGCTCATTGCCCAGCAAATTCTCGATGGGATTGAAATCGCGGTCAAAGAACAAAAGCCGGTCGATTGAACTCGAAGCTTCTGGCTGTGTTTGTCCGAGGGCCGGGCTGGCCGCACGAATTTTCCGCATCTCCAAGCCTCTCCCAGCGAATGTCCTTAACCAGATATCGTAGCAAATTAACTGTCTCACAACTTGTGCACGTCAAGATTTACATTAGGCATATCTGATTCACAATCCCAAACCTTCGCCAACACGCTTACCGTGTGAGTTCACACTACACTGATCCAGCAGGTGGATTTCCATGATTGGAAGGCCGATGTATGGGGGACCAGGCAGTGGCAGCCCACAGCCCACGCACCATCTGCCGAAGCGCCAGGGCCTCCGCCCATCGGTCCGTCTGGTCGTTGCCGCTTCTGCCCGTGATCGCATAGGGTTTGGGGCCCAACTCACAGATAAAGACCAGCTCGGCGTCATCGGCGGCGCGTGATCGCCAGTTACGAAAACCGTACTCCCACCACTCGAGGAAGAGATCGACCCAGGGCCGGTGATGCGGGAAGGAGATTTCGATCTGCACCTGCTCGCTCGAGGCGACCCGGCCGTGAAATGCATGGGCATTCTGCAGGATGCGTCGGATGAGAGCGTGGTTCTCCTCGTCGACCGGAAAGGCGAATTCGCGGCTGACCAGGAAATGCGACAGGTCGGCCAGCAGCGGCAGTTCGGGTCGCTGATCCAGCAAATCCAGCGTAAAGAACAGGTCCGCGGTCATCCTGTCGCGATGGGTTTCGATGAACACGGGAATGCCGGCATCTTCAGCGAGCCGCATCCAGCCATCGAGAAGCGGCAGGCAGGCATCGATGCGGCGCGGGCGGATATCGGGTTGCAGGTTGATGTGACTGACCGGAAACTCCGCGGCCAGTTCCAGCGGCAGACGTAGATCCTCGACACTGCGAGGAAAGCAAACGCCCTCGATCTTTAAGCCGGTGCCCCGAATGGACTCGTTCAGGCGCACGACATCCCGGCGGTTGGTGTAATGTGCGCTGATGCCGTCGAAGCCCGCCTCGGAGATCATCGCGATGTTGTCGTCGAGTGTGCGCTCGAACCCATCGGTGTGCCGGCGCTCCATGGCCCAGAGCGACTGGAAGATCAGCAGCCTCTGCATCACGCCGCCCGTGCGCTTTTCAGAAGCGCTTTGAGGTTCACACCGGGGTCGGCCAGTTCCGGGAGGCTGGGGCTGATAGCTGCGGCAATCAACATCTCGGCGAGCTTGATGTCCCTGGCCAGGCCATTGCCGATGCCAAGGCCGGCGGCTGCCACTAGGCGGCCAGCGTCCAGATAGAATTCGAGCTCGCCATCCGCAGCCGAACGCAGGACGGTCTGATGGGTGGGCTGCGGCATCCCCACCACCTGGAGGCCAAGATCGTATTGGTCGGACCAGAACCAGGGGAGGGCGCTAAAGGTCTCGGTGACTCCGGCCATGTTTCGCGCCGCGGTTTCGGCCTGCGTCCTGGCGTTCCGCCAGCTTTCATAGCGAAAATGTCCGCCGCCGGCTTGGGCCACGGCCGCGCAATCGCCGGCCGCGAAAACGTTCGGCGCGCTGGTGCGAAGACAGGTATCCGTCAGGATCCCGTTGCCTGTGGCCAGTCCCGCTGCTTCCGCCAAAGCGATGTCCGGCAGGACGCCGATGGCGCCGACGACAAGATCGGCGTGCACTAGGCTGCCATCGGTCAGGGTGACGCCGTCGTCGCTGATCGCCGCCACGCTCCGGTCGAGGTGAAAGCGCACACCTTCGGCAGCATGTCTGGCGTGCAGCTTTTCGGCAAAACGTGTGGGGACGGCGCGGCCCAAAGGTCTCGGTGCGGCTTCGATCACGCTGACCGCGACGTCCTTTCTGCGAAGGACCGATGCGAGTTCCATCCCGATCAGACCGGCGCCGATGATCGCCACGTTGCCGCCCGGCGCTACACGAGAGAAGATCGCTTCGGCGTCGGCGTGGGTGCGGAAGTCGAGCGCACGCGCTGCACCTTGACATGTGAGCCGTCTCGGCCGCGCGCCGGTGGCCAGAAGCAGCTTTTCGTAACGCAGTTCCCGCCCGTCGCTCAAGCGCACCGTTCCGGCGCCGGTATCGAGCGTCGAAGCCGACAAGCCCTTGAGATAGGTTATGCCGGCCGCTTCCAGTGCGTCTGCCGCGCAGATCAGCTTCATCTGCACCGCACCGTTGCCGGTCTTCGACAAAGGCGGCCGTTCATAGGGCAGGTGCGGCTCGGCTCCGATCAGCGTGACGGATCCGCAATAGCCTGCTTCGCGCAGGGCAAAGGCCGCCCGGGTGCCGGATTCGCCCGCACCGATGATGACGATACCGTCCATGTTTTCTCCATAGAAAGAGCGGCTGCGCTCGTGAGGAGACGCCGGCCGCACAGGATTAGCCGCATCAGATTTTGATTCATGCGACACGCTTTAGGCCTTGGTTTCATGCATGTCTTTATCCCGGAACCACTGCGCACTTCCGGGCGACATGCTAGCCGAGGGCGACACGAACCTCTCCGTCGATCACCTCTGCCGGATAGGTTTTCAGGTTCTCGCAGGCCGGAAGCCTGATGGCCTCGCCGGTGCGATAGTCGAAGGCGCCGGAATGTTTTGGACATTCCACCTCGAAATCCATGACCAATCCTTCGGCGAGATGGATCGCCTCGTGGGTGCAGAGGCCGGCGGTGCAGTAGACGCTGTCATCCGGACCACGGTAGATCGCGTAGGTGCGCCCGCCATGGTCGAAGCGGATGGCCCCTTCCTGTTCGATCTCGTCGAGCTTGCCAGCTGAAACCCAGTTCATTCGGCGGCTCCCCCGACTTCCAGGCGGGCCTTGCGGGCTGCGAGTTTTTCCTTGCGCCTGCGGTAGCGTTCCTGCATCTGCGCCTCGCCTTCGGGCGAACCGTCGTGCCAGGTGCCGAACCACTTATCGAGCGGGATCAGCGCGTCGCCGTAGTTCACCTCGAAATATTTGTGATGGAGGTAATGCGCATAGGCGTGGCTATCGACCAGCCTCTCCTTGCCGATCTCGACCTTGTCGAAGCCGACATGGCCGGGAATGGCCCCGAAGCCCGCATAATGCAGCTGGTAGAGCATGATGATCGGGTTGGAGGGCAGGAACAGATGGTAGAACGCCGTTCCGAAATAGAGCAGGTGCTCGATCGGATGCATCGACAGCGACGACCAGGGCGAAGGGTTCACCGAATTGTGGTGGACCGAGTGCACCCATTTGTAGAGGAAGGGCGTGTGGATCAGCCGGTGTATGCAGAAAAAGTGGAACTCGTGAATGATCGGCACCACGAGCGCCACGAGTGCCAGCGTCCATGGATTTTCCGCAAAACTCAGCCACGGCGCATAGCCATTGGCGTAGGCCCAGAGCATGCCGACCTCGACGGCGGTCCAGATAGTCACGCCTGACAGGAAGGTGCGCAGAATATTGTCGAGGTTCTGGCGTTCGAACCAGAAGGCGTTGTTCCTGTGGTCGGCCGGGAACTTGCCATTGTACTTGAAGCGGTTTTCCTGCCGCTTCAACACGTAGAGATGCAGTTCGAAGGCACCGTAGAACAGGAAGACCGCGATGGCGTTCACCGCATAGAGCCAGGCGGTCCAGCCGAGGCTCAGCGATTTCATCGTGTCGACCGGGGGAATGATCCAGGCCCAGTAGGCGAGCGCAGAAACCGCAAAAATCAGGTTCCAGGGAAGGAAATAATGCGGCAGCCATTTCAGGACCACCATCAGCCGCGGCGGAAAGACGAAAAGCGGCGCGTTCTCCACATGCTGGTCCGGCGCCCAGTCGCCGCGCTTGTTGCGCTTGCCGAATTTCAGATCATCCATTGGCATCTCCTTAGGGCACGCCGGATGTTTCCGCGTCGCCCACATATCTGTGCTGACTGGAAAATAGCAGGGGCGCTGGTGAATGCCGAAGCCTTCCTTGATCTGATTAGATCAAAGCCCTTCCTTGGTGATGGTGATGAAACGGATCGGTGCCTGGTCCGGTTTGATATCGGTCAAGCCTATCCTATTCAGAACGAGATCGAGCGCGCGCCGCGCCTGCGCCTCCGGCGCCTGATCCAGCACCACATCCATGATGCCGTCCTGCAGCGCCGCTCGGGTGTAATCGGTCAATTCGTGCCCGACGAAGAACACGTCGCGGCCGCGCGGATGCCGGCGAAGCACTTCGATCAGGGCGGCGTTGGCGCCGCCGGCATTGTACAGTCCGGCAAGGCCGGGATACGTTTCCAGCGCCGACCACAGGAGATCGGCGCTGAGACGCTCCTCATCGCCGCCAAATCCCAGCCATTCGAAGCTGGAGGCGCCGGGATAATCACGAAAGTAATTGGAAAAGCCGCGGATCCGATCGCGATGCACTTGATAGATGGGGTGGCAGATTGCAACGACAGGTCCGGCCCGCGGAGCCATTCGGCTGATATAGAGTGCGGCCGTCCGGCCGGCAGCGTTATTGTCGATGCCGATGAATTCTCCGACGTGCTCGGACGCGCGGGTGACGACCTGGACGATCGGCAGGCCCTGCGCATTTACCTTTTCCACCGCAGCACCGATCACCGGGCTGCTCGGCACGGCAAGGATCAGCCCGGCCCGTGAAAGGTCGGTGGACAGGATGCGTCGCGCAATTCCCTCGGCGTTCATCTCGTCGGTGAAGCTGCGATGCACGACGACCAAAGGGTCGAGGGTGGCGGCAATTCTCTCGAAAGCAAGGGAAAGGCGCCGGTAGAAGCTGGTCTCCGGACGAACCATCAGCACTTCGATCCTAAGCAGGCCGCGATGGGTCTCGGGAAGCTTGCGCGGGTAATCCAGGCGACGTGCGGCGGATATGACCTTCTCGACAAGTTCGGGACGAACACCCCCACGCCCGTTCAGCACCCGCTCGACCGTTGCGGTTCCCACGCCGGCATGGCGGGCGATGTCCCGATAATTCGGCTTGCTCACATTCCAGGTCCCTTGCGCGCCCTCGTTGATCTCTGCGCGTCAGATCTTCTCTTCTTACATCTTCGCTTCAATTCTCACAGATGGTATTTGGAGGCTCTGACTTGTGTCGCAGGGGCGACCGATCTATGATTTCTCCAGTTCAACATGAGATTGCAGGCCGTATTTCACCGTAAACCGGACGCGGAAGGTTTTGTCCTCCGGCCGGACCGAAGGAGTTGGGCAAATGAAAATTCTCATGGTTCTCACATCGCATGATCAACTGGGAAACACCGGCAGGAAAACGGGCTTCTGGCTCGAGGAACTCGCTGCCCCATACTTCGTTTTCCGTGACGCCGGGGCCGAGATCACACTCGCTTCGCCGAAAGGGGGCCAGCCTCCGCTCGATCCGAAGAGCAACGAGCCGGCGTTTCAGACGGAAGATACGCGGCGATTTGAACGAGACCCGGCCGCGACGGCTGCGCTCGCCAACACTTTGATGCTGTCTGACATCGACCAGGCGGATTATGACACCGTGTTTTTCCCCGGCGGCCACGGCCCGCTCTGGGACCTGACGAACGACCGCAATGCGCACTCGCTGATCGAGGAGACGCTTGCAGCGGGAAAGCCGCTGGCGCTCGTCTGCCATGCGCCGGGGATATTGACCAATGTCAAGGCGCCGGACGGCGGACCGATCGCGAAGGGGCGGATAGTTACCGGCTTCACCAATTCCGAGGAGGCGGCCGTGCACCTCGTCGAGATCGTGCCTTATCTGCTCGAAGACGTGCTGAAAGAGCAGGGGGCGAAGTTTTCGGCGATGGAGGACTGGGCCGTGCATGTCGTCCAGGACGGGCTGCTGATTACCGGACAGAACCCAGCCTCGTCGAAACAGGCGGCCCGCCTTCTGCTCGATGCGCTCGGTAAGCACGCGGCAGCCTGACGCCCGCAGGCGGCCTTGAGCATTTCAACACCAGACGAAAGGTGCCTGGCATGAGCCGGAAATATACGGGGAAATGCGCCTGCGGCGCGGTGCAGTTCGCCTTCGATACCGATCCGACTTTCGTCGCCGACTGCCATTGCCTGGATTGCAAGAAGGCCTCGGGCGGCGAAGCCGCCACCTTTTTTGCCGTGCCGCAGGACGATTTCACCCTGACCGCCGGCAGCCCGAAGGCGTTTCACTATATCGCCGATTCCGGCAAGGGTCTCGATCGCAATTTCTGCCCGGATTGCGGCGCGAGGTTGTTCAGTAGCAATCTAGAGAGTTTCCCCGGCCTCGTCTTCGTCACCCTCGGCAGCCTGGATCGGCCCGAGCTGATACAGCCGGGGGTCGAGATGTTTACCAAACGGCGGCTTGCCTGGGCAACACCGCTCCACCTTCCACAGTTCGAAGGCATGCCGGGCTGAAGGGAGATTCGACTTCTATCGATCTTTCTTGAAGAAAAGATCAATCCCGTGTCGGATCGGCCAGATCTTATCCGTCCTTAGCTCGTCCATTCCGTCCATCTAAAAGGATCACGAACATGCCGAACACTATACGCCTGCATCGCGTTCTGGCGACCACCCCGGAGAAGATTTATCGCGCATTCATCGAAGCGGACGCGCTTGCCAAGTGGCTTCCGCCGAACGGCTTCCTCTGCACCGTACATCATCTGGAGCCGAGCGTCGGCGGCACGTTCAGAATGTCTTTCCGCAACTTCACGACCGGCAACAGCCATGCTTTCGGCGGCGAATTCCGCGAGCTCGTCCCAGGCCAACGCGTTCGCTACACCGACAAGTTCGACGACCCCAACCTGCCAGGCGAAATGGAGGTCACCGTGACGCTGAAGAAGGTGTCGGTTGGTACCGAGGTGGATATTACCCAGGCAGGCGTGCCCGACGTCATCCCGCCTGAGGCTTGCTATCTCGGCTGGCAGGAGTCGCTGAAAAACCTCGCGAGGGTGGTTGAACCCGATATCCAGGAATAGCTTGGTTCAGGCAGCCTGTCGGGAGCGGATCGCACAGGCTGGCGCCGACACACAAGAGCGCCTCACTCTGAGGCGCTCCGTTCGACGCCGCGGCGGACCTTACCCGCCGAAATAGGCCGGATGGTCGATATCGGCGATAAGGCCGGGCTGGGTCGGGTGCCAGTCCAGCAGCGCGCGGGTATGTTCGCTGGACGTGGGCACGTCGAAGCCGGCGAACATCACAAACCAGCCGAAATGTTCTGCCGCCTCTTCCCGCGACAGCGAGACGGCGGGCACGTCGAGCCGCCGGCTGATGACCTCGGCGATCTGCCTGAATGGCACACCCTCCTCAGCAACGGCCAGGAAGGGTCCGCCCACGGCGCCGCGCTCCAGCGCCAGGCGATAGAGGCGGGCGGCATCGAGCCTGTGCACCGCCGGCCAGCGGTTCTGGCCTTCGCCGATATAGGCCGAAACACCCGTTCGCCGGGCGAAATCGATCAGGATCGGCACGAAGCCGTGGTCGCCATGGCCGTGCACCGAAGGCGGAAGCCGGACGGTCGAGGCGCGCACGCCGCGCGCGACAAGCGATACCGCGGTGATTTCGGAGGCGCGGGGATAGGTCTCGGTGGTCGGCATGGGCGGGTCCTTTTCGGTGCCGACGCGGCCGGGCGCATGGCCGAGGCCTGCGGTGACCAGCAGCGGGCGGCTGGAGCCCTGGAGGGCTTCGCCGAGCGCCTCGATGGCGCGCCGGTCGAGGGCGCAGTTTGCGGCGAATTTCGAGAAATCATGGTTGAAGCCGGTGTGGATCACGCCGTCGGCCTCGGCCGCGCCGCGCTTCAGGCTTTCCAGATCCTCGAGCGTGCCGCGATGGACCTCGGCGCCCGCGGCCGACAATTCCTCAGCCCCCTTTTCTGAGCGGGTGAGGCCAAGCACCTGATGGCCGCCAGCGATCAATTCGCTGACGACGGCCGAGCCGACCCAGCCTGTGGCTCCGGTGACGAATACGCGCATGTCGATATCTCCGTTTTCGATGGAGACAGATATCGGGCAAGGCCCTATCATGGTAAAGTAGTGATCTTATCATGGTATAATGGCTAACAGCATGAGCGAATTCGTCACCTTCGAAAACCGGCTGGGCGCCTATCTCAAGGGCCGCCGCGCCAAGCTCGACCCCGCAGCCCTCGGCTTTGCCGGCGAACGCCGCCGCACGCCGGGCCTGCGCCGCGAGGAGGTGGCAAACCGAGCCAATATCAGCCCCACCTGGTACACCTGGCTGGAGCAAGGGCGCGGCGGGGCGCCGTCCGCCGATGTGCTCGACCGGATCTCGCGGGCGCTGATGCTGACCGATGTCGAGCGCGAGCATCTGTTCCTCATCGGCCTCGGCCGACCGCCCGAGGTGCGTTACCGCAGGCAAGCGGGCGTCACGCCCAGGCTGCAGGGCGTGCTCGATGCGCTGGACCCGAGCCCGGCGCTGATCCGCAACGCCATCTGGGACGTGATCGCCTGGAACCGGGCGGCAACCGTGCTGCTCACTGATTACGGCGCGCTGCCGCCCGAGGAGCGCAACGTGCTGCGCTTCATCTTCCTCGATCCACGCGTGCGCGCCGCCCAGTACGACTGGGAAAGCGTCGCCCGCTTCGTCGTCGCCGCCTTCCGCGTGGACGCGGCCCGCGCGGGTGCAGCGGCCGAGGTCGAGCCGCTGGTCGACGAACTCTGCCGCAAGAGCCCGGAATTCCTGGCGATGTGGCGCGACAATGACGTGCGCACCCATGGCGAGGGCGCCAAACACATCAAGCACCCGGTGCTTGGGCTGCTCTCTTTCGATTATTCGGCCTTCCAGGTGGACGGGCGGCCGGATCTCAGCATGGTGGTTTATAACCCGGCGACGGCAGCGGATGCGGAGAAGATTAGGGCGGTGGTGGGGTGAGGATTCTAGTCGGGGTCTAAGTGCGGAACTGATACGACGCGCACCCGCCTCGTCCTTCGAGGCTCCAGCCTTCGGCTTCCACGCTTCAGGATGAGGCGCTCTTGAGCGTTGGCGCTCGGCAACCTCTTGCGGCATGACAAAATTGCAAAAAGCTAAAATGCCACTTTTACTAGAAAATAATTTGACCTTCCCCTGCAATGGCTGTTTCCTCCCAATCGACCAAGGCGAATGGATCTTGAAGGAGATATCCATGACAGTGTTTGCAAAACCCGTGGCGGTCGATGACTCGCACACCGTCTACGAGAGCGACGTTATTTCAGGCAATCTGCTGGACAACGATATATCAGCGGCCAACGGCAATATGTTTCTCAACTTCTTCGACGGCGAGAGGGTTCTCGCCAAGAAGGATGGGCAGGTCACCGATATCGGGGGCGAGCACGGGACGTTCCACGTCAAGGCTGACGGCTCATACACCTATACGCTAAACGAGGCCGCCAAAGCGGGCTTCCTTAACGGAATGACGCTGAGAGAGACGATCGGCTACAAGATTTCCGACGGCGCCGGCAATACGGATGTCGGACATTTCACGCTAGACATTCACGGGGTGACCAGTGCGCCGGTCGCGGTCGACGATGCCTTTACCTTCCGCGAAAGCGGCGCGATGGCGGGCAACGTGCTTGCCAACGACATTGCCGGGGAGGCGGGTCATATCTTTCTGCGCTCAGTCGAGGGCATCAGCGTAAGCGCCACGCGGAGCACCGACGTCGCCGGTGAATTCGGCACCTTCCATTTTTCGGCGGACGGAGGCTTCACCTACGATCTCGATCCCGCCGTGAAGGCGGGTCTCAACGATGGCGAGCATGTCACGGAGACGCTTCAATATTACAAGGTCTCCGACGGCGCCGGTCACGCGGATGCCGGCGTGATCTCGCTGACCGTCGACGGCGTGACGGACGGCAAGTCGTTGAACACCAATCATGTTGAGTCCCAGGCGGAGGTGGTGCGCCCCTTCCTGGACCATTACGAACTCCAGGGGGTCGCGGTCGATCCGCAAACGGGCAAGTTTTACGTCAGCTCCGGCCATGGTTTCCCGGATGATTCCATGGTGAGCATTTACGACAACGCCTCGGCCTTTGAAGCAGACAATGCCAGCGGCGCCATCTCTCTTGGCGAATATGACCTTGGCGAATATGACATCGGCGGAACCTATTTTTCGGTCCGCGGCGGCGAGATCATCGGAAGAACCAACGAGGTCAAAGGCGAAGGCCCTTTCCCCGATCAGACCTATCTCGCAAAGTGGGACGCCGCAGACGGATCGCTCGATCAGCAGGGCGACCCGATTCCCGGCCTTATCGGCGAGAATGGGGCGGGTACGTTCGACTGGGGTGGATTCACGGCCGTCAATACGATGCAGGATTCGACCGGCATCTATGTCGTCGGCCGCATCGATGATGCGACCTGGCAGGTCTCCAAAATCGATCCCGACACGCTGAACCCGATCGAATCCAAGACTTTCGCCGCCGGCGGGCTGGGATACGGCTTTGCCGTCGACGGCACGTTCTTCTTCGGCGATTCCTTCGGAAGCGAGCATATCGGCACGGCATTCGATTTCGAAACCGGGGTCAAGACAACAATCGATGTCAACATCGCCATATCGGGAGATGACTCCACCACCAACGTGGTCTATGACGCGGCGGCGGACTCTATCTACATCACCAACACTGAGACCGACGAAATCTCCGTGGTGCACAACATCTCGGACATATTGTTTGTCTGACGGCCTTAACCGCGTGACGTCGCCCCGTCCGTTCGTTGTACTGGGCGACGTTTAGCCATGATATCAGCGGCGGCGCTATTGCAGCGTGCGCGTCTGGATCTGCTCTACGACTGGTTGAGAAGCGGAGGCGGGCATGGCACTGCCTTCCAGGCCGGTTGCCACGACCGAGACGCGGAACCTGCCGTCAAGGCTGCGGTCGAAGATGGCGCCGACGACGATGTCTGCGTCTTCCTGCACCTCGTCGCGAATGCGGCTTGCCGCTTCGTCGACTTCGAACAGTGTCATATCCGAACCACCGGAGATCGAGATCAGCACGCCCCTGGCGCCCTTCATCGAGATATCGTCGAGAAGCGGGTTGGCAATTGCCGCTTCCGCCGCCTTCATCGCGCGGCTTTCACCGGAGGCTTCGCCAGTGCCCATCATGGCGCGGCCCATGCCGCGCATGACCGATTTCACATCGGCGAAATCAAGGTTGATCAGGCCTTCCTTGACGATGAGATCGGTGATGCAGCCAACGCCGGCATAGAGCACGCGGTCGGCCGTCATGAAGGCATCGGCAAAAGTGGTTTTCGCATCGGCGATGCGGAAGAGGTTCTGGTTGGGGATGACGATGACCGTATCGGCTGCCTGGCGAAGCGCCTCGATGCCGATCTCCGCCATTCGCATGCGGCGGTTGCCTTCGAAGGTAAAGGGTTTGGTGACGACGCCGACTGTCAGGATGCCGGCCGCACGTGCGGCGCGGGCGATGACGGGTGCCGCGCCCGTGCCCGTTCCGCCGCCCATGCCGGCGGTGACGAAACACATGTGCGACCCGGCCAGGTGATCCATGATCTCATCGATCGATTCCTCAGCCGCCGCATGGCCGACCTCCGGCAGGGAACCGGCGCCGAGACCCTCGGTCACATTGGCGCCGAGCTGGATGCGGCGCGTCGCCTTGGAGGTGGCGAGGACCTGCGCGTCGGTATTTGCGGCGACGAATTCGACGCCTGCCAGGTTTTCCGCGATCATATTGTTGATCGCATTACCACCACCACCACCGACGCCGATCACAGTAATGTGCGGCCGCAGTCCCGAAATGCCGCCCTTGGCGTCCGTCATCGCGCTCTCCTTTGATGCTTCGTTCACGCCACGCCCTCGTCGCGGATAGCGAATCGTCGCTTAGGATAGCCGTCCAACAAGGCAGAGGCGAGGCGAAAGACGTCTCGTCGACAGCGGCGGCGATCGGTAAAGGGGCGGGTCGCGGCTTTGAGGGCGGGAGCATCATGTCGAGAACGGACAGTTATGCTTCTGAGGCGCTCAATTTTCCACCTCGACCTTACCCCGCCACTCCCACCGCCACCGGCAAACACAATATGCACACCAACCCCACCGCCCCAGCCTCGAGCGCCAGCGACCCGCCATAAAGCCCCGCCAACTCGTTCACGATGCTCAGCCCAAAACCATTGCCAGGGACGCGTTCGTCCTCCCGCACGCCCGGCAGCAGCACGGCGGCGAGGCGGTCGGCGGGGATGCCCGGGCCGTCGTCCTCGATGGTGATGCGGGCGATCGGGCCGTCGCGCCCGGCGCGGATGGTGACGCGCGAGGCAGCCCATTTGAAAGCGTTATCGATCAGGTTTCCGAGCATTTCCTCGACATCGCTTTCGTCGCAGGCGACCCGCAGGCCCGGGGGGATGTCGCTGTCGAAGGCAATCCTACGCTCGGCATGGATCTGGCCGATCGCCCGGTAGAGATCGGCGAGCGATGCCGCCATGTCGGTGCTGGCAACATTATTCGACGAGGCCATCACCCGGCGGGCGGCGGCGAGGTGGTGCTTGATCCGGTTGTCGATCCGGGCGGCCAGACTACGCAATGCGCCTTTGGGGTCGTTTTTATCGTCGAGCGCCAGCAGCAGGCTCGCCACCGGGGTCTTGAGGCCATGGGCGAGGTTTGCGAACTGCATGCGCGTTGCCGCGAGCCTCTCCTCATTGGCCGCCAGAAGCGCATTGGTTTTCAGCGACAGCGGCGCAAGCTCGGCGCTCGCTTCCTCCGGCAGGCGGGCGCGTTCTCCCCGGTTGATGGCATCGATATTGGTCGCCATGGATGTCAGCGGCCGCAAGCCAAAGCGGATTTGCCAAAGGGTGCCCGTCATCAGCACCAACCCGAGCAGCAGCATGCAGGGAACCAGCCAGAAGAGAGCGCGAAGCGCCGGGCCGACGAGGGCGATCATCGGCGCCGTCGCGGTGATGGTCAGCGTCATGCCGTCGATGCTGCGCACGGCTTGGCGAAGGTAGAGCGGCCCTCTTCCGCGATCGCCGCCCCTGCCTGATGTCGGCATGCCCGTCAGCACATGGCGCAGGTCCTGCCGTGGCGGCGGTGCGTCTATCGTGCCGTTCATCAGGGAGCGGGAGGTCAGGCGCTGCTCTCCGGCGTCGACCTGCCAGTACCAGCCCGATGAGGGGCGATCGAAAGGCGGCGCATCGAGCGGCGCCGACAGGGTGATCCTTCCCTCTGCGTCGCGCATCACGGCGCCGGCGAGGGCGCCGATCTGTGTGTCCAGACGCTGGTCCACCTGCTCGCGCACCACAGTCTTCAGCGCTAGCCAGAGCACGAGGGCGGCCACAGCGAGCGCCAGCGTCACGAAGATGCCCGAGAACATCAGCAGCCGGCCGGCGATCGATCTCGGCTTGAAAGACGAAGCCTTCATGACGCCGCTGCCGACGTCAGAATATAGCCGCGGCCGCGCACCGTCTCGATGCGGTCGCTCCCGAGCTTCTTGCGCAGCCGGGCGATGATGACTTCGATGGAATTAGAGTCGACCTCGGCATCGCCGTCATAGACGCGCTCGGTCAGTTCGCGCCGGTCGACGACCATCTCCTTGCGCAGCATCAGGCAGGAGAGCACCCGCCATTCCAACGCCGTCAGCTTCAGCGGCAGGCCGTCGAGCTCGAAGGTGCCGAGCTGGGCATCGAAGACCAGCGCGCCGCAGGTAAGCCGCGCGGCGGCGTGGCCGGCTGCCCGGCGCACCAGGGCGCGCAGGCGCAAAACAAGTTCTTCCACCTTGAAGGGTTTGGCGAGGAAATCGTCGGCGCCGGCCTTGAAGCTTGCGACCTTGTCCGGCCAGCCGTCGCGCGCCGTCAGCACCAGAACCGGCAGGTTGCGGCTGCCCTCGCGCCAGCCCTTCAGCACGCTGACGCCGTCGATCTTCGGCAGGCCGAGGTCGAGGATCGCGACGTCGAAGAGTTCGGTCAGCCCCGCGTGGAGAGCGTCTTCTCCGTTGCGCGATATGTCTACGACGAAGTTTTCCGATCGCAGCACGGCGGCGATCCGGCCGCTCAGGTCTTCGTCATCTTCGACGAGCAGTACGCGCATGGGGCAGGGCTTTCATCGGGGCCGGGCATCTTTGGGGACGGACCAAAACTATCGGGCCGAGCTTAACTCAATCTGAACGGAGAGGTTCAGGCGGGCGACGGGGTGGAACGGCTAGAGTGCGACCACTACTGATGCAAGGAACAGATATATGCCGAATGAAGACCAGGACAACGTGCATACCGAGGGCGCAGCCACGCCCGTCCCGCCAGGACAGCGCCGGCGACGGCTGGCGATCCCCGTCATTGCTGCCGCCGTGGCGCTTGTCATCGGTGCTGTCGGGGGTGCGGGCGCGGTGAAAATGATGCGTCCTATGCCAGAGATGGCGCCGCTGGCGCCGGTGGCGATTTCGGCCATGCCGGCATCGAGCCTCGTCACGATCAAGGGCAAGGTCGCCGAGATCTACGGCAACAAGTTCGTGCTGCAGGACGATAGCGGCAAGGCGCTTGTTGAAACAGGCCGAGCCGGCGAGGGTGGCGCGCTCGTTACCCGAGACGAGGCCGTCACCGTGCAGGGGCGCTTCGACGATGGCTTCGTGCATGCGAGCTATCTCGTTCGCCAGGACGGACGAACCGAAGCGCTGCGCCCGCCGAAAGGTCCGCCGCATCGACCATTTGAGGATTTCGATCACAGGCCTTGACGGGCCGTGAACCAAAGCCGCGTTGCGGTGTTTACAAACGTGCTTCTCAATTCCCGCAAAGGAACAATTCCCATGCAAAGACTTCTCCTATCAGGCCTTGCTCTTGCCGCACTGGCCGGCACCGCCTTCGCCCAACAACCGCCCGCCCCGCCACCCGCCGGAGCTCCGCCCGTGGCGGCCGACCCGGCCTCACCACCACCACCACCGCCACCGCCTGCTTCCGGTGATAACGAGCCGATGATGGGTGGGCCGGATGCGCGGCCGGGAGATCGTCCCGATGACCGGTGGCATGGTTCGAGAGACGATATGGGTTTCCGCGACGACAGGGGTTTCCGCGGTTTCCGCGGTCATCGCCCGCCACCGCCGCCGCCGTCCAAGGCCGCGCATTTCCGGATCGAGGATGGGGCCACCCGGATCGATCTGAAATGCGCCGAGGATGAACCGATGAAGGCCTGCGCCGACTTGCTGCTCCAGGTCATGGACCGCCTGCAGGGCCAGAACTAATCTTGAACACCCCGGCATAGCCAGGACATCACACGATGATGCAACCGCCCGCCTTCTCGCGCGGGCGGTTTCGTCTCCTTCGGAAGCATTGACGACGAGCCGATTTGCCTTTAGCTGTGACGCTATGAAAATCGCATTGGTTCTGGCAGTGGTGATCGGGCGCATGGGCAGGATGGTGTAACCATCCAGCGAAAGCACCCATGCGCGGTAAGCAGGCTCCTGACGGGGCCTTTTTTTATGCCCTGAATTTGGGCGCGGGCCTCGTCGGACTTTCCACACATCATCACACTGATCAAGGAACGGAACCATGAGATCCCGTCATTCCATCGACACCCCGCGCGCGCAGATGACCGGCGCGGAAATCGTTCTCCAGGCGCTGAGAGACAATGGCGTCGAGCATATATTCGGCTATCCGGGTGCTGCGGTGCTGCCGATCTACGACGAGCTTTTCCAGCAGGAAGACATCAGACACATTCTGGTTCGCCATGAACAGGGAGCCGGCCATGCCGCCGAGGGATATGCCCGCTCGACGGGCAAGGTCGGCGTCATGCTGGTGACCTCAGGCCCCGGCGTCACCAACGCGATCACGCCCCTTCAGGATGCCTTGATGGATTCCGTGCCGCTCGTTTGCCTGTCCGGCCAGGTGCCGACGTCGCTGATCGGCTCCGATGCCTTTCAGGAATGCGATACCGTCGGCATTACCCGCGCCTGCACGAAACACAATCGGCTGGTCGGCGACGTCAATGATCTGGCGGCGGCCATCCACGAAGCCTTTCGCATCGCCGGATCGGGCCGGCCCGGCCCCGTTCTGGTCGACATGCCGAAGGATGTGCTGTTTGCGAGCGGAAATTATACACCGCCTGAGGCAGTCGCCCCGAGGACGAGCTATCAGCCGGACCGCCTAAGCGACATCAGGGAGATCGAGGCTGCGGCGGCTCTGATGGCGACGGCACGTAAGCCGATTATCTGCGCGGGCGGCGGTGTCATCAATTCCGGTCTTGAAGCGTCAAAACTGCTGAGTGAACTGGTCGATCTCACCGGCTTTCCCGTCACGTCGACGCTGATGGGGCTCGGCGCCTATCCGGCTTCCAGCCCGAACTGGCTGAAGATGGCCGGGCTTCACGGCTCCTACGAGGCCAACATGGCAATACATGACTGCGACCTCATGCTCTGCATCGGGGCGCGCTTCGATGGCGGGCTTGCCGCCAGCGTCGATGGTTTCTCACCGAATTCCCGGAAGATCCAGATCGATATCGATACTTCCTCGCTTAACAAGACTGTGCGCGCCGATATCGCCATCCGGGGCGATGCCGCGGGTGTGCTGGCCGAGCTCGTTCGCCTGTGGCGGGCGCTGCCGCAGGCGCCGGACCGGGCGCGGCTGACCGAGTGGTGGAGCGCGATTGCCGACTGGCGGGCGCGCCGATCGTTTTCCTATGCGAAGCGCGAGGACGTCATCATGCCGCAATATGCCATCGAGCGGCTTTATGAACTGACGAAGCATCGGGATACCTACATCACGACGGAGGTCGGCCGGCATCAGATATGGGCGGCGCAATCTTACGACTTCGAGCGACCGAACCGCTGGGTGACGTCAGGCGGCCTGGGGACGATGGGATACGGGCTGCCCGCCGCCCTCGGCGTGCAGATCGCCAATCCCAACAGCCTTGTCATCGACATCGCCGGCGATGCCTCCGTGCAGGTGACGATGAAGGAAATGTCGGCCGCCGTGCAGCACAACGCGCCGATCAAGATCTTCATTCTCAATGGCGGCGATCAGGGAACGCAGCGCCAGCACGGAAACCCGGATTTCGTGAAGCTTGCCGAAGCCTATGGCGGACATGGCATTCGCTGCGAGAGGCTGGCCGAACTCGACGATGCAATCCTGGAGATGATCGAGGTGGACATGCCTGTTCTGTTCGACTGCCGCGTCGCCGACAGTGCCCACTGGCATGGCACACCGTCAACTTAACCCAGCGGCACACCGATCAGCCCTCATCCTGAGGTGCGCAGGCCAAAGGCCGGAGCCTCGAAGGACGAGGGCGGGTGGCTCGGCGCTTAAGTCCACATCCACCGCCAGATGAACCGCCACTGGCCACCCTCGTCCTTCGAGGCCCCTACGGGGCTCCTCAGGATGAGGGTGGAGAGAGGGCGCGGCTTGTGTCACCGGAAGGTCCTGCGGTGTGCCAACGGCCAGACTCCGCCCGGCATTCATCCTCTGCATCGACCACTGAAAGCTGTCGTATCAAGCAGGTCGCCTTGCGCCGCCGGCCGTCATTGCTGCGTCAATGCGATCTCGCTCATTAGCTCCACAGGCGGAAATCGGACACAGTCTGCGGCATCGAAATTCACCGCGAACTGCATCCGGTTTTCGTTCGCCCAGTTGATCGCGATCTCTGATTTTGCCTTCGGCACTTTTGCGGCGACGGTGCAGTGAGGTACCCAGTTGCCGGGCCTATAGTGCTCGTGACAGCATGCGGGATCGATCTCTTGGTGCAGTGCCGCGTGCAACTGGAAAAGCGCGTCGTCCGCAATCGGACGCGCCCATAAGACGATGAACTCGTTCTCGAAATAACTGGCACCCGAAAAGTTCACGGTCACGGTCGAACGCGTGCGGAAAACACGCTCGAACGCCTCGGCCAACCGATCGGAAGCAAGCTCTTGATAGACGGCGAGGGTGAGGTGGCGAGGATAGTTCAAAGCCCGCATCGAAGCGATCTCTTCGAATACAGCGGCTTCCTCCCAGAGTTTGAAAACCGGTGACGCGGTCTCGTTCAGACATTTGAGGCTGACCCCGTAAGACATGCGCGAGCGTTATCAGTCCATCCCGGCTGAACCATAGCTTTACATCGTTGCCGATGTCGAGCAGCCGCCGGCATTGCAGGATATCGGGCGGCTTTGTCTGTTTTTCCGCCGCGGGGATTCGACTATCATGGGATGCTTGAACGAGGCGCAGCAGGGGTGACGACGCGGCCGTTGGCAAAAGCTTGCCGAGGGAGGTAGAAATGTCGAGTTTCAGGAGCGCCGTGGTTTCTTTGCCCGGTAAGGAGCGGTTGGCGAGAACGCCCTTCGGCGCGAGGATCGTCATCCATGCCACGGCCAAGGAGACCGGCGGCGCGTTCGGGATGTGGGAAACCTTCACCCCGCCGGGTCATGGTCCGGCCCCGCACACGCATACGCGGGAGACGGAAGTCTTTCGAGTCATCCATGGGCTCTACCAATTTCAATGCGGCGACGAGGAGTTCGATGCGCCTGCGGGAAGCGTCGTCGTTCTGCCGCCGCATGTACAGCACAGCTGGCGAAACATAAGCGACGAACCCGGTCAGATGTTCGGCATGGTGACGCCGGGCGGATGTGAGCAATTGTTCATCGATATCGACGCCTTCGGTGCTGATACGCCCGCGAAAATCGCGGTGATCGAAGCGCGATTGGGGATCATCAACGACATGACGCTGGCGCTCGGATTGAAGAGCCCATGATGGCGCTGATCGACCATCGCGGCCTTGCGTAAGATTGACAACGGAGCTTATGGGGGCGGCGTCCTCCAACGCTGCTCATCCTTGAGGTGCGGAGCCCGCAGGGCGGAGCCTCGAAGGACACGCGGCGGCACTGCTCCGCATCAATATTGCCGCCGCGCCGAGCGCCCGCCTCGTCCTTCGAGGCTCCTTCGGGGCACCTCAGGATGAGGCTCTCTTGGGGGGCGCCGGGGCTGGCGGAAAAGGGCAGGATGCGGAAGCTTTGCCGACCAGGTGAATGCTATCGGCTCGATGTCTGACGCCCACTCTCGCTCTATTCCCGCGCCATCGCCCGCCAGGCGACCGGCGGGATGGCGAAGGCGCGGGAGAAGGCGCGGTTGAAGGCGGCTTCGATGGCGTAGCCGGCATCATTCAGGTTTGCGGACTTGCCGCAGGCGCGGGGAACGCCAGGCGGCTATTCTTGCGCTCGGCAATATACTTGTGAGATTGTATCGATATACATGCGATACTGCATGATGCAGGTAGCATGGGGGCTTCGATGACATCCGTGAGGGTCAATGAGCTGATATCGGTGACGGGACAGCCCGATGCCGCGGGCTTTGCCGCTTTTGCGGCAAACGGCTTTGCCGGCGTCATCAATGCCCGGCCGGATGGCGAGGAGCCGGGGCAGCCTGGCAATGCCGCGGAAAAGGCTGCTGCTGCTGCCGCGGGGCTCGCCTACAGCTTCGTGCCGGTGAAAGGGGCCGAGATCACCGAGGCCGATATCCGCGCTTTCCAGATGGCGATGACGCAGGCGAAGGGGCCGGTCGTTGCTCATTGCAAGAGCGGCACACGGGCGCTGACGCTCTATGTGCTGGGAGAGGTGCTCGACGGGCGGATGCAGCCCGGAGAGGTCGAGGTCTTCGGCCAAAGACTCGGCTTCGATCTTGCCGGCGCACGCCGCTGGCTGGAAAAGCGGGCTGGGCAGGCGGCTGGTGTGAAGGCTTTCTTCGAGCCCCGCAGCTGCAGCGTGCAATATGTCGTTTCAGACCCGGTGACAAAACGCTGTGCCATCATCGACCCGGTGCTCGATTTCGACGAGATGTCGGGCGCGACGGGAACGGCGAATGCCGACGCCATCCTCGCTCATATTGACAGCGAGGGGCTGACGGTCGCGTGGATCCTCGACACGCATCCGCATGCCGATCATTTCTCCGCCGCGCATTACCTCAAGAGAAAGACCGGCGCGCCGACGGCGATCGGCGCCCATGTCACCGACGTCCAGGTGCTCTGGAAGGAGATCTACAACTTGCCGGCACTCGAAACCGACGGCTCGCAGTGGGACCGGCTGTTTGCCGATGGCGACACCTTCGAGATCGGTGGGCTTGAAGCCCGTGTGATGTTTTCGCCCGGCCATACGCTTGCTTCGGTGACCTATCTGATCGGCGATGCCGCCTTCGTGCACGACACCGTATTTACGCCGGATTCCGGCACGGCGCGCACGGATTTCCCCGGCGGCAGCGCCAGCGCCCTCTGGCACTCGATCCAGGTCATCCTGTCGCTGCCCGATGAGACCCGGCTCTTTTCCGGCCACGACTATCAGCCCGGCGGACGCCACGCGCGCTGGGAAAGCAAGGTGGCCGCCCAGAAAAACGGTAACCCGCATATATCAGGCATCGACGAGGCCGGCTTTGTGGCGCTGCGCCAGGCGCGCGACCGCACGCTGCCGAAGCCGAAACTGATGTTGCACGCGCTACAGGTGAATATTCGGGGAGGCAGATTGCCGGAGCCGGAGGGAAATGGGCGGCGGTATCTGAAGATACCGCTGGATGCGTTGTAGCAAGAAGTAGCGTGCGGCGTGCTTCGAGGTTTCGCCCTCTCGGGCTGCGCACATCAGCATCAGGGACGTTGGCGGATGCCGCGCTCACGACAGCGGGAACGGGAGAAAGCGGCGCCAACGCTCAAGAGAGCCTCATCCTGAGGAGGCGAGGATGCAGGTATTACACCGGCCAACAGGCCCCCTACGTTCCGTCTCTATTTTTCACCCGCACGAACCCAATCCTCCGCAATAGGCATTGACGTCTTGCGGGCAGGCGACGTAACTGGGGGCGACGGTTCCCTGAAGATGACTCCAAGGGGATTAATAGGGAACACGGTAAGGACGACCCAGCAGGGACCGAGACCGTGGCTGCCCCCGCAACTGTATGCGGATTGTCGATCATCTCAGGTGTGGCCAGCGACTGGCCATCTCTGAAGGGCTTATAGCCCTGCCACTGCGAGATATCGCGGGAAGGCGGATGAACCGACGGATATCCGCAAGCCAGGAGACCTGCCGTCAATCACGATCCAATCAACCGGGCGGGGATGCCCGGACAAGGAACAGACATGATTGACCTTCTGAACCTTCGCCGAATTTCGGCATGCATCCGTCTCGATTGGGCCTCCTGCGGTTAGCGCACGTATCACCGTGCCTTCGGCCGCGGGTGCGGCATAACCATGCTTTTTCTCTTCAATCGAGGTTTTTCATGCGCCAGATTCTCGCCACCATGACATTTGCCTTCGGGCTGATCGGCCTTGCGGCACCGAGCCTTGCCGCCACCCAATATCCTTTGACCATCACCAATTGCGGTCAGCAGGTGACGTTCCAGAAGGCGCCGTCGAAGATCGTTTCGATCGGCCAGGGCATGACTGAAATTCTCTTCTCGCTCGACCTTGCCGAGAAGATTGCTGGTACGGCCGTCTGGGTCGGTCCCGTCCTGCCGCAATATGCCGAGGCTAACAGCAAGATAAAGCGTCTCGCCGACAATGATCCGAGCTTCGAATCCGTTGTTGGGCGGGAGCCCGACCTGGTGGCGGCCGAGTTCGAATGGCATGTCGGCGCGCAGGGCTCCGTCGGCAAGCGGGAGCAGTTCCAGGATCTCGGGATCAATACCTATCTCGCGCCGGCCGATTGCGTCGCCAAGGTCAACACCGATGGCGGCGACGGTGTGCGCAAGGAGCTGTTCACGATGGAGCTGGTCTACCGTGAGATCGCCGAGCTCTCGGAGATCTTCGACGTGAAGGAGCGCGGCGATGCGCTGATTTCCAAGTTGAAGAAGCGCGAGGCGGATGCCGTCGCGTCGATATCAGGCGCATCGGGCAAGAACCTGCCCATCGTCTTCTGGTTCTCCAGCAAGCAAGTCAATGGCGATGCTTTCATCGCTGGCAAGAACAGCGCGCCTGCCTATATCCTGAAGGCGATCGGCGCCAGGAATGTCGTGACAACCGAAGAGGAATGGCCGCTGGTTGGCTGGGAAACCATTTCTCAGGCGAACCCGGCGGTTATCGTGTTGGCGACCATGGACCGGCGCCGCTACGCCGCCGACGATCCGAAGGTCAAGATCGATTTTCTCGAGAACGACCCGGTGACCAAGGAGCTTGACGCGGTCAAGAACGAGCACTTCGTGATGATGGACGCGCAATCGATGAACCCGACGATCCGTACGATCGACGGCATCGAGACCTTGGCGAACGGCATCAAGTCCTTCGGTCTCTCGCAGTGAAGGCAATGTCGGTCAGACAACACGGATGGTGGGCGCTTGGCGCGCTCACCATTTCTGCCTTTCTGCTTCTCGGCCTGATGATCAGTCTCGCTGTTTCGATTGGGGAGATCGCGATCCCGCTAGCGACCACGGCGGAGGCGGTGTCGAACCGGCTGTTCGGCACGGATTTCGAGCTCAGCCGCATCCACCAGGGCATCGTCTGGGATTATCGGCTGAGCCGGGCGCTGGTTGCGGCCAGCGCCGGCGCGTCGCTCTCGCTCTGTGGCGCCGTGCTGCAGGCGCTGCTGCGCAATCCGCTGGCCGAACCCTACGTGCTCGGCATCTCTGCCGGCGCCTCGACGGGAGCGGTCTGCGTGATGATCCTCGGCTTCGGCTACGGTGTTTTCGGCCTGTCGAGCGGCGCCTTCATCGGCGCGGTCATCGCCTTTCTGCTGATCGGCTTCCTTGCGACGGGTGCGGGGGGAACCGGCGAGCGCATCATCCTTTGCGGCGTCGCCGGCTCGCAGCTCTTCAATGCGCTGACCTCCTACATAGTGACGACATCGGCGAATGCCGAGCAGGCGCGCGGCATCCTGTTCTGGCTTCTGGGGTCGCTCAGCGGCGTGCGCTGGCCGGATGTCTATCTCTCGGTGCCGATCGCGCTTGCCGGCTTCGTCATCTGCATGGCCCATGTCAGGGCGCTCGACGCCTTCTCCTTCGGCACGGATGCGGCGGCCTCGCTCGGCATTGCCGTGCGCCGCGTCCAGATCCTGCTGTTCGGCCTGACGGCGGCGATGACGGCAAGCGTCGTCAGCGTGGTGGGCTCGATTGGCTTCGTCGGCCTCGTCATTCCGCATGCCGCCCGCTTTCTCGTCGGGCCGGGCCATCGGCGGCTGCTGCCGGCAACGGCGCTCGGCGGCGCAATCTACATGGTCGGCGCCGATATCGTCTCGCGCATCATCATCCCGCAGCAGGTCCTGCCGATCGGCGTCGTCACGGCGCTCTTCGGCGCGCCGGCCTTCGCCGTCATCCTCTATCGCGTCCGGAGGAGTGCATGAGCATTACCATCGATGCGGTGAGTTTCGCCGCCGGCGACACGGTCATCGTCAACGGCGTCAGCCTGACGGTGGCAAAGGGCAAGGTGCTCGGTCTGCTCGGGCCGAACGGCTCCGGCAAATCGAGCCTGCTCAGGCTGATCTGCCGGCTGCGGAAGGTCCGCAGTGGCGTCATCCGGCTGGGCGAAGACGATATCGCCTCGCTGTCACGCGCAGCCCTTGCGCGGCGCATCGCCTTCGTCGAGCAACAGTCGACGACCGATACGCAGCTGACGGTGCGCGACGCGGTGCGGCTCGGCCGCACGCCACATCGCGGGCTGCTCTCGCCCTGGGGCGCGGAGGACGATGCCGCGGTCGATGAGGCCTTGTTACGGGTCGACATGGGGGAGCGGGCGGGCCAGCTCTGGCAGACGCTGTCGGGCGGCGAGCGCCAGCGTGTCCATATCGCGCGGTCGCTGGCGCAGGCGCCGAGCGAGTTGTTGCTCGACGAGCCGACCAATCATCTCGATATCCAGCATCAGCTCGACATTCTCCAACTGATCTCGAAACTCGGCATCACCTGCATCGTCGCGCTGCACGATCTCAACCTGGCGGCGATGTTCTGCGACAGCCTGGCGGTGCTTCAGAAGGGCGAGGTCGTCGCCTCGGGCGCACCGGAGCATGTGCTGACGGAGGATATGATCGCCCGTGTTTTCGGCGTTCGCGCCCATGTCCAGAAATCGGCCGTGCATGGCCGGCATCATATCCAATACGTCATGGATTGAGCGGCTGGGAATTCGTTCTCAGGGAGAGGCTTACTGGCATTTTTCCAGGACTGGCGTATGATTTCCTGGGGCGCGCGCGCCCGGTCGAACGGAGTTTCGCGATGCTCGAAAGAAATCAGTTTCCCCTGCGCCCGGTCGTTCCCGGTTTCGCGGTCGCCTGGGTCGTCATCATTTCAGGTGCTAGCGTCGCTCTCAGCCTGCTTTTTGCCTGCGTGACGCCCTTCGTGGCCTTGGCGGCGGTGTCAGCGGTCATTCTTCCTCGGCGGATGGCGGTGACGGCGGTTTTGCTGGCCTGGCTCGCCAACCAGATGGTCGGATATCTCCTGCTCGGTTATCCCCAGACTTGGGACAGTTATGCCTGGGGCTTGGCGATCGGTATCGCTGCAATCGCATCTCTGGCGGCAGCGCTCGGAGTGCTTCGTCTCGCGGCGGACCTTGCCGTCACCGCGGCTGGCGCCTTCATGGCCGGCTTCGTTGCCTATGAAGGCGTACTCTTTGCCGCAACGGCGGTGCTTCCGTCAGGCGAGAGCGCGTTTTCGGCGTCGGTCGTGGCAAATGTCCTGCTGATCAATTCTATCGCTGCGATCGGGCTCATCTGCCTTCATGCCGGCGCGGCGGGTGGCCGTGCGCTGGTTGCAAGACAGCCGGGACCGGCGCTGTCTTAGGCCTCTGATTTCATGCACGTCGTTCGGCCAAAACCGCTGCGCAGTTGTTTCGGCCGACCTTTACAGGCCTCGAAGGGCGAGGTGGGTGCGCCAGCGGAAGGAGCAGCGCTGCAGCGCGTCCTTCGAGGCTTCGCCCTGTGGGCTACGCGCATCAGGATGAGGGGCGTTGGAGGTTTCCGCGCCCAGGCTTCGGGGATGCCGGGGGTTTGCTCTTGCTATTCCACCGCGGCAGTCACTGCAGGCGCCAATACGCCAAAGTCCAAGAGCCTCATCCCATAGAGGCTTGTCGTTATATCCGCCAACCGCTATCTGGTGCTGACCCAGGCGGACCCGCCGAAAACGACAAGGCCTTTCATGATCCCCAATTTTCTCGTCACCCATTCCGGTGGCTTCCATGCCGACGAATTGCTGTCGAGCGTCATCCTGACCCGGCTTTTCCCGCAGGCGCGCATCGTCCGCAGCCGGGCGCCGGAATGGATCACGCCGGGCAAAGACCGGATCATCTACGATGTCGGCGGCGTCTACGACCCCGATGCCGGGATATTCGATCACCACCAGCGCGGCGCGCCGTTGCGCGACGATGGCCAGCCTTACAGCTCGTTCGGCTTGATCTGGAAGCATTACGGCCGTGATTATCTCGCAGCCTCCGGCCTTCCCGAAACACATGTCGATGTGGTGCATGGCTCTTTCGATGCCGGCTTCGTGCTGCCGATCGATCTGACCGACAACGGTGCGCTCAGCCCCTCGGGACCGCTGGCGGGGCTAACGCTGCCGGCGCTGCTGGAGACCCTGAAACCGGTTTTCGACGAAGCGGACCCCGAGGCAGACGATCGCGCCTTCCATGCGGCTCTTGCCATTGCCCGCAGTTTCGTTGAGGCGAGGATCGCCCAGAGTGCCGCAAAACTGCGGGCCGAGGCGATGGTGCATCGGGCGATCGAGGCTGCGGGGCAAGGGCGTGTTCTGGAATTGCCAAGAGGAATGCCCTTCCGTCCCGCCATCGTCAAGGCCGGCGCCGATCACCTGCTGTTCGTCGTCCACCCGCGCGAAAAAGATTGGTGCGTGACCGGCATCCGCCGTGCCGAGCAGGGTTTCGAGCTCAGGGCCGATCTGCCGGCAGCCTGGGCCGGTCTTGCTAATGGAGAGTTGGAGGCGGTTTGCGGCATAGAGGGTGCGACCTTCTGCCACAACGGCCGCTTCATCGCCGCCGCCAGAACCCGCGAGGCGACGCTTGCCATGGCCGAGTTGGCGGTAAAGGAAGCGCTCTCGATCGGGGAGTAGTCAAAAAGGGCGTCAGCTGGCGTGGCAGTTATCCGCGTCGGGTCCACCTGGTATCAGAGGCGTTCAGGTGACCCAAATGTGGAAGCGATTGACTTGCATCCGCGAAGGACTAAGCTTTGGGCCATAACAACCACCACCCACACGCGAGAGATAATGGACGGTGTGAGTGGCTGGCGACCTTGAGGAGGATGAGGTTTGCCATGGATTACCGTGTTGTTCTGCTGATTGGTGCAGCTGTGACTGCCCTTTTCCCTGCTGTCGCCGGGGCGCAGGAGGGTGATGCGACGGCGGGCGCCACCGTTTTCAAAAAATGTGCGACCTGTCATATCGCCGAGTCCGATACGAACAAGGTCGGCCCGTCGCTGAACAAGCTGTTTGGCAGGAAGGCGGGAACGCATCCTGATTTCGCCTATTCGGCCGGCATGAAGGCGGCAGGCGAAGGCGGTCTCGTCTGGGACGAGACGGTGCTGCGTGACTATCTGCACAATCCGAGAGCGAAGGTGAAGGGCACGAAGATGGCGTTTGTCGGCCTGAAGGACGACCAGGAGATCACCGATCTCATCGCCTATCTCAAGCAATATTCCCAGTGAGGTTGAATACTCCAAATGACGGGTCGCGGCCGACGGCGCATGCCTAAATTGCCGTAATTGCCGATATTTTCTATCTGTGCGATAATAAACACGGACTTTCTGCGGAATGCGGTTTCACGGTCAACCTGCTCGAGGAGGAGCGGAAATGGCTGTCGTGCTGATCCTCGTCCTGATTGTCGTCGGCTCGGTGCTGTTCCATGTGCTGAGCCCGTGGTGGTGGACGCCGATCGCGTCCAACTGGACCTATATCGACAGTACCCTCGTCATCACCTTCTGGATCACCGGCACCGTTTTCGTAGCGGTGATTTCGTTCATGGCCTACTGCGTGTTCCGCTTCCGCCACAAGCCCGGCAACCGGGCGCATTATGAGCCTGAAAACCGTCGGCTGGAATTGCTGTTGGCAGGGGGAACGGCGGTCGGCGTCGCGGCGATGCTGGCGCCCGGCCTCATTGTGTGGAACCAGTTCATCACGGTGCCCGCCGATGCCGCATCGGTCGAGGTCGTCAGCCAGCAGTGGCTGTGGAGCTTCCGCCTGCCGGGCGCGGACGGAAAGCTTGGCCGTGCGGAGACGCGCAACGTCACTCCTGACAATCCGCTCGGCCTCGACAAGAACGACGCAAGCGGCCTCGACGACGTCATCATCGAGGGCGGTGAGCTGCATCTGCCGATCGGCAAGCCGGTGCACATATTGCTGCGCTCCGTCGATGTGCTCCACGATTTCTACGTGCCGGAATTCCGCGCCAAGATGGACATGATCCCCGGCATGATCACCTATTTCTGGCTGACGCCGACGCGGACTGGGACCTTCGAGATCCTCTGTGCCGAACTCTGCGGCGTCGGCCACCCGCAAATGCGCGGCACCGTCGTCGTCGACGACGACGCGGACTACCAGACCTGGCTCGGGCAGCAACAGACTTTCACCCAGCTTACGGCGTCATCGGGAGAGCCGCCGCAGGCAAACTGACTTCGGCGCAGCCGCCGGAGCCGCTTGATGGCTCAGTTAACCGGCGGGGAAAGGGAAGAGAGATCATGGTCGAGATTCCATCCGGCAGCATTCCATCCGCCGAAGTCGAGGATGTCGAGCTTTACCATCCGAGAAGCTGGTGGACGAAATATGTGTTCAGCCAGGATGCCAAGATCATCGCCGTGCAATATTCGATCACCGCCATCTCGATCGGCCTGGTGGCGTTGGTACTCTCCTGGCTGATGCGGCTGCAGCTTGCTTTCCCCGGCCATTTCGCCTTCATCGACGCCGATCACTATTACCAGTTCATCACGATGCACGGCATGATCATGGTGATCTATCTGCTGACCGCGCTGTTTCTCGGCGGCTTCGGCAACTACCTCATTCCGCTGATGGTCGGCGCGCGCGACATGGTATTCCCCTACGCGAACATGCTGAGCTATTGGATCTATCTGCTCGCGGTGCTGATCCTGGTTGCGGGCTTTTTCGCCCCCGGCGGTCCGACCGGGGCTGGATGGACGCTTTATCCGCCGCAATCCGTTCTCTCCGGCACGCCCGGCGGCAAGGACTGGGGCATCCTGCTGATGCTCTCCTCGCTGATCGTCTTCATCATCGGCTTCACCATGGGCGGCCTGAATTATGTGGTGACCGTGCTGCAGGGGCGGGCGCGGGGGATGACGCTGATGCGGATGCCGCTCACCGTCTGGGGCATCTTCACCGCCACCGTGATGGCGCTCTTGGCCTTTCCCGCGCTCTTCGTCGCCTGCGTCATGATGCTGTTCGACCGCGTGCTCGGCACCAGCTTCTTCATGCCCGCCATCGTCGAAATGGGCACGCAACTGCAGCATAGCGGCGGCAGCCCGATCCTGTTCCAGCACCTGTTCTGGTTCTTCGGGCACCCCGAAGTCTATATCGTCGCGCTACCTGCCTTCGGCATCGTCTCGGACCTGATCAGCACGCATGCGCGCAAGAACATCTTCGGCTATCGCATGATGGTCTGGGCGATCGTCATCATCGGCGCGCTCAGCTTCGTCGTCTGGGCGCACCATATGTATGTCAGCGGCATGAACCCGGCCTTCGGCTTCTTCTTCGCCACCACGACGCTGATTATCGCTGTCCCGACGGCGATCAAGGTCTACAACTGGGTGCTGACGCTGTGGCGCGGCGACATCCATCTGACGCTGCCGATGCTCTTTGCGCTCGCCTTCATCGTTACCTTCGTCAATGGCGGCCTGACCGGTCTGTTCCTCGGCAATGTCGTCGTCGACGTGCCGCTGTCGGATACGATGTTCGTCGTCGCGCATTTCCACATGGTCATGGGTGTGGCGCCGATCCTCGTCATCTTCGGGGCGATCTATCACTGGTATCCGAAGGTGACGGGACGCATGCTGAACGAGGCGCTCGGCCAGATCCACTTCTGGATCACCTTCCTCGGCACCTATGCGATCTTCTTTCCGATGCATTATCTCGGCCTGCTCGGCGTGCCGCGTCGCTACTACGAGCTCGGGGAGACGGCCTTCGTTCCACCTTCGGCCCATACGCTGAACATCTTCATCACGGTCATGGCGCTGATCGTCGGGGCCGGGCAGATGGTCTTCCTGTTCAATCTGGTCTGGAGCCTTTTCCGGGGCAGCGAGGCCGGCGGCAATCCATGGCGGGCAACGACGCTCGAATGGCAGACGCCGCAGACGCCGCCGGCGCACGGCAACTGGGGCAAGGACCTGCCTGTCGTCTACCGCTGGGCCTATGATTACAGCGTGCCAGGGGCGGCCGAGGATTTCATCCCGCAGAATGTGCCGGCAAGCGATGGCATCACCCGGGAGGTGCCGGCATGAACGTCATCCTGCTCTTCCTTGCCGCAGTCGGCGCCATCATCTTCTGGTGGCTTTCCGGGCAGCGGCTGACCTCGAAGCCCTGGCTGGAAGCCGGATCCATGCAACTGCCGGATCATCATAGCGCCGATCGGCCACCCGTGCCGGCGGTGAAAATCGGCCTGTTCGTGTTTCTCGGCGTCGTCGGCGCGCTCTTCAGCCTTGCTGTCAGCGCCTATTTCATGCGCATGGCGTCGGCGGACTGGTGGGGGATGCCGGTTCCGCGCCTGCTCTGGGTGAACACGGCAGCACTTGCCTTGAGCAGTGCCGCGCTGCAATGGGCCAAACGAGAAGCGCGGCACGGCCGCATGGAAGCCCTGCGGCCAGCGCTTGTGACGGGACTTGCGCTTGCGGTCTTCTTCCTCGTCGGACAAATCCAGGCTTGGCGGGAACTGACTGCAGCCGGCTACGTGCTTGCCGACAATCCCGCCAACAGCTTCTTCTACATGCTGACCGGCCTGCACGGACTGCATATCCTCGGTGGGCTTGCCGTGCTCTCGCACACGACCGTCAGGGCATTCTCAACCGACGTCGCGCCGGACAGGCTACGCCTCAGCGTCGATCTTTCCGCCATCTATTCGCATTTCATGCTCGCCGTCTGGCTGTTGCTCTTTGCCCTCTTTGCCGGGTGGGCGAATGATTTCGTCGATCTCTGCCGCACATTGCTGAAATAGGGGCTGAAATAGGGGCTGAAATAGGGGCTGAACCAGGGGCCGAACTAGGAGGTTGCAGATGGCACAGACTATCGAGACGCACGGCGAGCCGGACCTCAGGCCGGTCGGTCTGCGCGGTATCGCCGCCGATTTCAGCTCGGATCAGCGCGCCTTCAAGACGGCGTCCTGGGGTAAGGCGATGATGTGGATCTTTCTCCTCAGCGACACCTTCGTCTTCGGCTGTTTTCTGATCGCCTATATGACCGCCCGTATGTCGACGCCGGTCGCATGGCCCAATCCGAGCGAGGTTTTCGCGCTCCATATCGGGGGCGAGGATGTTCCGCTGATTCTGATCGCAATCATGACCTTCGTGCTGATCTCAAGCAGCGGCACCATGGCGATGGCGGTCAATTTCGGCTATCGCCGCGACCGCCATAAGACGGCGATGCTGATGCTGCTGACCGCACTTCTCGGAGCATGTTTTGTCGGCATGCAGGCCTTCGAATGGACCAAGCTGATCACCGAAGGCGTGCGCCCCTGGGAGAACCCGTGGGGGGCAGCACAGTTCGGATCGACATTCTTCATGATCACCGGCTTTCACGGCACCCACGTCACGATCGGCGTCATCTTCCTCCTCATCGTCGCCCGCAAGGTCTGGCGGGGCGATTTCGACGAGGAGCGCCGCGGCTTCTTCACCAGCCGGAGAGGGCGCTACGAGGCCGTCGAGATCATGGGCCTCTACTGGCACTTCGTCGACCTGGTCTGGGTCTTCATCTTCGCGTTTTTTTATCTGTGGTGAGGTCGTCATGAACGAGACAACGGCGCATGCACACACCCAAACGGCGCATGCACAAACACCGCATTCACAAGCCCCGGGACAGCAGCACCCGATCCGGCTCTATCTCTTCGTCTGGGGCCTGCTCTTCGTGCTCAGCGCCTGTTCCTACATGGTCGATTATCTCGGCATCCAGAGCTATCTCAGGTGGACGCTGATCCTTGTGTTCATGATGCTGAAGGCCGGGCTGATCGTCGCCATCTTCATGCACATGGCCTGGGAACGGCTGGCGCTGGTCTACGCCATTCTGCTGCCGCCGGTGCTGGTGCTGGTTTTCGTCGCGCTGATGGTATCGGAGGCGGACTATACGATTTTCACCCGGCTCGCCTTCTTTGGGGCTGGGCCGTAGATATCGGTCATCGGTTCCGAATTTTTATCGAATAGACTATTTCAACCGGAAGCAATTATGGCCGAGATTTTGCTGTTCCACCACGCACAAGGGCTGACCCCCGGAGTGCGCGCCTTCGCCGACGAGATCAGGGCAGCCGGCCACATCGTGCACACGCCTGATCTGTTCGACGGACGCATATTCCACAGCATCGAGGAGGGGCTTGCCCATATTGGCGAGATCGGCTTCGACGCCATCAGGGAGCGCGGCGTCCGGGTCGCCGACCAACTGCCTCCCGAACTGGTCTATGCCGGGTTCTCCTTCGGGGTGCTGCCGGCGCAGAAGCTGGCACAAACACGGCGGGGCGCCCGCGGGGCCCTGCTTTTTTACTCCTGCCTGCCGATCAGCGGCGAATGGGCTTTTGGACCTTGGCCGGACGGCGTTGCGGTGCAGATCCATGGTATGGACAACGATCCGATCTTTGTCGGCGAGGGTGACGTCGACGCCGCCCGCGAGATCGTGGCGAAGGTCGAGGACGCAGAGCTTTTCCTCTATCCCGGCGATCAGCACTATTTCGCCGACAGTTCGCTGCCATCCTATGACGCGGATGCGACTGCGCTCCTCACCACCCGCGTGCTTGAGTTCCTGCATCGCCTCTGATCCTGGCGTCGGCCCTGTCGTAGGTGTGACCTCCGGGAGGTCAGACATCTTCGTCGGCGCACGCATGGAGAGGCGATGCTCGGGCGATTGAACGGCCCCATCCCGGCGTCACCCTGTCGCTCATCGAGCAATCAATCCGCATGCAGCAGCGGCGAGGCCTTCAGCGTCCCGACGATGTGGTCGATGAAGGCGCGAACGCGATGGGGGATGGGGCCACCGGCAACGTGGACGGCGTGAATCAGTTCCAAGTCTCCCGGGTTGCAATCCTCCAGCAAGGCGACAAGGCTTCCCTCGGCAATTTCGGCCGCAACGTGGAACCGGCCGAGACGGGCGATGCCAGCGCCGGCAAGCGCCATCTGCTTCATCGTCTCGCCGTTGTTGACCACAAGGCTTCCCGACACCGGCTGTTCGATATCCTTGCCGTCGCAGCGGAAGGGCCATGACGGCCGGGCGCGGCGGAAGCTGAAGGTCAGGCAGTCGTGATGTTCGAGATCGGCCGGGATCTGCGGCCGCGTCTTCAGCGCAAGGTAGGATGGCGAGGCGCAGACGACGCGCCGGGACTGGCCGAGCTTGCGGGCGATCAGGCCGCTATCCGGAAGGTTTCCCATGCGAATGGCAACGTCGGTCTTCTCAGCGACCAGATCGACGATGCCGTCGGTGAGGCTCAGCTCGACGATGAGATCGGGGTTGCGGGCGACGAAATCAGGCATGGCGGGTGCGACGAACATAGTTCCGAGGGGCACGGTGACGCTGACGCGCAGCCGGCCGCGAACAGCGCCGCCCGCCGCTTCCTGATCGGCGTCGTTCAGATCCTGCAGGATTCTGAGTGCGGCGCGATGATAGGCTTCGCCTTCCTCCGTCAACGTCAGGGCGCGCGTGGTGCGCAGCAACAGGCGCGTTCCGAGCCGTGCTTCCAGGCGGGCGATCAGTTTGCTGACGGCGGACGGAGTGATTTCGAGGCTGCGGGCTGCGGCCGAAAAGCCGCCCTCCTGGACCACGCGGGCAAAGACTTCCATCTCGCCTGAACGCTCCATCAGAACGCGCATCATTGAGGAACCTCGTTCACAGGTGCATGTCCATTTCAGGCAATAGTTCTTTGTCTTCTCAGATCATAAATTGGTCCAGAACGCAATTTGGAGACCTCATGATGGACTTGAAACTGACTGACAGGACTGCACTCGTCACCGGCGGCACCGCCGGCATCGGGCTGGAAATCGCCCGCGCGCTGGCCGCCGAAGGCGCACGTGTTATCATCACCGGCCGCGACCGGAGCAAGCTCGACACTGCCATCGCCGATATCACGGCATCGGGCGCCAAGGGCGTCAGCGGGATTTTGGCCGATGCCGGTACCGGTGAGGGGGTTGCCGAGATCGCCAAGGCGGCACCCTCCATCGATGTCCTGGTCAACAATCTCGGCATCTATGAAAGCAAAGCATTCAACGACATCAGCGATGCCGACTGGAGCCATCTCTTCGAAGTCAATGTGATGAGCGGCGTGCGCCTGTCACGCATCTATTTGCCCGGCATGCTGGAGCGGAACTGGGGCCGGATCATCTTCATCTCGAGCGAATCCGCGCTCGCCATCCCGCAGGATATGATCCATTACGCCACCACCAAGACAGCGCAGCTTTCGATTTCACGTGGATTGGCACAGTTGACGCGCGGCACCAACGTCACCGTCAATTCGGTGCTGCCCGGGCCGACCCGATCCGACGGCATCGAAGCCTTCCTGCGCGGCCAGGCGAGCGATCCTTCCGCGCCCATCAAGCAGATCGAGGCCGAATTCTTCGCAACCGCACGCTCCGCCTCGATCCTGCAGCGCATGGTGGAGGCCGAGGAAGTGGCAAGCCTGGTCGCTTATCTCGCGAGCCCCCGTTCGTCTGCTACCAATGGCGCGGCGCTCCGGGCCGAAGGCGGCCTCGTCAACACCATCGCATAAGGGATGGTGTGACCGATACACTGCTGACGATCACCGCCGTCACCTTTGCCGAACGGAGCAAGGAGGCGGCCGTGGCCGCGGCCGGATTGCTGACGAGCACAGGATGAGCGCGGAGAGGCGGAGCCAAAAATCCCTACCTAAAACGTGATGGAGGTCGCTTCGGGCGAGGATCTCGGCAATGATGACCATCTATTCGCCACGATCCTATCAGGCCATGCTGTTTATTCCGCTTCCCTTCGCCGTTGCCCTTCTGCTGCTTGTCCTCTTCGTTACCGTCCTCAGGCAGGACGAGGAGGCTGCGCCGAACCGGCCGTTTCTGGCGCTTATCCTGCTCGCCGCGCTGCAATCCGTGCTCTCCGGCTTGCGCTGGGGCTATGGGGTGCAGACGGTGGGGATGGTCGCGCCGGTGATCGCGGCGATAGTGCCGCCGCTCGCCTATGCCGGGGTTTCCCGGCTGGTCCGGACGAGCCGGCGGCCGCTGCCGGTGCGGATTGCGCTGCATGCCGTGCCCGCCGTCGTTATCCTGCTTCTGACGGCTTTCTGGCGGGATGCGATCGATATCGCGCTGGTGCTTGTTTTCGTCGGTTATGCCCTGGTCATCCTGCTTCTGATGCGCCCTGGCGCAGATGCGCTGCGGCTGGCGCCCTTCGAAGGGGCGGTGCCGGCCTATCGGGCGATCATCTTTACGGCCGCCGCCCTGTGTCTCTCGGCCGCGGTCGATACCTTCGTCTTCCTCGACCTTACCTCGGCACACAGCGAGCGCGCGCTGACGCTGATCAGTATAGGAAATCTCGCCGTCCTCGTCATCCTCGGTATCGCGGCCGCCGTCGCCAGCCGAAGCCGGGCGCCTGCCGAGACGGTGGAGACAGCCCTGCGGCCGGAGACGAGCGAGGATAAGGAGACGATCGCTGCGGTCGATGCGCTGATGGAGGCAAGGAAACTCTATCGCGACGCCAATCTCAATCTCGACCGGCTGGCCCGCAAGGCCGGCATCCCGGCGCGGCAGATTTCGGCGGCGATCAACCGGGCAATGGACAAGAACGTCTCGCAATATGTCAACGACTACAGGATCGGCGAGGCCTGCCGGCTGCTCGCCGCCACCGAGAAACCGGTGACCGAGGTAATGTTCGAGGTCGGCTTCCAGACCAAATCCAATTTCAACCGCGAATTCCGCCGGGTGACTGATATGACGCCGCTGGCATGGCGGCAGCGGAAGGGGTGAGAGGATGTTCAGCCTGAGCCGACGAGTTCCAGGCCGCCTCTAGGGAAGCGATGGCGGCTGCCGGTGAGCCGACCGCGACCTCTCTCCGCCCTCATCCTGAGGCGCCCCGCAGGGGCCGCGAAGGACGAGGCCGGCCACTCCCACGTACACAATCGCGATCGAGGACTCCCTGGATCGTGTTCCAGGTCGCGATTTCTGCCGGGTCGGCGATGTTTGCCGGCATGAACACCACATCCGAACATGACCGAGACCTTGCCGCCAAGCTCAGATCGCTTTCGATCGAGCCCGCGGCCTTCGAGACAGAGCCGCCGAAGTCTCATGCCCGGCGGCGCGCGACCCCCGGCGCAATGCTCGTCATCGCGGCGGCGGCATCGCTGGCGACGGTTCTTTTCAATGGATCCGAGGCGCTGCAGCGCATCGAGACCGCGCTTGCGGGGTTTTCGGGCAGCGACCTTGGGATATCCACCGATGGGGTGGAGGCGCCAGCCAGGCGCGGTGCCGCCGTTGAGGGGGTACGGACTCCGATCGAGGATGGAGCGAAGGGCACGACTGCTTCGACCCGGGAAATCACCGGCTCCGGTTATGTCACCGCACTCGTTATCACCACCGTCTTTTCCAAATATGAGGGCCGGATTGTCGCGGTCGGGGTGGAGGCGGGCGATAGCGTCGTCGCGGGGCAGGTGCTGGTGCGGCTTGACGATGCAGGCGCCCAGTTTGCGCTTCGGGGCGTGGAGATTACCGGCCGGGCGGCGGCTTTGGCACTTGATGCCAGGAATATCGAACTTGTGCAGGCGCAGTCGTCGCTTGCACGCGCCGAGCGGCTTGCCGGGCGCGATGCCATGTCGGCGCAGGCGCTGGAGGAGGCGGGGACGGCTGTCGACAGGGCCGAGAACGCTGCCCTGCAGGCAAGGCAGGATGTCAAAAAGGCGCAGCTCGAGATCGACAAGGCGCATGAGCAGGTGGAGGCGTTGACCGTGTGTGCGCCGATCTCCGGCACCGTCACTCGGCTCGACGCGCATGTCGGCGACACGGTGCTGTCACGCGAGGACAGCGTGCGGGAGGATGAAAGCCTGCTCGTCATTACCGATACGGCGAGCCTGGTCATCGATGCCGATGTGGCCGAAGTCAATATCGCGCTGATGCGGCCGGGCTTGTCAGGCGAGGCAGTGCTCGACGGCTTTCCCGGCCAGCCCTTTGCGGTCGAGGTGTCGAAGATCGCGCCTGTCATTTCGCGGGAGAAGGGGACGGTGACGCTGCGCCTGTCGCTGGCGTCTCCGCCGCCAGGCATGCGGCCCGCCATGGCTGCGCGCATCCGGCTGGTGGTGGGTGATGCCGCGGGTGTGGGTGCGTCGGCCGCTGGTGCCCATCATCCGCCCTCGTCCTTCGAGGCTCCGGCCTTTGGCCTGCGCACCTCAGAATGAGGGCTGGTTGTTGTGCCGTGTGGCTGGAAAGTGTGCCGCGTGGCGGCGGGCTGATCGTGTGCCGTGCGGTTTGGCTTCCGGCGCCGCAAACCGCGACGTCTCTCCGACCTCATCCTGAGGTGCCCCACAGGGGGGCCTCGAAGGACGAGGGCGGCCACCGGTTCCCGGCCACGGATCAACGAACCACCAAGGAGCAGAGTATGACCGACATTCAAGATCCCTATATTACGCTTGCCGGCGTCAGGAAGGCGTTCCGGATCGGGGCGGAGACCATACCGGTCTTCTCGGGGCTCGACCTTTCCATTCCGCGCGGCGATTTCGTCGCGGTGATGGGGCCGTCGGGTTCGGGGAAATCGACGTTGCTGAATATGCTTGGCGGCATCGACAGCGCTGACGCCGGTGAGATCCGGATCGGGCGCAGCCATCTCGAGCAGATGGGCGAGGCGGCGAGAGCCGCCTGGCGGGCGCACAGCATGGGCATCGTCTTCCAATTCTACAATCTGCTGCCGATGCTGAATGCGGCGGAGAATATCGAGCTGCCGCTGCTGCTTAAGCCGCTGGGGCGCAAGGAGCGGCGCGCGCGCGTCGATACGGTCATGGATCTTGTCGGGCTTACCGGGCGGCAGCGGCAATTTCCGTCGAGCATGTCGGGCGGGCAGCAGCAGCGCGTCGGCATTGCGCGCGCCATCGTCTCCGATCCCGATCTCATTCTCTGCGACGAGCCGACCGGCGATCTCGACCGGAAATCGGCCAATGATATCCTGGAGATGCTGGGCTTCCTCAATCGCGAGCTTCAGAAGACCATCATCATGGTCACGCATGATCCCGAGGCCGCCGCCTTTGCCCGGCGCACGCTGCATCTCAACAAGGGCGAATTCGTCGAGGGGGAAAGCCGATGACCTTCGTCGAGCTCATGCGGCGCAATGCCTGGCGCAAACGGCTACGCGCCGTTTTGCTGATGTTTTCGGTCGGCATCGCCTTCCTGATCTACGGGCTGACGGCGAGTTTCGTCACCGGCAGCCAGAGCGCGGCCGGCGCCAGCGACAATCTGCTCGGCGTCTTCAACAAATCAGGCCGGGGGCTGCCGCTGCCTTTTGCTTATCTCAACCGAATCGCCGCGGAGGGTGATGTCGCGGCCGTCGCCTATACGGCGCGCATGCGAGGCTTCGTCGAGGTCGAGAAGAATGTCGTGGCCGTCAGCGCGGTCGATCCGCAGGCGATTGCCGCCGCCAATGGCGCCGAACTCGGGTTGACGCCAGAGCTGATCGCGGCGCTGGAAGAGGGTCGCGACCGGGTGCTCGTCGGCAGGGCATTGGCTGAGGCGCAGGGCTGGTCGGTCGGCCAGCGCATCGGCGTCACCAGCCAGATCATGAAGGCCGACGGCAGCCGGAACTGGAGCTTCACCATATCAGGCATCTTCGAGGGTTCCGATGCCGGAACCGACACCTATTTCATGCTCGCCCGCTACGACATGGTCAATGCCGCCCGCGCGCGCGACAAGGATACGGTCGACGCCTTCGTGGTGCGCCCGCGCGAAGGTGTCGCCTCAGGCCCGCTGGCGGCGCGCATCGATGCGCTCTTTACCAATTCGGCGGCGCAGACCCGGACGCAATCGGAAAAGCAGTTCCTCGAGGCCTTTCTGCGGCAGTTTGCCGATGTCGGGCTGATCGTCAGCCTCGTCGTCGGCGCCGCCTTCGTGACGATCCTGATGATATCGGTCAACACCATGCTCTTCGCCATCAGGGAGCGCCGCTTCGAGATCGGCGTGATGAAGGTGCTCGGCTTTTCTCGCGGGGCGATCATGGCGCTCATTCTCGGCGAGACGCTGTTCATCTTCGCCGTCGGTGGCGCCGGTGGGCTCCTCCTCGCCAAGCTCGCAACTTTCTCCATCGGGCCGGAATTCGGCCTCGTCTTCAGCTTTGAGGTACTGCTCAAGTCCGCCGCGATCATTGTGGGGCTTGGCTTGCTGACCGGGCTGTTGCCGGCCCTGAACGCCATGCGCCTGCCAATCGTCAACGCCTTCAGAACGAGATAATCCAATGTCATCAGCGCTCAAGCAGACCTTTCTCATGATCAGAGTCAACCTCGGAAGCCTGCCGCGGCGGCTGTGGATTTCGCTGTCGATGGTGCTGTCGGTCGCCCTCGTGGTCGCTGTTTTGTCAGGCTTTCTGGCGATGGCGCGCGGCTTCGAGGCCGCTCTTGCCGGCGCCGGCTCGCCCGATATCGCCATCATCCTCGGCGGCGGCACCAATCAGGAGACCGGCTCGGACGTGCCGGCCGATGCGATCCGCAGCCTGACTGCCATGAGCGGCGATACCGGGATTGCGCGCGATGGCGCCGGCGGGCTGGCGCTGTCGCGCGAGACCATCGTGCCGATCGATGTAAAGGGGAGCGACGGTGCCGAGCAGACGCTGTCGCTGCGGGGCATGGACCGGGCCGGGATCGATCTCCGGGGCCGCGCCCGGCTTTCGCAAGGGCGGCTGTTTGTATCAGGCGCGCGCGAGATCGTCGTCGGCGCCGGCATCGCAGAGGCTTTCCCCGGCTTTGGCGTCGGCCAGACGGTACGGTTCGGCGCGGTCGACTGGACCGTCGCCGGCCAATTCACCGCCGGCGGCAGCGCCTTCGAATCCGAAATCTGGGCGGATCTGGACGCGGTGCAATCGGCCTTCGACCGACAGGGGCAGGTGCAGAGCCTGCGCGTGAAGCTTGCCGGCGTCGACTCCGCAACAGCGTTGGCGACGCTGCGCCAGCGCCTATCTGATATACCGGGCACGCCGCTCACCGCCATCCCGGAGGCCGATCTCTATGCCGCGCAGGCCGAGCGGACCGAGAGGCTGATCCGCTTGTTTGGCTGGCCAATCGCGCTGCTGATGGCGATCGGCGCGACGGCGGGCGCTTTGAACACGATGATGAACTCGGTCTCCGACCGCGGCGTCGAGATCGCCACGCTGCGCCTGCTCGGGTTTTCCAGCCTGCCGGCCTTCGCCGCCACCTGGTTCGAGGCGGGGCTACTTTCCGTGGCTGGCGCGGGTTTCGGCATCCTCGCCTCCCGCCTTGCCTTTAACGGCTGGCAGGCGAGCACAATGGGCGCCAACAACACCAAAATGGCGTTCCAACTCGATGTGACGTTTGATGTGATCCTGACTGCCGGCGTGCTGGGGCTTGCGATCGGCATCCTCGGCGGCGCCTTGCCGGCGCTGGCGGCTGCCCGGCTGCCGCTGAGTTCGGCGTTGCGGGCGAGGGGGTAGGAGGCGCCGTGATTGTCACCCGCCCTCGGTCGGCGCGCTTTGCGGCCCAGTCATCACAGAACCGTGCGACGCCGTCGGTTCATGCAATTACCGCGCCGGATATTTTTCGGATAAGTTGCATCTTTCCAATATCTTAGTCGACTGGGGTGTTTGCCTGTGGAAGAAGGCCCGCGAACCTTCTCGCTGCCGCATTGACAACATCTTGTCGCCTTCTTGCCGTGGCCGGTTGCCCCCGCTGCGTCGGATCGACCGATACCGATTCGATTCTCGCGGCTCATAGCGATCCGACCAACAAGGCAACACGGCGATATGACAACCTATTATGTGAATTCAGCAATCGGCTCCAATCAGAACAGCGGAACGAGCGAGAAATCAGCTTTTGCGACTTTATCCAAAGTGGAATCTTTGACGCTGAAAGCCGGCGACAGCGTGCTTCTCGCCAAGGGCAGCGTGTTCAATGAGCAGTTCGATATCAAAAATTCCGGCAGCGCGAGCGCGCCGATCAAGATCGGCAGTTACGGGACGGGGGACGCACCTGTCATCCATAGCGGCGGTGACGGTATCCACAGTCTTTATGCGTCGAACATTGTCATCGAGAACCTTAAGATATCGAACACGGGCGGTGCGGCCATTTATGGCGGCGATGTCACGAACTGGACGGTCCGCAATGTCGAGATCGCCAAGTCGGGAATGTCGGAAAACGCCGGTGCCGTCACCTTCAGGAACAGCAAGAACGTCACGATCGAAGACAGCAAGATATCGGATGTCAAAGGCGACGGCTTCTGGATCGAAAAGGTCAGCGGCGTCAAACTTCTCAACAATACCGTCACCAGCGCCAATGGCTCGACGGCCGATGCCGTGCAGGTCAACGACAGCAGCAATATTCTGATCAAGGGCAATCATCTCGACCAGACTGATGCCAGCAGCCCGAAGGGGGTGATCGCGCTGGTGCGGGCCACGGATGCGGTGGTCGAGAATAATACGCTCACCGGGGGTGGCTTCGGCATCAGTGCGCCCGCGGGCAAGAATGTCGCCATCCGCGACAACGACATATCCGGATTTCACGGTTACAGCTGGTCTTTCGCCGTTGGTCTCGGCGATCAGGGTAGTGCGCGAGATTACGACATATCGGGCAACCATATTCACGACGGCGCCTGGGGAGTGGCCGTCAGCGGCGCCATCGGCACCAGCTATACCCTCACGAATATCAAGGTCCACGACAATGTCTTCGACGACCTCACGCAGTCAGCGCTGAAAGTAGACCGGCCGGCATCGGGCACGTTCTACAACAATACCATCGAGAGCGGGGTCAATGCCACCAGCCTGTCGCCCGCCGTCGTTGACGCGCACACCTTTTCCGTCAGTAACAACCATACGGTCGCAAATGTCGAGACGGCGCTTGCAAGCACGAATACCAAGGCTGCCGCAGTGACGGACGCGGCCGCGGATCCGGCGATTGCCGCTGTTCATGATAACCTGAAGATCCTGACCGATACGGGCGCCGCCCATCATGGCAATCTTCTCGAAAACGACAGTTCGGACAACGGCACCCTGGTGCTTCGCCGCTTCGGAGACGAAAGCGTGGGCAAGCACGGACTGACTCTGACCGGGGACTATGGTTCCATCCACGTGGACAGAGAGGGCAACTATGCCTACACGCTCGATGACACGAAGCTCCCCGACCATAGCGGACATGTGAGCGAGTCCTTCAGTTATGGTGTCGACGATGGAACCTCGCATCATAGCGACGCGGATACGCTGACTGTCTTCATCCATACGGATGGCTTGCTGAGCTGAGGGTAGGGGACGGCCTCTCGCCGCCCTCACCCTGACGTGCCCCGAAGGGGCCTCGCAGGGCGAGGGCGGCCACCCCCAGTGCTATCGAATATTTCAGATGGAGTTAGGGGCGCTCAGCCACCCCGCCCTCGTCCTTCGAAGCTTCGCCCCGCTGGCTACGTGCCTCAAGCATGAGGGCTGACCGGTGTGCCTTCTAAATGGTGCACCGATTGGTAAGCCACACCTTCTCTTCGGCCTCATCCTGATGGGGCCTGGGCTCCGAGGACGAGGGCGACCACCGAAGAGAACTGGTCTGCTGGGTACCTCGCCTGACCGTCAATAAAAGGTAGGTTACCGTTCATTCACCTTTCGGTCGTTATTTTATATATTGTTTACGTTTAAGTTGTATTATTGAGGATGCAGCCACCGCCAGGCTTCTCGGGAGCAAGGCAGGCCAAAGGCCTGTCTATCGCCGTATGGCATAGAAGGCCCTCCAGCCTTTCGCCCCGACCGCATCCGATCCACTCGTCGCCGCTCATCCAGAGGGCTGCGCGACAATGCGAGAACAAGGCGATATGACAGTCTATTATGTGAACTCGGCAACAGGGGCCAATAGCAACAGCGGAACGAGCGAGGACACGCCTTTTGCGTCCTTCTGGGCGGTGGAAAATCTGAAGCTACAGCCCGGCGACAGTGTGCTGCTCGCTGCCGGTAGCGTGTACAACGACCAGCTCGACCTCAAATATTCCGGCACCGTCAGCGCCCCGATCACCATCGGCAGCTACGGGGTCGGCGATGCGCCCGTCATCCACAGTCCCGGCGACGGCATTCACAGCCTCTATGCCTCCAATATCGTCATCGAGAACATCAAGATTTCGGATACCGGCGGTGCAGCCATCTATGGCGGCAGTGTTTCGAACTGGACGGTGCGCAATGTCGAGGTCGATCACACCGGCTTGGCAGGCAAGGCCGGTTCCGTCACCTTCCGAACCGGCTCGAACATCACCATCGAAAACAGCACGATCAACGACGTGAACGGCGACGGCATCTGGATCGAGAAGATCAACGGCGTCACCCTCATCAACAATACCGTCACCAACGCCCATGGAACTGCGGCAGACGCCGTGCAGATGAACGACAGCAGCAACATCCTGATCAGCGGCAATGTTCTCGACCAGACGGGTGCCATCAGCACAAAGGGCCTGCTGGCGCTCATCAGGCCTGTGAATGCCCTAATCGAGGATAACACGCTGGTTGGCGGCGGCTTCGGGGTGAGCGCTCAGGCGGGCACGAATATTGCCATCCATGACAACGACATTTCAGGATATGGCGGTTACAGCTGGTCCTACGCCATCGGTCTCGGCGACCAGGGCGATACGCGGGATTATGATATCTCGGGCAATTATATCCATGACGGCGTATGGGGCGTGGCGGTCAGCGCTGCCGGCACCACCAGTTATATTCGTGAAGATATCGATATCCATAACAACGTCTTCGACGACCTGTCGCAGGCAGCGCTGAAGGTCGACAGACCTGCATCCGGCGCCTTCCACGATAATGTCATCGCAAGCGACGTTACGCCCTACAGCATATCGCCGGCAATCATCGCGGCGAACACCTTTCCGGTCAGCAACAACACGACGCTCGACGAGGCCCAGGCGACGCTTTTCGCTCACGATAGTCTCACTGCGGCAGATACGACGCACGTGGACGCGGCCCCGGCGATTGTCGCAACCCATGACAGCCTGAAAATCTCAGCCGACACGGATGGCGCCCATCATGGCAATCTCCTTGAAAACGACAGCTCGGCCAATGGGACCCTGCTGCTTCGCCGCTTCGGGGGCGAGGTCGTCGGCAAGGATGGCCTGACGCTGACCGGCCAATACGGCAGCATCCATGTCGACGATCACGGCGACTATAGCTACACGCTCGACACGACGAAGCTTGCCGGGCTTAGCGGAAACGTGAGCGAGACTTTCCTCTATAAGATCTCCGATGGGGTCGCGCATCATTTCGACACGGATACGCTGAGCATTTCCATCCATGTGGATGGCGTGCTGACGTGACGGGGGATGCCGGCGGCAAACTCATCAGTCGCCGAGCAGGATCCCGGTGACGTCGATTTCGATTTCCGCGCAGATGATCTCGTATTCGGTAATGATCGCCGGATCGGCCGACATATCCTTGCGCATGCGATCGAGGACGGCGCAGGCCTCGCCATAGGCTCCGCACAGTTCGTAAAGATGGGGCTGGCTCGCCGCGGCCGCTCGGATCGTTGCCCTCGTCGCGGGCAGCCTCATCATCAGCCTGGCCAGCCCCTGTTCGGCGACCTGCCGGGTGATGTGTGCTACACCTTCATTCCTGACCATGCCATCGACCCTCGCTGCCTGTATTCTGCTGTCGAGAGTTAGTACGAAGGAATGCTGCATCTGGTTTCATGCCGGATGCGGAATTAGATTAGCGCCGCGTGTCTTCCGCTGAGCCCGGCATTGCGCGCCAGAATTGGAAAGGCACTTGGTCAACCGCTGGCGATTGGCGGCTTTCTCCCTGGGTTGTCCGCTCAGGAGGAGAGGCCGATCGTGATGGTGGCGGAAAGCACGCCGCCGTCGAGCTTCTCGAAATCGAACATGTGATCGGCGGCATCCTCTGGGATAAGGCCGTCGGCTTCAGTGCGGGTATCGCGGGGAGGGCGTCCAAGATAGTCCGGATGTTCGCCATAAATGATGTCGCTCAGCGTATCGTCGAAATAGATTTGGCTGACGAGAAGCTCCTTGCCTTCGACCAGGATGCGGCAGTGAACATGCGGCGTGCGGCCCTTGTACCATCCGGGATAGGCCGTCAGGAAGCTTGCCTGCCCCTCAGCATCCGTCAGTTGGCGCCCGCGAAAGGCGAGCCCGCCGACCGCCTCGGCGTCGCCGAGCGTACACATGTCGGCCGCCTCGCGGCCGGAATAGACGCCGCGATGATCGGTATGCCAGATCTCGATATCGGCATTTTCGACCGGGCGGCAATCGGCGGCATGGACGATGCGCACGGCCAGCCGCAACGGCAGCCCCGCCTTTCCTTCCGAGACGTCCTGACGGGCCGGAATATTGTTGACGTGGCAGGGGCCAAGGGTCTGGGCGGTGGTCACGATGCAATTCGGACGGCTGCGGAAGAGCGGCGCAGGCAACTTTTCCAATGCGACCGACTTTGTGCCGCCGCTCAGGAAATCCGTTCCCTTCCAGTCGAATGTCCTGGCGGCAACGGTGATATGCCGCCGTGGCCAGATGGCTGCCGCAGCCACGGTTGAAGCGACAATAGTCGCACCTCCAAGCACGAGGGTTCGCCTTTTCATATGTCTTCCTTTCTTGAAGACGCAGCGTGTAAGGAGGATGCGCAGGAAGTTCCAATTAAATCCAGACAATGATTGATGGCAACCTGGGCCGAAGTCTCCAATCTTGCCATCAACGAGCTCCCGCTGCGTCTTATAGGCTTGCCAGATATCCTCCTTGGTCGGCCGCTGATGGCAGAGGCGGAAATTATCTTCGGCCGCATCTGGACCAAAACAGCCATTTCCGATCTTGCAACCTTTACAGCGCGGCGCGTCTTTTCAGATGCGCAACGTCGCTGTAACTCTTTGGAGCAGGCATCCGACATTCGTTGCTGAGCCAGGGCAGGGCACATGGAACCAACCCACTTATTCGAGCTTGTTATCGCGATGTTTCTGGCGATCATCGCGCTGCACTATGCTGCCCACAGGCTCGGACTGCCGCCGTCCGTCGCGCTGCTGACCGGGGGCGCTTTGCTGGCCTTTGTGCCGGGGCTGCCGGCGATATCAGTCGATCCCGAGCTGGTGCTGGTCATCTTCCTGCCGCCGCTGCTGATGGATGGCGCCTGGTCAATTGCGTTGTCGCGGCTGCGGCGCCATATGATCGGGATCGCCTCGCTTGCCGTCGGCGCGGTACTCTTCACCTGCGCCGTCGTGGCTGTTGTCGTCCATCTTATCTTTCCATCACTTCCCTGGGCCGCCTGCGCGGCATTGGGCGCGATCGTTGCGCCGCCGGACGCGGTTTCAGCGCGCGCCGTGCTGGAGCGCGTAAGATTGCCAAGGCGCCTTCAGATTCTGCTGGAAGGCGAGAGCCTGCTCAACGATGCGAGCGGCTTGGTTCTCTTCCGTTTTGCCGTTGCCGCCGCCGCAACGGGAGCCTTCAGCGCGGGGGAGGCGGTTGGTAACTTCTTCGTGCTGGCGCTCGGCGGCGCCATGGTCGGCATCGTGATCGGAGCGGCGTGGGTCAAACTTATCCGGCATCTCGGCGACGACTATCTTATCATCGCCGCCACCGTGTTGCTCGGCTGGATTTCCTATCTGTTTGGCGAACTGCTGCATGTTTCCGGCGTCATCGCCACCGTTACCACGGGCCTGATCGCTTCCTGGCACCAGCACACTGTATTTTCAGCGGCGACGCGCATGCGAGGCACCTCGTTCTGGACGGTGATGATCTTCCTTATGGAGGCGGCGGTCTTCACACTGATCGGGCTGTCGCTCCGGGATGTCGTCGAACGCGGCGGCGGCTTTAACACTGTGATCGCGACGATGGGACTGCCGATGCTGGCGATCCTCGTGACACTCGTGGTCGCGCGTTTCGCCTGGGTCTTCGCCTCCGATCTCGTCATCAGGTCGTGTGCAGCGCTCGGGTTCACGCGTGCCCGGCCGCTCGGAGCAGGCGGGGCGACCGTTCTGAGCTGGGCAGGCGTGCGCGGGGTGGTCACGCTCGCTTTGGCGCTGAGCCTGCCCGAGGATTTCCCGGGCCGTGACTTCATCCTCGCCACGTCCTTCGCCGTCATTCTCGGAACCGTGCTGGTGCAGGGCACGACATTGGGGCGGGTGATTGCTTGGGCGCGGCTGGCGCCGGAGACGGAAAGAGCGCGCCTGACAATGAGCCAGGCCGAAGCCGCCATGGCACAGGTGCAGCTCGGGATCGTCCAAAACCTGGCATATGACGCAGAGGGAAAGCTCATCCACCCTCAATTGCTGGAGCGCTATCAGCGCAGGGCGACAGCCATCGTCGACTACGCCGAGAGAACCGAGCATTACGTGCCGCTGCTCCATGCTCATTTTGACGTCGTTCTCGAAGCGGTTGCGACAGGGCGACGGGAACTCATTCGTCTCCACCGCGCCGGCGACATCGATGACGAGACGCTGGACGAGCTGGAACGCGATCTCGATCTCGAGGAGCTGAGCGCGATCTCGGCCAAGGCCTGACGTTCAGTGTCTCACGCGTGGAGCTCGCGAAGCGGGCCAACTGTCGGAGCTCTCTTCGCTGCCACGCTCTAGATGGCAACCTGTTCACCGAGCTCGACGACACGGTTCGAGGGCAGGTTGAAATAGTCGGAGGGATCGATCGCCAAGCCTTCCAGCGCCATGAATATGCGCTCCTGCCAGCCGGGCAGTCCGGTGTTCGGCGTCCTGACGAGGTTCCGGCGGCCGAGATAGAAGGAGGTCTTCATGATCTCGAACTTGAACCCTCCCTCCCGGCAGAGGGCGAGCGCTCGGGTGACATCGGGGTCGTCCATGAAGCCGAAGGTGAGATCAAGCCGCACAAAGCGCGGCGAGAGCTGGCTGATCTTAATGCGGCGGCTGTCCGGAACATAAGGTTCGTCTTCGGTCCAGACGCTCAGGATGACGTTCTGTTGGTGGAGCACGTGGTTGTGCTTGAGATTGTGGAGCAGAACATTCGGCGTCCGATCCGGAACGCTGGTCAGGAAAATCGCCGTTCCCGGAACGGTGACCGGCGAATGGTCCGACTTTCGTTCGATCGACCTTATGAAGGAATCGAGCGGGATCTCGTTGTTGGCACGCAGCCGCTTCAGATAGGCCTGCCCTCGGGTCCACGTCCACATCAGGATCATGATCGCCAGCGCAAGGGCGACCGGAACCCAGCCGCCATCGTAGATTTTCAAGAGGTTGGCTGCCAGGAACAGGACTTCGATGAGGAAGAGCGGCAGCAGCACGACGGCGGCGAGCACGAGGGAGTAGCCCCAGACGGCCCGGAGGAACTGGAAGACCAGCATGGTCGAGATGACCATGGTTCCGGTCACCGAGATGCCGTAGGCCGTCGCCAGCGACTCGGAGTCGCGGAAGGAAAAGATCAGCATCAAGACGCCGATCAGCAGGAGAAGATTGACGCTCGGCACGTAGATCTGGCCGGTGTTGGTCTCCGATGTGAACTTGATCCGCAACCGCGGCAGGAAGCCGAGGTGAACCGCCGAGCGGGCCAGTGAAAATGCGCCGGTGATGACAGCCTGGCTGGCGATGATCGTCGCCATCGTCGCAAGCAGAACCACCGGCAGCAAGGCCCAATCGGGATACATTAGAAAGAACGGATTGGCCGCCGTTTCGGGATGGGCGAGAACCAGCGCGCCTTGGCCAAGATAGTTGAGGAGCAATGCCGGAAATACGAGCACGAACCATGCCGTCTGGATCGGGCGGCGGCCGAAATGCCCGAGATCGGCATAGAGCGCTTCGCAGCCGGTGACGGTCAGAAAGACGGCACCGAGCACGATGAGGCCGACGGTGCCGGCATGGGTGAGGAACAGGAATGCATTGATCGGATTGAGCGCCTCCAGGATTGTCCAGTCGTCACCGATATGGATCAGACCGCCCGCCGCCATGGCCAGAAACCACAACACCGTAATCGGCCCGAAAAACATCGAGACGGCAGCCGTTCCCCGCGACTGGACGCCAAACAGAACGATCATGATCGCAGCCGAGGCAAGCGGCACGTATTCGGCAAAGGCCGGTGTGACGAGCTTCAGGCCTTCGAGCGCCGACATGACCGACAGAGCAGGCGTGATCATCGCATCGCCGATGAACAGAGCCGCTCCAATCAGCCCGGCGAAAAAGAGCACAGGCACGTTTCGCCCCATCTTCTTCATCAGCAGGGCGAGAAGCGAAAGCGTGCCGCCTTCGCCATCATTGTCCGCTCTGAGAAGGAAGAGCACATATTTGAAGGTCACAATGATCGTCAGCGTCCAGACCATCAGCGAAATGAGGCCGACGACCTCGGCCTCGTGGACGCCATCGGCGGCAAAGGGCCTCAGCGCCTCACGAAGGGCATAGAGCGGGCTGGTGCCGATATCGCCATATACGACGCCGATCGCGCCGACGACCAACCCGACGAAGCCCTTTCGGCCGGTACCTTCACCCGTTCTGTCTGCATGTGTCGACGTCATGGTTCCCCGCTCATGCCACCTGGCCTTGAACACAAACATATGCCGCATTGCAGAACGGCAAGTAAATTGATGTGGCGTGCGATTTTTTTGTGAGCAGTCAGGACGCCCAAACCGGTGCAACCATACGGTTAACACGCGCGGCGGCTGTCGGTTGTCCTGGGGCATTCATGTCCGTAGCCGGCAGGGGTGATTACCGGCTTTTGCTGGGTGATTGGAGCCATGTGCACTGTATTACTTGGCGCATCTAAAGTATTATTCATAGTTATCTTGAATGTAGCTCGTATAGGTGACAACCAAAATCGCACACTATCGTCAACTCCCTGGCGAATGATCTTGGCGCTCAAGCACTTGCGGGGTGCGGTGCGTCGCCTCTGAATGAACCTCGTTCGGATAGCGGATGTCTAGCCAACTTGCCTGCAAAATATGCGTTCTGCCGGGTTTGCGATGGTCGTGTCCATCCGAGATCGATGGCTTGCACTGGGTGATTTTTGGTCTCGTTTCGGACAAATTCTTGCCGCCAAAATGCCAGTATTAGTTGTTTCTAAATCACGCCATAATTGGCACCTACGTTGCCGCTCCTGATTTATTCTTTGCCACATTTCTGAATTTCAACATTATACAAACAATGGTGGGTAACTATGAAAGTTATTCTCGTCATCGTCCTCACGGTGCTTGCCGTGCCCTGTGAGGCGGACATGCTGGGCACGGCATCCAAGTACAAGAGCATGCACGAACGCTCCATTTCCTTCCTCAGCATCAATCCCCGCAGGGTTTCGTGGTGCGGGGCGTTCCTGGCCTTTGTCGCCAAGCGATCTTTCCGGCAGCCGCCGCCCAATCCTAATATGGCGATATCCTGGAAAAATTTCGGCAGGCCGGTCTTCTTCCGCTCAGCCAGGCGGGGAGACGTGGTGGTGATCCGAAGCGGCCGACGCTTCCATGTCAGCCTGTTCGATCACATCGACCAGCGCCGACAGTACGTCTACCTGTTCGGAGGCAATCAATCCAACCGGGTGCAATTGTCCAGGTATCGCGCCAGTTCGGTCGTCGCAGTGCGACGATGATGCCGGCTTGCAGGCCGAGTGCGCGCGCGTGGCCGGTGGCCGACCTCGTCCTTCGAGGCCCTGCGGGCACCTCAGCAAGGATGAGCGACTATCTGGGCTGTCAAGTTGCATGTTCGAATTCTCTTCGCGCATCTCGTGCTTTTGCATTGAGAATGACCAGGAGTTTTCGGGCGAGCGCGATGCGGATGACCATTTTCGGTTTGCC
>NZ_JABDWD010000027.1:0-70715 GCF_019685115.1 Rhizobium sp. NZLR11 | reverse complement strand
AAGGTCGACATACGAAAACAGCGACCCCGTCCGATCATCCCCGCCGCGCATCCAAATTCCCTCGAAATCACTTGCAAGATGGAATCATGTGTCCAGCCCAAAAGCCAGTGGGTTTTTCAGCAGCCTGTTAGGCTTACTGCCCGACAAAAGGACCGCAGCGGGCGTTGGCGACGTGTCGCGATGGGTGGGTTGAAGGCGGCGGTTCGTGAATTGCCCGCCTGAGTTCGGAACGCGGCTATTCGATCGCGACTAACTCCTCGCGACAAACAAGCAATCTCGCACGCCCTTCGAAAAACCATGGTGAAGCATCGGGGTCGCACCGGGATTCATGCCCGTTTTGTTGACGATCCACCGAATGATGTGTGGATCACCCCCCTCGACGTCCTTTACAGTCAAGCGTTTCGGCCTCCCGGAGCCGATCGTGAGGGAAATCGATGGATCGTCCTACTGCCGCAGATGACGCGACTCAATCCAGGAAGCGGGCTGCAAAATCCGATCAGCCGGATGGGTTTGCCCGGGAAGTTTCAGCCATCAAAGTTGGCGACTGCCTGCTGGGTTACAAGGCCGTGCAGCGCCGCGCGCGGGGCGGCCGCTGGAACCACTTCCGCGGCCGGATGCGCGAGATCGAGAAATTGATAAGGCATCGCCATGGCGACATCGTGCCCGAGGCGGATGACGCATTGATCTATGTCGAGGTGATCGCCAGCCTCGCCCTCGTGGAATTCAAGGAAGCGTTTGTCGACGTGGTTCTCGGCTGGGCGGCACGCTGGCTGCCTTGGGCTGGGAAAGCCGACATTGAGGACGTGATCTACGAGAGAACGAAGGTGCGGTTTTCCTCGCTGTCGGCCGACGCGCTCGGCCACGCTCTGCATTTGAGCTACTCGGAGCGCTGCGCCCTCGATATCCGCACGATCGGCGCCTTCGATGTGCCGAAAGGGAAAAGAGCAAAACTTCAAAAACAAAGGCGGCGGCAGCGGGACCGAAGCCGGAAAGAGCAGCAACGCCGTGCCGCAGGCGCGCTTCCCAGAGCCGATTATCTCGCCAATTCTTTCAGCCAAGCGCGCCCCTGGGAGGCTTTCGGCATCAGCCGCCGGACATGGGAGCGTCGCGGCAAACCGATGCCGGAGGCCGAGATGCTATCGGATTGCGTCTCGATCTCGCTTGCCGCCTAAAGCGCGTCGCGATCTTTCAGATTCGCTCCTCGCGCTTTAGGTCTTTGTTTTTACGCATGTCGTTGCGGCAAAAGCGCTTCGCGCTTTGCCTGGGAAAACCGCTGCACACTTTTGCGCGACATGCTTTAGCTTCTTGCGATTTTCAGCCTGGCGCTCCGAACCAGCTGTTCATCGCCTCGCGCAGACCATCCTGCGTCCCCTCACCGACCCACGCGACATAGCCATCGGGTCGGATCAAAATTGCAGTCGGTGCAGAGACCGCACCCAGCCCAGGCAGCTCCCACGCACCATCACAGCCGGCGTCAACCAGCTGGACGCGGTCTGACCACGGCGTGATGTCGAGACTGCCGGGCGTGCCGAGATTCACGAGCATCGGCCGCGCATTTTGGAGCAGCGTATAGACGCGCAAGGGGCCATCGAGCGTGGTGAGGTCGAGGTCGGGCATGCGGCGGCCGAGCAGCGGATGCCCGTCGCCAAGGTCGTAGTGGATGGCCAGGCCGGACATTTCGGCGGCGATCCTTTTGCGCGGCTCCTGCATGGCGAGCAGCTCCAAGACCACGTCCCGCAGGGCTTCGGTTCGGTCATCGGTCCGTTGCAAGGCGACCTGTGCCATCGTCGTCCGCAACACGCGGGCGGCCACTGGATGGCGCTCGGCGTGGTAGGTGTCGAGCAAGCTTTCCGGCGATATGCACTTCACCACCTGGGCCAGCTTCCAGCCCAGATTCACCGCATCCTGCACACCGGTATTGAGGCCCTGCCCGCCCACCGGAGAATGCACATGCGCGGCATCGCCAGCCAGGAGAACGCGGCCCTTGCGGTAGGCCGACGCCTGCCGCGACATGTCGGTGAACCTGGAAATCCAGGTCAGACCATGGATTCCGTAATCCGTTCCGCATGCGGCGATCAGGCCTTCTTTGAGATCGCCGAGCGTCGGTTCGCTCGTGGCGCTGGCATTCTTTTCCGTCACCATGACATTGATCGGACCTTCGCTGGCAAAGACGACCTTGCCGTCGCGAATTTCATATTCCTCCCGGCCGAAGGCATGCATGCCGAGCGCGGTGCGATGGACGCCAAGCGGCGGCTCCTCCTCCATCTCGGCCTCGGCGAGAATGTTGCTCGTCGTCGCATCCCATCCTGGAAATTCAATGCCGGCCATCTTGCGAACCAGACTGCGGCCGCCATCGCAGCCGACGAGATAACCTGCCCTCAACGAAGCCCCATCGGAGAGTTCGATGGTGACGCCGGTGTCGTCCTGCTGAAAGGACGTCAGTTCGCGGCCGCGATAGATCGGCACCGGCAACTCGCCGACCCATCCGGCCAGAATGCGCTCAATATGCTTCTGCCGCAGCGCCAGACCATAATTATGCCGGGTCGGAAAATCGCTGATATCCAGCCGCGTGACCGCAAATCCGGTGACCTGGGCGATCTGGCCCTCCGCCAGAAACCGCTCGACGATGCCGCGCTGGTCGAGAACCTCGAGCGTGCGCGCGCTCAGACCGCCGGCGCGCGAACCGACGATCTCCTGGTTCCGCCGGCGTTCGATGATCGCGACATCGACGCCCGCCAAGGCCAATTCGCCCGCCAGCATCAGGCCGGTCGGCCCCCCTCCGGCAATAACGACTGCATGCTCCATCGTCCGCTAACTCCTCTGTTCCGACTTCCGAGGGCGATATAGAGGCTCAATTGCTTCCGGGAAGCCAAATTGATGGGCTAGCCTGCTGTCGATCTTGCCTGCCGCAGGTTGTTCCCTATCAGGCTGGCTCGTGAGCCCGCTCACAAAGCCATGCGCAGAGCTGCCTGGGCGCGAGGCGGGAGTCGCCGGTGCGCATTAACGCGAAATGCCAGGCCGGCCCGGTCAGCACATATGGGAAGGGTGCGATCAGCACTCCCTTGTCCAAAAGCGGTCGAAACATGGACGGCGACAACAGCGCTACGCCGACGCCTGCCACCGCCGCACTGGCGTCCAATTCGTGCGTGGGATAATCGACCATCGCAAACCGCAGAGCCGGCGGCGTCTCGCATTGAGCGCCCTGGAACCAGGCATGCCAATCCGGATGCGGCAAAAGCTCGAAATCCGTCAGCTCATCCGGCCCGTGCAGGGTTCTCGTTCCAAGCAGTGAGGGCGCCAGCATCGGAGTTGCCTCAACCGGAGCGAGCCGATATTCGTCAAGCCCTTCCCATCCGCCACGCCCCGTCCGTATGGCGACGTCAAATGCGCTGGGATCGCGAATATCGGCGGAGACGTCGACCTCGATCGGTGATGTTCCCACTGAGTGATAGCGGGACAGCCGCGGTGCGAGCCAGCGCGAGGCGAATGTCGGAGGCGCCGTCAGCCGGAGCGGTGGCATGGCCGCCTGGAACTCATCAAGCGCGCCGGCGATGCCATCCAATGCAGCCCGAATTCGACCCGCCAGAACAGCGGCAGCAGCCGTCGGGACAACGCGGCGCCCGGCACGCTGGAACAGCGGCTGACCAAGTTCGGTCTCCAACGACCGGATACGCAGGCTGACTGCCGCTGGGGTGAGACATAAACGCTCGGCCGCACGGGCAAAGCTGCCGGCAAAAACGCACGCTTCCAGAATTCGCAAGGACTCCAACGGCGGCCGCATGATCTCTTCGCTTTTGATGAGTTTTTCTTGTGATGCTCACAAGCAAAGCGCGTTTTGGGGACAGCGCGCTTGTAGCTAGGGTTGAAGTCAACAATAGGCGATCTGACATGACCCTGCAATCTCGGCCCTTATTCAGACTTTTCATGACACTTCATCCGGCCCTGGAGCTCGGCCAGACGCCGGCCGGAGGCCGCCGCATATTTTCCGTTTCCGGTGGATATTTTGAGGGCGAGCGCCTGAAAGGCGAAGTGTCGCCGCTGATCGGCTCCGATCTGCTGCTTGCGCGTGCAGACGGCACGTTTCAGCAGGATGCCAGGCTCCTGCTCGTCGCCGATGACGGCGATCTGATCTTGATGACCTATCGCGGCATCAGGCGCTCCACCTCGGCCGTTGACGAGCGTCTGGCACGCGGCGAAGCGGTCGACGCCTCCGAATACTATCTGCGGACAACGCCCTATTTCGAGACGGCCGCGCCACGGCATGCGTGGCTCAACCAAATCGTCGCGGTTGCGCAGGGCGGACGGTGTCCGGGCGGCGTTGAGTATGACGTATTTGAAATTCTCTAAAGCGCGTCGCGATCTTTCAGATTCGCTCCTCGCGCTTTAGGTCTTTGTTTTTACGCATGTCGTTGGTAAAAGCGCTTCGCGCTTTGCCTGGGAAAACCGCTGCACACTTTTGCGCGACATGCTTTAGATGCGCCATCGGCGTTGGGTAACATAATGCCGCAACGGCTTCGCTCAGCAGAGGCTGATTCCGTGTCGCAGGTTGTTCTCCCTATAAATAAAGATCCCTACTGGTTGGAACGACTTGCGACAGGAATTTCTGCCTTGCTTTCCAAAGCGATGTTGCTTGCCGCTTGCGGCTTTCTTGCCGTGGAACCCGGGCGCTTCAACACGACCTGACCGGGTGGGAAGCCGATGTGGCAAGTGCTTTCCCGGGTCACCGTTTCTTCTCGAAGGGTGATCAATAAATAGTTGGTGTGATGTGCTTTACTGCGGAGCCGTGGCTTTTTGCGGAATCGTCTCAGCCGCTGGTCGCTCAGACGGATCGGCGGGATGGCCATAGATTGTGTAGGCGGCGCCGGCCAGAACGCCCAGGACGAGAAGAGCGAGTAGGTACAACATCATTCCGCGGATCGCCGTTTTCGGTGTCTTGTCCATGGGATCTCCAGGATTGCTCAGCAGTCTTTCACGGAACGAACAGGTCCGAATCCGGTTTACCCAAAATCCCTGTTACTAGCGGAGGCCACCATGTGGGCAATCCTGATCGGTGCCGCTCTCATAATCGGCGGCTTTGTTTTTCTGTTTTCGTCGGCGCTTGGTCGAAGACCGAGCGATCCGCATCACATGCCGCAAGGCGGCAGCACGCTGGAACCACGGCGCCAAGGCCTCAGGTTCCTCGGGATATCCCAGAACTGGCCAGCTCTGGCCGTTATCGCCGTCGGCGCACTTCTCCTGGCTTTTGGGGGATATTCATGAACATCCGACCGACTTGATCGCTCCAAAGGAACCTCGCGGAGCTGGTTGCACCTCAGCTCCTTCGACGGCAAAAACCCGGCTTTCACCGGGCTTTTGTTGAGGTAATTACCAAGTCTGGCGGCCATACCAATCATCGACATCGTTTCTGATACGGTCCTTTTCGATGCCGTAGCGCTCCTGGATCTTGCCTTCCAGCTGATCCCGCTTGCCGGCGATCTGGTCGAGATCGTCGTCAGTGAGTTTGCCCCACTGCTCCTTGATTTTGCCCTTCGCCTGCTTCCAATTTCCTTCGACACGATTCCAATCCATGATCGATTTCTCCTATATGTTGGTGAGAAGAAAACGGACCGCAGTGGAAGTTGGTTCCTGTGACGAAGCTGATTTTTGAACCGTCGCGTGATTCTGCGTTTGGCTGTAATTGCCTTCCAGACCATACGTGCATGTGCGCGACAGCAGCGACGCCTTTGACTGCTGATCTCAGCTAGCGGCAGTCATATTGAAGATTAGAAATGGTGAGAGCGTCGGGGTTCGAACCCGAGACCTACTGATTAAAAGTCAGTTGCTCTACCAGCTGAGCTACGCTCTCCCGCTCCGCGGCTGTGAAGCACCCCGGCTGGAAGTGGGCGGAACATAGGCAGGCGACCCATTGCGGTCAACCGAAAAATTCGGCTTTTTCCGGCAGTCGGCACATTTCTTGCGCGAGCAATGCACATCTTGCGGGGCCAAGGGCCAAGGTAAATATCTTGCGGGGGCAAGGCACATATCCAGGCTGCAGCCTCAAAGGCGCGCGGCGGCGGATGCGAGCATCATCTCCAAAATCCTTGGCAAGGTTCTGCGACCCATGACAAAACCGCAAGATCGGTCGAGCGCGTCATGTCGGCATGCGCTTATCTCATGCTGCCACGGAGGACGGAACGATGAAGGCGGCGCTTCAAAACTACCATGACCGGATGCAGCGGGTGCTTGACTACATAGATCGGCATCTGGACGACGATCTGGACCTGGAAACGGTGAGCGGTGTTGCGGCGTTCTCGAAGTTTCATTTCCACCGGCAGTTCACGGCGACCTTCGGTCTATCCGTGTATCGTTATATCCAGCTTGCCCGGATGAAGCGCGCTTCGCACCGGCTGGCCTACAGGGATGCCCAAAGTGTCACCGATATAGCGATGGATGCCGGTTACGATGCACCTGATGCCTTCGCCCGCGCCTTTCGGCAACGGTTCGGGCAATCGCCTTCGTCGTTCCGGAAATCTCCCGACTGGGAGCCGTGGCTTGCGGCCTTCGGGCCCCTCGACAACGCAAGGAGCAAGCGCATGCAGAAGACTTTTACCACTGACGACGTGACGATTCGCAATGTGCCTCCGACACCGGTGGCGATTATCGAGCATCGGGGCGACCCGGCGACGCTCGGCGCCACCATCCAGCGGTTCATCGCCTGGCGCCAGGCCGCCGGCCTGCACCCCAAGACAAATCCGACCTTCAATGTCTGGCGGTCCGAGCGGCGCCCTGCCTCGCCTGCCGATTACAGCGTGGACCTCTGTGTCGGGACCGACCAACCGATCGAGCCGAACGGCGCGCAGGTCAAGGCCGGCGAAATCCCCGGCGGACGTTGCGCGGTGCTGCGCATCGTCGGCAACACCGACAATCTGGAGCCCGCCGCGCTCTATCTTTATCGCGACTGGCTTCCGGTGAGCGGCGAGGAAGCACGCGACTTCCCGATCTATTGCCAGCGGCTGAGCTTCTTTCCGGAGGTGGCGGAGCATGAGGCGGTCGCGGAACTGTTTTTGCCGCTGAAATAGCATTCTATGGCCGCGGCCTGTCGCTCCCGATCGCTGGGAAATCTACGGGCCATTATCCGCCCATTCTCCGTCTCTACCGGTTCGAGGCTAAGCAAAGCGCAAAAAGGTGATTGGCAATCCCGGCCTCGCAAAGCTAGGAACATCATGCAGATTGCAGCCGGAGAGAATGTGTGTCGATTGCCGATATTTCCCTGTGGAGCGCGCTGATTGCCGGGGCGCTTTCCTTTCTTTCGCCCTGCGTGCTTCCCCTCGTCCCACCCTATCTCTGCTATATGGCCGGCATTTCGGTCGAGCAGTTCCGTGGCGGCGGTGCGGTTGCCGTCGCGCCCGATGTCCGGCGCGGCGTGTTGTTCTCCGCCCTGCTGTTCACGCTCGGCTTTGCCACGGTCTTCGTGGCGCTCGGCGCCGGCGCCTCCGGCATCGGCATGGCGCTTCGCCAGCATCTCGACCTGTTATCGAAGCTCGGCGGGCTGATTATCATCGTCATGGGGCTGAATTTCCTCGGCCTCTTCCGCATCGGGGTCCTTGCCCGCGAGGCGCGTTTCCAAGGCGGCGGCAAGCCGGCGACGCTGACGGGGGCCTATGTCATGGGCCTTGCCTTCGCCTTCGGCTGGACGCCTTGCATCGGCCCTGTGCTCGGCGCGATCCTCGGTGTCGCCGCCTCGCGCGAGACGGTCGGCTCCGGCGCCGGGCTGCTTGCCGTCTATTCCCTCGGCCTGGCAATCCCCTTCTGGATCGCCGCCGGATTTTCCGGCGCCTTCATGCGCTTCCTGTCGCGCTTCCGCCGGCATCTCGGCACGGTGGAAAAGGTGATGGGTGTCTTCCTGGTGCTGACCGGCCTTGCCTTCCTGTTCGGATGGGTCAGCGACGTGGCCATCTGGTTTCAGCAGACCTTCCCGATTCTGATGCAGATCGGCTAGGCGTCCAGTTGCCGATTTTCTCGGCTATGGCAGCAGGTGCGTGGGCTCCTCAGAAATAGCGCGGCGCCCACAATTCGGTGCAAATTGCTCTCTTAAAAAAGTCAGAGGTCAGCGGGGGCGTTTAATTGCGTCGTTTGTACGGACGTGCATATTCGTTCTCGCATTTGCCGACTTCCTGCTCCGGAATGTCCAAATTCGTCTCGTAATCCCGGCCAATGTCCATATCTGTCTCTCAAGCCAGATCCAATCACCAGTCTTCTGGCGTCCGCGATCTTCGATCTAGCGTTGGCTAGATTGAGTCGACGAAGTCCCTGAGCTGCCATCGGCTCCGCCTAAGGAGCCGATGAGGAAAGGGACACGAGCTTCAACGACTTCTAGTCGAAAGGCGGTCGTACCAGCAGAGGCTACGCGAGTGCGTAGCAGCCTGCTTTCCCCCCAAATTCTGCAAACTACCGACGCGATCGCTCTCACCGTTTCCTCGACGAAGCGCTCAAACTGGCGCAGGGAACCGATGTTCGCAGGCAGGACGTAAGGAGCCTCGACCCGCCTGCCTGCCTGCGTCACCGACATCTGGGCCGCATCGAGCAACCGATGCAGGTAGACGCCGTCTGCAAAGGTTGGCGCCGAGTTGCTACCGGACAGAATGTCTCGTGCCACCGCCGCGTGCTGATTTCCCAACTCCGTCACGCTGGACGGCTGATCTGGAAGTCCCAGAATGCGATCGTAATCCGGGTGTCAATCGGCGTCCAAAATTCACCCCTTATCGGCATCCAATTTTTGCACGCCGAAACACAAATTGGCTCTTATCCTGAGCACAACGTTCGCGATTGAAGCGACACACGCTGCTGCAACACCGAACGCGATGACGGGCGTAGCCGGGTAGACCACGAAATAGGCGCTAGGAAACTGACCCATGCCGGAGTAGTTGAAATATCCTGAAACTGCGATGACAGCGCAGAATGTGAGCCAGCCGCAGAAGAGGTATCTGACAAACACCGACCGGTCCATTGTCGCGGCGATCATGCCAAGGATGACCGTTCCTACGATCGCGGCAACGAGCATATCGAGCCAAGGCTCCGGGTAGACAATGACGGCGGGTATCTTATGGCAGGTCGATGGGTCGAATTGCATGAACTTCGAATAAGGAGCGCATTGGGTTCCAGCAGGCGTGTAATTTGCACGTCCGTAAGCGTAAGACACTAACATTGCGACCGCCGCCAAGCCTGTCGATTGCAACAGTATCAGCCGTTCTCCGATCTTGGAGAGATACTGCCCAGCTTTATCCATAAATGTTGCCGCAAGTTGTTTCACGACAAGCCGATTTCCGCCGGCGTTTGCGCCGTGCCCCGCCAGCGCACACCATTCTCGTAGGCACCGTTTACGAGCAGGTTGTGGTGAGCGTGGCCGTATCCTTGAATATTGGACGTGACGAAACGCATCGGATGGGACGGCCATCGAGCCCGAAGCAGCCTAATTCACCTCACGACCCCGATCCGCCGTCAGCACAACACTGGCGGCGGATTTGCTTTGCGCGGCGCCGATCAGTGAGCTGCGCCTGTGCTTACCTCGAGGATATCCAGTGCTTCGTCGCACACCCTGAACTCGATGCGCGCTTCTGTTTGGGCGCCATCCAACGTGTCCATGCGCATCACGTACTTTTGGAAAGCGGTGGTATCCGAGGCTTTGATGCTGGCAAGAGGATCAAGGGTCGCAAGCGCCACATCATCGTCGATACACTCGGGCTGATGGTCGGCCTCATGGTGCACAGTGCCGATATTCAGGATCGCGACGGCGCTCCCGATCTCCTGAAATCCATCAGGAACCGATGGCCATGGCTGCTTCATGTCTTCGCCGATGGCGGCCATGCGGGCGACAAGCTGAAAAAGCGGCTGAGAAAATCGGGAAATGGACACTCGAAATCATCAAACGTTCCGACAAGGCCAAGGGTTTTGAAATCCTGCCGCGCCGCTGGGTCGTCGAGCGGACCTTCGCATGGCTTGGTCGATGCCGCAGGTTGGCCAAGGACTTCGAAAAAACCGTCGCATCAGCAGAAGCGTGGATCACAATCGCCCACATCCGCATGCTCACAAGACGCCTCGCAAGATATCGATATCGTTGGCCCCTTTTGGAATCCGACTCTTAGTGGCTCCGGAGTGAAAGCACCGACCACGCTTTCTTCCGCCTGTCCTCGCTGCGACGCCAAAAGTCTGGGAACCAGATCTGCAACGTTCAGCTACAGAAAGGCGCTGGACTTTCCCATGCACATTGCAAGCTGGCGCACCGCCGAAGAATATCTAGAGGTCTCAAACAGTGCGCAACCGTGAACAATTTCACTACGGGTGATGCGGCAGGTCAAAGGTTCTTCTCGAAACAACCTCCGTGATCCTCACCATCGGGAAACTTGTTCACCAGGTCGAGCCTCAATCGGTTCTGGGCATTCTGACACGCCTTCGCGGTGTTGAACTCCTGAACAATCGTGACGGTCGGCGTAGGCGACGTGCCTACGTAGAAAACAAAAATGAGTATGTGCGGCATTGGCGTTCTCCCCGATCTTTCCTAATTTCGCAAAACCAGCTTCAACGGTCTGCGATTTTCGTGACGTACAGCGCAGCCACAACCGGCAGGCCGCAATAATCGAAATAGGAAGCCACGCGTCGTCCCCACATATCCTGCCCGCCTGTCGCGCACAGCAGTATGTCACGCGGGCATGGCTGCGGTGCGACGTCTTGCCATCGATGGCGATGACCTCGGGATCGCTGTCCCTGAGCGCCTCCACCCACGCGGTGAAACAGGCTTTGAACACGTCCGCGTCGAGCGCATTGATCACGTCATTGAGGGTGTCATGGGACGGAAGACCGCGCTCAAAGTGACGAACCCACATTAAAGAGAATCCACCAAGTTGTTGATTCGCAACGGTTCACCCACCTCTATAGAGAAGCCGCATCTCTCACACGACGCTGATACCCATACCGGGCTGCTCGGAAAGGAGCCGCGCCATGTTGCCCTGGATCTCCTTCAATTCCCTATCGCCTCCGAAATCATAGAACGTATAAGCCTGCAAATGGTCCGTGCCCAGGTTACCGATGAGATGAAGCGATATCCCCCGCATCTGATCGCAGACGTCGCCGCCCTGCCTGCACTCGACGAACGCGCGGGGACATTGGTCTGCATGGGTAAAGGCCGCTTCATCGCATGCATGGCACGAGATCCGATCCGAAATGGCTTTCCAGTTCCTCGCGGCGCCAGACGGTGGTTGTTCCATTGTAGCTAAGAGTGACGGGCGCGATCCCCGCGTCCGTCAAAGATCGGAACATTTCAGGCATCATCCGCTTTCGCTTCTCAGGTAGATACCGCGCGGTCCAGAGATTGCTCGGCTCGAACTTTTCTTGGAATGCAGCGATAGATTGAGGCGTGAATGGCGGCAGCAGAAGGCCAGCCTTTGCAACTGCTGAGAAGCCCGGTCTCTTGGAGTCGCGTTCGATAGCTGGCCTCCAGCTTCGAAAGCGGTACGCGGAGGATTTCCGGACTTTCCGTGACTTCGGAGAGAACCGAACGCACCTCGTCCAAGTTCTCGACATACACCGTCTCGAGTATCGAGGTGCAGGGCGAGGCTTCACGGCACCGGCTCCCCTCAGCACTTGGGCATCAGCTCGTTCCGGCCGACGCCGCCTTGCTCCTAAAGCCCTTCGCGACGAACTTCCAGGAACTGTCGTCCGCACCCGTGATGGCGATCTCTGCTGCGGCTTCGCGTCATCGTCTGCTCCCAAATCCTTCCATGCGACGACCCTTGGCCGACAGTTGCGGCTTGTGACGAGCCGCGCCTGATATCCGTTCGCGACATCACTGATTTGCACCGCAGCATCGCGAAAGCTGGAGATGATCGCGCTCAAAGGGATTGGCAGCCGCACGATCTGTATCACGATGCCGACCTCTTACCGCCTGCGGGCGCGGCATACTTTGGTCTCTGCGATACCAAGGTTCGGTAACGGCCCGGTCGGCTCCGCCACAAGCTTTCTCATTCAACGCCACTTAACCTGACTAAGGAACCGTACAATGGACTTGCTTGCTCTTGCAAAGGACATCTCCGATCGCGTGGAGGCGGAAGCGTTCACCGCTAAGGTGCCGGTAACCGTCACCGTCATCGACGTTCACGGGAATCCGGTACTGCAGCATAGGATAAATGGCGCACTTGCCTTCTCGATGTTGATCTCCCACCGCAAGGCTTACACCGCCGCACTCACACAGCAACGAACATCCGACCTGTTTGATCTCGTACAGCCTGGAAAAGAGCTATTCCATTTGATGTCGCAAGACAGCTTCTGCGCCATGGGAGGAGGCGCGCCCCTTGTCTACGAGGGCGTGGTCGTCGGTGGCGTCGGAATAAGCGGCGGGACCGTCGCCCAGGACATTGGTATCCTCGAGGCGGCGCTTCGGCCACGAAAGAGCGACGTCTCTGCGCGCCCAGCAGGGTGAAGACGATTCAGATGCTCGGCCAGCCCATTCCACAGCGCGTCCAAACCCGTGCGCTGGCTATCAACAGGCGCAACGGAAGAGGCCTCGCATTTCTCGAAACGAAAGCCGCCATCTTCTCGGGAACCTGAAATTGGCTGTTCGGCTTGATCCTCCACGAGTACAAAAAGAGGCCGCAGATGCACGATCTACCGGCCTCTTTTTCGCTTGCCGTTGATCGGTCTAGGCGACGACGGCGGCGCCAGCTTTCAAACTGGTGAGAAGCTTGATGAGCGCCTGCGCTCCCGCGGTGGAAGATGCCGGGTTCTGCCCGGTGATCAATCTGCCGTCGGTGATAGCGAAGCTCTCCCAGTTCGCCTTCTTCTCATAGAGACCGCCGAGACGTTTGAGCTCGTCCTCAACGAGGAAAGGAACGACCTTCGTCAGTTGCACTTCCTCCTCCTCGCCATTGGTAAAACCCGTCACCCGCTTTCCCTTGACGATCGGAGCGCCTTTATGGGTGACGCGGTGAAGCACGGCCGGCGCGTGGCAGACTGCCGCCACCGGCTTGCCGGAGTTGTAAAAGGACTCGATCAGCTTGATGGACTCCGGATTGTCCACGAGATCCCACATGGGACCATGGCCACCGGGATAAAAGACGGCGTCGAAATCTTCGGAACGGGCTTCGCTTAGTTTCTTGGTGCTCGCAAAAACCTTCTGCGCGGCCTCGTCGGCCTTGAACCGCGTCATGGCGGGCGTCTGATTTTCCGGCAGATCGCTCTTCGGGTCGATCGGAGGTTGACCGCCTTTGGGGGACACGAGTGTCAAGTCGACGCCTGCATCGCGGAAGACGTAATACGGTGCGGCGCCCTCCTCCAGCCAAAAACCAGTCTTGCGCCCTGTGCTTCCGAGGGTGTCGTGCGAGGTGAATACCATAAGGATCTTCATGCCTAAGCTCCTTCCACTTTTCTGAATTTGCAGCCGATCGGCTGCACGACTGGGAGCATGTCTTGGATCAGCCGGATTTGCATGTGCACGTTAGTATCGCCGATACCTTGGTATTGGTGGACCTACCAGACCGAGAGGTGTGTGCCTATCAGAGCTCGCCCGTCAGGAACTGCGCGCTGCCCATGCCGAACGACCAGTCCTCGTCCGAGTTGATATGCAGAGAGACCATCACGTCAGATGGCGCCACGTCGCAGCGAGCCTGGAGCGCACGCGTGAGGCTTGAATAGAAGGCCACCTTGGCATCTCGAGACCTCGGGCGGCTGGTTATTTCGAGCAGTAGGAACTTCTCGGTCCGGGTGATGTCGAGCCCAGTGTCAAGCGCGCGAATATTCGACGCCTCGTGCTCTTGAAGGATCTGGTATCTGTCTCTCCGCGGAACGCCGAAAGTCTCCACGACGACGTCGTGAATGGTATCAAGCAGCACGTCGACCTCCTGTGGCGAACGACCTTTCAGGATATGGATTTTGACGAGGGGCATTGGTGTCTCCAAAATTGCCGAAAACAGTGTCGCTGAGAACTGTCCTCCTGCTAGGTGGCCAAGGCTATTGCACGATGGCATTTCCGACGCCTCGACGGCACGGAGAAGCGATAGCGGTTCCTTGCCGCAGCACCAGGCACGCCGACTGGCTGGGATGAACCCACTTCGCTCACAGCATGCTCCGCATCCTGTTTGCCGAGCTGAGAGCTTCGGCTCCTTGCGTTCAGTTGGATCCGGCCGGCGGCGAAAAACGCACACGCCGCCGGTGATCACCGGCGGCGTGCATATTCTTCCTCTGGAATACCGTGAGGTCAGGCTTTGCCTTCAGCCTTCTTCTTCCGGTATTGGACGGTTGGAAGGCCGCCCCAGCCCCAGTTGTCCAAGTCGACTTCCTCGATCACCACGTAAGTCGACTCCAGCGGCTTGTTGAGGACGTCGAGCATGACCTGGCTGACGCCCGCGATGATTGCGGCTTTCTCCTCGGGAGTTACCGACGCGCGGTCTGGGGTCGTGCCTTCACGGGTTACTTGCACGGTGACTATGGGCATTTGCTATTCTCCTTGTTCGATGACTTCGTCGATCTGCTAGGCGGCCATTGCAGCGAGGTGCTTCTCAAGTTCGTCGACATCCGCATACCCAGCGCCGACCTTGCCGAGAGTTCCAGCCTTGTTCAAGAACAAGGTCGGGAAGCTTGAAACACCCATTGCTCGCACCGTCGCGAAGTCCGTTGCGGCTTCTTCGATCGTGCTACGCTTATTCCATTCTGCCAGGAATTCCTCCGAGCTGACGGGATGACCGAGTTCGGCGAGTGCGCGAGATCCGGTCTCAGCCAGTACGGCGCCGTCCGTGGTGTCGAGCGCGTCGACGTAGAAGGCATGCTGGAATGCCCGGAAGACGCTCAGAAGATCGGCTTCCGGCCTGAGGATGCGGGCGGTCACCACTGCGCGGCACACGGGTTCCGTGTCATAGACAAAGCCTTTTCTGGCGAGAAGGCCTTCCCGGTTGAACGGCACGCCGCTGGCTTCCTCGACCATGCCCCAGTGGTGCAGTCTGAACTGCTTGCCCGCGTCGTCGAGAACGTCGGTCGCGCCCGCGCGCAGTCCACCGAGAATGATCTTCAAGGATAGGTCCGGACGTCGCTCAAGCAGCAGTCCCATTTGCTTGCCGAATCCATAGCACCAAGAGCACATCGGATCGGCGGCTAGTACAAGTTCCATTGTCTTTCCTTTCACTCGCTTGTCGGGCGCGCGGCATATCCACGCCACGTGCCCGCTTCCTGGTCGAGGCCTACCAGCGGCCGGCGTTCTGGCCACCGTCGACGTGTAGGATCTCTCCAGTGACGAAGCTTGCGCTCTCGAGGTAGATCACGGCCTCGACGATGTCTTCTATCTCGCCCATGTGGCCGACCGGATGGAGAGCGGAGAGGAACTCGTGAGTCTCGGGAGCGTGCATCGGGGTCTTGATGATGCCAGGAGACACGGCGTTCACCCGGACGCCCGTCTTGGCGAACTCGATGGCCAGTTCCTTCGTGACGGCGTTCAGACCGCCCTTGGTGAGCGAAGCGAGAGCCGTGGGGACGCTCGACACCGGCTGGTTTACGAGGCTCGTGGTGATGCTGACGATGTGGCCGGAGCCCTGCTTGAGCATCTCCCTCGCCGCCCGCTGCGTGATGTGGAAGAAGCCCGAAACGTTCACGCCGAAGTTCAAGTCGTAGTCTTCCTGAGTGAAGTCGACGAAAGGCTTTGCAGTGAACACGCCCGCGTTGTTGACCAACGTGTCAATCCGGCCGAAGCGTTGAATCGCCTCGCGGACGACGCGCTCTGCGGTCTCGGAATTGGAGATGTCGCCCGCCACGGCATGTACGCCGTCATCAGAACCCTGTTTGATCGAACGCGATGTGGCGACCACGCGATAGTTCCGCTCGCGATAGGCGCGGACCAGACCTTCGCCGATGCCCTGCGATGCACCGGTGATGATGGCGACCTTCTGCTGATTGCTCATGATATTACATCCTTTCAATTGCAGCGGTCCTTGTGTGGGCCGCCCTACGCCCTCGGCGTCGGTGCTACTGATTTAGATGCTCTCGCTCATCGGGAGAATTGCTAGGCAGCGGCAGTCACTGAACCGTTTTTCGGCATAATCGTTAGCGCGCTCGTCGGCGGTCGTGGACCAGTTCGCTATCCCCACACCGCCTTAGTTAGCTCCTTAGTAAATGCGGTATCTCCCTTGCGCCCCGGCAGGCGGGTCGTGATCTCCTGAACAGTCCACTCGTTTCCATCCGGGTCATGAAAAATGAAATACGATGCGTAGCTTTTCCGCTCCGGATTCAGTCCAGCCGTGATGCCCACGCCGTTGGAATGATGAAAAATCCCGCCAACGTCATGGAATGGTTCGCTCGTTTCGACGCCTCGGGATGCGAGATCGGCACGTGCTACCGGTAGATCCGAAACAACCAGGTGCAATCCCCGCGATGAACCAGCCGGGGCCGTGGTTATGTTCTGCCCGAACATCACGGAGCATCCAGATCCAGGCGGAGTGCACTGCACGATACGGTAGTCGTCGCCTTGAAAATCAATATCGAAACGCCATCCGAGTGCTGCGTAAAAACGTTTGCTTCGCTCGACGTCGGAGACGGCGATCACCGCAAGCTCGAGCGTCATCGCAACACCCGAGATGGTCTGCGGGGCTTCCTTGCTGGATGGTCTCAGTTCGCTATCCATATCAGTGCTCCTTTGAAATGATCGCCGACGGATCCTTAAGGTGGCGACGTGGCCCAAGCTTATAAACTCGCACCACGCCCGCCATTGCACTTAGGTATCGCCGGCCTGGGCGCGAGCAGGACGCCGTGGGTGGGATGTACGACACCATCGTACCGTAGCACCGTCGAGCGGACGAAATCATCATAAGCATCCGTCGCGTTAGGCGCCCAAGGCTGCGGCGAAACCCATCGGTCATTCCAGAACAGGCGAGTCAAATGGCAAATACGACAACAGTAGCCGAACCTTCCGAGCCCCCGCTCAGCACCGCAGGAGAACTGCACGAACGAGGCAGGCACCTCGACCTTGCGATAGAGGCCCTTCGTACCAAGGTCAGAAACAGAGAAGCCACGGGCTGGTTTGCTTACAAGCACGAAAAAGCACGCGGGCCAGAGCGGCCCGCTTCCTAAGGCTGTTCGAGCATACACGACCGTGGCCGTGGCCAGCGAACGCCCAATACCAAAGTGCACTTATGGGGACTGCGCGGACCGGTTAGCTTTACTCATCGCCCACCCCTCCTGGGCGATAAGCTCTCAAGAGCACTGCGCTCCAGCACTCCTCCCCTCTGCCGGAGCGCGCGGATCCGCCAAGGTCCGCCAAGGCCGTCTCCACCCGCCCGGAGACGGCCTTTTTTTGAAGTCACACTTCCTTGGCAGGCGTCGCGCACGTTCGCGGGGATCTGGCGATCAATATCTATCCGACCATGCCACCAGCGATGAAGGAACTATCATGAAGAGCAAACGTCCGGACGGAATCAAACGTTACGACCACCCGGCCGGCGGCTGGGACGCGCTTAAGGCCGTCGCGAAGACGCTTGCTCACCAACAGATTGTCGCGCAAGGCAGCAAAACTCTACTAAAGGCCAACCAGCCGGAGGGATTCGACTGCCCAGGCTGTGCATGGCCCGACCCCAAGCACACGTCGTCGTTCGAATTCTGCGAGAATGGCGCCAAGGCGATTACGTGGGAATCCAGCGGACCGACGCGGAGTTCTTCAAGCAGCATAGCGTGCCCGAGCTCTGGACGTGGGCGGATCATGAGCTCGAAGACGCCGGCCGCCTGACTCTGCCGTTGCTGTACGACCCAGGCACCGAACACTTCGAACAGATCGCGTGGGACGCCGCATTCGCGCTGATCGCAGTCGAGTTGAACAAGCTCGACGATCCGGACCAGGCCGAGTTCTACACCTCCGGTCGTGCCTCGAACGAAGCAGCGTTCCTCTATCAGCTATTTGTTCGCGCCTATGGCACCAACAATTTTCCCGATTGTTCAAACATGTGTCACGAGGCTACCAGCGTGGGGCTTCCGAAATCCATCGGCGTTGGCAAGGGAACCGTCACGCTCGAAGACTTCGATCATGCGGACGCGATCTTCAGCTTTGGGCACAATCCAGGCACGAACCATCCGCGCATGATGTCGACATTGCATGAGGCGGCGCGCCGAGGCGTTCCAATCATCGTCTTCAACCCCCTGAAGGAGCGCGCGCTTGAGCGGTTCGCCGCACCTCAAGATCCGGTCGAGATGGTCACCATGTCCTCAACGCCGATCGCTTCGGCCTACCATCAAGTCCGTGTCGGCGGGGATCTGGCCGTTTTGAAAGGTATAATGAAGGCGGTGCTCGAACGAGACGTAGCAAGTCTCGCCGCGGGCGGCGCCGGCATACTTGATTGGCCGTTCATCGATCAACACACCTCAGGATTCGACATCCTACGTGCGGATATCGATGCTACCACTTGGCAAGAGATAGTCGCTGTCAGTGGCCTAACCCGGCAGGCCATCGAGAGCGCGGCCAACGTCTACGCGAATGCGAGGAACGTAATTGTCTGTTATGGCATGGGCATCACACAGCACGCCAAGGGCACGTACAACGTCCAGCAAATCGCGAACCTCCTGATGCTGCGAGGAAACATCGGTCGAGAGGGTGCGGGAATCGCGCCCATCCGAGGCCACTCCAATGTGCAAGGAGATCGGACGGTAGGAATAACCGAAATCCCCGACAAAGCGCTTCTCGATGGCATGGAACGCGCCTTTGGTTTTCGCCCGCCGAGCGACAAAGGTCACAACGCCATCGAGGCCGTGGAGGCCGCCATCGATGGCCGAGCGAAGGCGCTGATCTGTCTTGGCGGGAACCTCGCGGTCGCGATGTCCGATTCCGGGGCCACATTTTCGGGCATGCGGAGCCTTGATCTGGCCGTCCATATCGCAACGAAGCTCAACCGATCCCATCTGCTGACGGCGAAAACCACTCTCGTTCTGCCATGTCTCGGACGGACGGACCGCGATATCCAGGCATCCGGCCGCCAAGCGGTCACTGTCGAGGATTCGATGTCCATGGTTCACGCTTCGCGAGGGTTTCTTCACCCACCTGGCGAACTTGTCCGATCCGAGCCGGCGATCATCGGAGGGATCGCAAGAGCTACGCTTGGTGACCGCTGGGAGGGTATGGTAGCGGACTACGACCGCATCCGCGACAAGATCGAGGAGGTGTTTCCCGACTTCCACGAATTCAATACTCGTGTGCGCAAACCGGGCGGCTTTAGACTTGACGTCGCTGCTTCATTTCGCCGGTGGAACACGCCTGAGCGAAAGGCGAAGTTCCTCCCGTCTCCCGGTCTCTCCGAGGATACGCCCGCCGAGAGCGAAGGCGCCTTGATGCTGACGACTATTCGAAGTCACGATCAATATAACACCACTATCTACGGATTGGACGATCGTTATCGCGGCGTATTCGGTCGGCGCGACGTGGTTTTTATGAATGCGGAAGATCTCGCGGGTCGAGGCCTTAAGGACGGCGATCGCATGGAGGTACGAGGGCTCATTGGCGAGGTCGATGACAAGCATCTCGTTAGCGGTTTCACGGCGGTAGCCTACGACATTCCGAAGGGTTCCATCGCGGGCTACTATCCAGAGATGAACGTCGTCATCTCGCTCCGACACTTCGATCGCCAGTCCGGTACGCCGTCCTACAAGGGAGTGCCAGTCAGGGTGAAACTCGCAGATTGACAAACACCGAGACGGCTAGAGGCGTAAGTTTGTCATGCAGGTCTGCCTCAAGACCCGCGAACCACGCTGATCGCGAGTAGGTGCCTGAGCCTCTCTTGCTCGGTCACTCCGTTCTGGTACCACCAAAGAAGGCCCCTCGCCGCATCCTCGGCTTCGGCGCTTTGTCTATCGTACTGTCGGTTCTCGCAATGCTCCTTGAGCAGACCACGCATCATGGACACGTGCTCCGAGCTTAGCACTGCCCCGCACATGCTGTAATGCAGCTTCATCATATCGGCGCCCTTGATGCTGTAGGTTATACAGGATTCGACGGATTGCAGCCGGCCCACACAGGTGAGCACGTAGAGAGCGATTTTTCCCCGCCTAAACGGGATTCACCGGACTGGGCAGGTACCCAGACGCGGATCGGAGCCGCTGGCCGCTGTATCGACACCAGGGCGCCAACCAGAGCTGCCATTGCAAATAATATTGCGACGCCTGGGAAGATACTGCCCGACGGCTTGCGGTTCCTGTGAGACATAGTGTTCTCCTGACACCCGCCGACAAACGGCCTGGCTAGGAGCCCAGTATGGCAACCAGCAGAGAGGGAAGCTGTTGCACATAGGTATTGCCAATACTTTCGTATTCCCAGGCTTCGTCAACGAGCGGGCAACAACGTGGCCGTGCAGTTTCGAAGCCGCGTCGAAGCATCAGTCAAAGATCTACGAAGCTCATTGCTTCGCGCCGAGCAACCTCTTCGCCTGCAAAAGTCGAGGGGTAGACAGTCCTTCGCGGAACCGCTCGTAGACGGGACGAAGGATTTCTTGTGCCGCTCGAAGATCACCGCGGCTGGCCAGATATTCCGCGTAGCTCATGCCCGCTGTAAGTTCCCAATACAAACCGCCTTGAGCGGATGCTCTTAGGCCAGCCTCCCGAAAGAGGTCTACGGCTAAGCTCTCATTCGCACCTTGTGCTGCGATGATCTCGCCTTTCTTTCGTAGAAGTTCGGGCATTATCCAGCGGTAGCTTTTTTCCACTGAAAATTTCTGTGCTCTGTCGATCTCCAAGAGCGCCTCGTCCAGACGTCCGGCCGCCTGCAACGCGGCTGCGAGTTCACACATGAAAAACGGATAGAACAGTAGATACGAGGATTCTTGCATGTCTCGAATGCCGGCTTGAAGAGCGTCGATCCCCTCCGCGGGCGAGCCTGAACGCGACGCCAGGCTGCCTCGGACGCATATGCCAACTGCGTAGAACGGTTTCAGACCATGCTGCAGTGCATGTGCAGTGAGTTCTTCGCCCCAGTGTCGTGCTCGCGCTTCGTTGTCCAGACTGAGTGACACGAAGGCGGACGCCCAGGCCAACGCGACGCAAAATACGAATGGTTGCTTGGTTGCACGGGCTTCATCGACTGAGTCTTCGGCTGCTTGAGAAGCCACCTCCAATCGACCCAACGAGATCAAGTTGACGGTGTCATGAGCCATTGAGGACGTCCGAATGTCCGCCCCGAGCCTGAGCATATCCGTACGACGATTGTTGGGCGGCGAATTCCTCGCCGCCCAATCAAGTCGGTCATGAGCTTCCACGTGGTGAGCCTGATAGGTCTGCGGGATGCCCGACAGCCAAGCTGCCGTGGCGCGTGACCTTGCATCGCCTCCGCCAGCGCCTCTCCCGTATTCCTGCGCGTAAACAAGCGCATCATCCAACTCCACCGATCGAGCGCTAAAAAGCCAGAGGGCGCAAGTAACGCGTTGCCGGTAGTCCTGGTCATCCAACGTTTCAGCGAGTGTTAGGGCGCGTGCGAGCACCGCTCTACCTTGCTCGCTCATACCCTGCGTATAAATCATCGCGAAGCCCAGGGCGCACTGTAGGACCAGTTCCGTACGTCCCCCCTCCTCTCCTTCGAGGCAGGAGAGCGCCTTTTTAGCCCATTCGCCTGACTCGGACACGAGCGAGGTCGCGGTCCAGAAATCGGAGGCAATTGCGGCGAGGCCTGCTCCGAGCTTTCCATCGCCCTCTGGAGAAAGCGCCCAAGTCAAAGTGGCTCGGAGATTATCGATCTCTCGGCGATACGGCCCCAGACCATCGATTGCCAACTGCAGCGAGTCTTCACTCGAAAATGGCTGAAATAACGAACGGAAGAAGGCCGTGGTCCGCCTCATCGTCATTCGATAGTCGGTGCCCCCTCCAAGCTTTTCCCGCGAATAGACCCTCACCGTCTCCAGAAGACGCCACCGCGGGGCTGCCTCCGTTCCGTCGAAGGTCACCAACGATTTCGTGACGAGGTTCGAGAGCCCTAGTGCGGTCTCTTCCTCGTCCTCCCCGCTGGCGGCCATCGCTGCCTCCAAGGTAAACCCTCCGGGATATACGGAGAGACTATGCAGAAGGCGACGCTCTCCTTCGGGCAATAGTTCATAGCTCCAATCGAGCGCGGCCCGAAGCGTGCGGTGTCGAGGCAAGGCAGTACGGCGTCCGCCGGTCAGAAGAACGAAACGGTCATCCAATCGGCCGGCGATCTGTTGAAGCCCCAACGTGGCAGCACGGGCGGCGGCGAACTCTATGGCCAGGGGAATTCCATCCAGATGCCGGCAAATACCCGCGATAATCGAGACCCTGTCCCCGCTCGTCGTAAAGTCGGACTGCAACGCCCTCGTTCGGGCGACAAACAACTGAACCGCACTGTGCGTTAACGCATCACCAACCTTTTCGTTCGCGGGCACATCAAGCGGGGGAACACGATATGTAAACTCCCCCTCGATCCTGAGAAGTTCCCGACTCGTTGCGAGAACCGAAACGTTCGGGCAGGCGCGCAGCATCGCCTCGACCATCTCGGCAGCGGCATCGACAACATGTTCGCAGTTGTCGATTAGAAGCAACATTTTCCGGTTACCAATTGCCCGCGCAACGAGCTCGGCAGAGACGTCGTCGCCTTGAAGGCGCAGATCGAGAGCCTGTGCAAGTGTAGTGGGAACAAGATTTGGATCCGAGAGGGAAACCAGCTCCACAAAGAATGCATCCCCATCGATCGTCGGCTGCAGGCGGCGGGCGACTTCGGACGCGAGTACGGTTTTCCCGATCCCACCGGGTCCCGTCAGGGTTACAATTCGATAGGCCGACATGAGCGTCACGATATGAGAAATTGCAGCCTGACGGCCGATGAGCTCGGACGCCGCCGAGGGGATGTTAGTAACAAAATCCTCTCGTTCGCTCGACCGCACGAGCGTGGCGAGCGTCGGATCGGCAAACCGCTTTTCGGGTTCCGTCCACTCGCCGAGTAGTCGATATCCGCGACCGGACACGGTACGCAGCAAGTCTCGGTCCTTTCCAAGCGCACGCCTTATTGCAGAGATATGAACCTGGAGGGTGTTGTCCTCGACGACCATTCCAGGCCAGACGCGCTTCATCAGCTCGTCTTTCGTGACGATCCTACCCGAAGAAACTGCAAGTGTTTCGAGGATTTCGAACGCGCGACTGCCGAGCGGTACCGGAGCGCCCATCGCACGCAGCTCTCGCTTTTCGAGATCAAGCTCCCATCCGGAGTGCTCGAAGAGGCCTATCTCAATCTGTCCCAAAGCGACCCGAATCTATCTGGTTCAACCGCATCGATAAAATCACAGAGGGGCAGATTGCGCCAAGGGCACTTCAACAACTGGTAAGGGAATACTTCAGCTTTTTTCAGGATCTCTCACACCACTTAAGTCGCGAACGCATGCGTGCTGGTTTAAAAATCGCGGAGCACCTTCATTACGAGGCAGCGTGAAGCATTCATAACAATCTCCCAGCCGCAGCACGTCGCGTGCACGATCGATGAGGACGAATGGCATGTTCCCCACAAAAAAACCGACTGATCTCTCGACAATGGCGACAACACTCTGCAGCGATGCTTTGGTCGCCGTATTGGATAACGGCACCGAACTCGATCCCAATTTGCATCTACATATTTCGGGCATGGGCCGGCAACTACAACGGTTCACCTCAGCGCACGACTTGCTCAGCGGTGCCCAATCTGGATGCTTCAACTGCATCCTTGTTGACGCAAGCATGGCCGATCTGCCGGTTTCAGATCTAGCGCGATTGATTTGTTCTTACGCCGTCCACTGCCCAATCATCGTCGTCACCCCTAGCGGCAGTCCGGCCACGTCTGTTGCCACAACCAGATTCCGGGTGACCTTCCTCCCCAAGCAGGATGATCCCGCCGTAATTGCGGAGGAGGTAAACGCATCTATTCGTGCGTTCAACGAGGCGAACCGTTTGGAAGCCTATTTTCTCACGCTGACACCGCGAGAACGGCAAGTCATGAAGTTCGTGGTGGAAGGCTTGCTGAACAAGCAGGTGGCCTTCAAGTTGAACATTAGCGAGATCACCGTCAAAGCTCATCGTGGCCGGCTCATGAGAAAGATGAACGCCAGAACACTTCCTGACCTTTTGTATATGGCCGCAAGGCTCGGCCCTGCGTCAGGCTCCGTCGCGAACGAACTTTCGGCGTTCTGAGGCGCCGCAGCGCCTCCATGTTTAAGCACGAGCCGTAGCTGACCCGACACCATTGGACAGTAGCGCATTTCTGCCATCTGTCTGAAATGGACTCGCAAGGGCCTGTCGTGCGGCAGGCATTCTACAAGCGATCTTTGGAGACACAGCCATGAGCAACTCAAACAACGCGACCTGGACACGCCGCTCCTTTGGCGGAGTGGCACTCGGGCTGACGGCCGCAGGAATCCTCGCAGGGCGCGTCGAAGGTGCCGAGCAAAGCAAAAGGCCGGTACGGCACAAGGGTATGGGCCTGGTTGCCGACAAGCGTATCGACGCCGGAGACCTGAATGTCGGATACGCCGAGCTCGGTCCTGAAGACGGCTCGCCCGTTATGCTGTTCCACGGCTGGCCCTACGACATCAACGCCTTCGCCGAGGTGGCGCCTTTGCTCGCGGAGCGTGGTCATCGTGTGATCGTGCCGCATCTGCGCGGATACGGCAGCACCAGGTTCCTGTCCGATGACACTATGCGGAACGGCCAACAGTCGGCGCTTGCTGTCGACGCCATCAAGCTGATGGACGCCTTGAAGATTGAAAAGGCGACGGTCGCCGGGTTCGACTGGGGTGCGCGGACCGCCGACATCGTCGCAGCGCTCTGGCCAGAACGATGCAGGGGTCTAGTATCCGTCAGCGGCTATCTCATAGGGAACCAAGCTGCTGGAAAGGCGCCTCTGCCCCCAGCCGCGGAGGTTCAGTGGTGGTATCAGTTCTACTTCGCCACGGACCGCGGTCGCGACGGCTATGAAAAATATACGAACGACTTCGCCAAGCTGATCTGGCGTCTCGCCTCGCCGCAGTGGAAGTTCGACGACACGACCTTCGATCGGAGTGCAGAAGCATTTACCAATCCCGATCACGTCTCGATCGTCGTTCATAACTACCGCTGGCGGCTGGGCCTGACGGAAGGTGAAAAACGGTTCGACGAATTCGAGACCAGGCTTGCGGCCGGTCCCGAGATCCATGTGCCGACGATCACGATGGAGGGCGACGCCAACGGAGCGCCTCATCCGGATCCCAACGCCTACGCCACAAAGTTCAAGGCGAAATACGAACACCGTCTCGCCGCGGGCGGGATCGGCCACAATTTGCCGCAGGAGGCGCCCGAGGCGTTCGCCAAGGCGGTAAGAGATGTCGATTCCTGGGCGTGAGCAACCGGGGTCCCGACGCGCTCAATTATCGAAAAAATCGATAATCTCCATCCGAAAAATCACACTGGCGAGGCATCGCCTAGTCGTTGAGATGGGAAGCGCTTCCGCCGGGCAGGCGTCGGAACGCCGTGGCTCCGGGTGCGAGCTCCTTGAAAGGATTCAACTTTGGAAATCGGTATCGATAGTTTTGCGATGCTCCTGCCCGACCCTGACACGGGTCGCCTGCAGTCGGCCGTCGATCGCATGGAGAGCGTACTTTGCGAGGTGGAGCTGGCGGACCAGGTCGGTCTGGACGTCTTCGGAATGGGCGAACACCACAGGGAAAACGCGCTTGATTCCGCGCCCGCCGTGATACTTGCCGCAGCGGCGGCGCGCACCAAGTCGATAAGGCTGACGAGCGCCGTCGCCGTCCTTAGCGCCTCCGATCCCGTCCGGCTTTTCCAGGAGTTCGCAACGCTGGACCTGATATCCCGCGGACGAGCGGAGATCGTGGTCGGTCGTGGCTCTTCCGTGGAGGCATATCCCCTGTTCGGCTTCGACCTGAGGGACTACGATGCGCTGTTTGCGGAAAAGCTGGACCTACTGCTCAAGATCAGGGAGCAGCCCAACATTAAGTGGCAGGGCCGGTTTCGTCCTGCGATGAATGGCGAGGGTGTCTTCCCTCGTCCGCATCAGCCCAAATTGCCAATCTGGCTTGGCGTTGGCGGCACGCCCGAATCCTTCGTCCGCGCAGGCTCTCTCGGCCTCCCGCTGATGGTGGCCATCATCGGAGGGAGCTTCGAGCGCTTTCTGCCCCTTGTCGAGCTCTATCGTCGAGCATGGCTCGTCGCCGGGCATCCCGCTGAAAACCAGCGGATAGGCGTCCACGCTCTTGGCTTTGTCGGAGAGACCGACGAGGCCGCAAAGAAAGCGTTTTTCCCCGGCTGGTTCCAAATGTTCACGGACGCCGGAAGAGAGCGCGGCTGGCCGCCGCCGACGCAGGCTCAGTTCGAGCATATGTGCGGGCCGGTTGGCGCATTCCTCGTCGGCAGCCCGCAGACGGTGGCTGCCAAGATATCCCATGTTAACAGAACGTTGGGAGGAATTGCTCGAATCACTTTTCAGATGAGCACCGCCGCGCTCGACGCGGAAGCGATGCGTCGTTCGATCGAGCTGCTGGGAACCGACGTCGCGCCTTTGGTGCGGGAACAGCTTCGCGACTAGCGGGTGCGCGTCGCGCGGAGCGCCGACGTTTGCCGGCGCCCCATCTCTTCAGCCGAAGATCAGTTTCTGATAGGCAGCCAGCATCTGCGGATCCTCGACGGACCCATGATGGTGAAGCTGTCGCCAACCGCCGTCCTTGCGTACAAACCACCGGGTCGTCCGGAAGGCGACATCAAGCGTCTCTGTCGCCGTCTGACATACTCCGCGTTCGCGGCCGACGAACAGATGCCACTCGTCGCCGCCCTGACTCGTGAAGTCGTGGAAGGTCACCTGGACCTTCGTTTTTCCCTTGAAGAGCTTTGAATACCCGTCGGCGATCTGGTCCCAACCGCGGCGGATGCCGCCGATCGGATTGTCCATGCTGGGATCCGAGCCGCCGAGCCAGACCTGTTCCAGCCCTTTGAGATCGCCAGCGTTGAAGGCTCGATAGAATCGTATCAAAGCATCCAAGGCGCTTCCATCGTCCTGCGCCGTCTCGCCGCCGTTAACTGTGAGATGCCGGTCCATTGATTTTCTCCGTACTTCCTCAAAGGTGGCTGACGCACTTGGAAAGCATGTAACTCTCCTCGTACTGGCCAACTTGGTTTACCCGTCTCTACGTCAGGGCAGCATGCGCAATCGATACCAACCCTTCTATTGTACGATGGTGTCGAGCATAAATTTGGAGATACGCGACGATCGCATCGGAGAAGATAGAAGCGCGTGATTTTCAAGTGGGACGGACCGAGCGCCCTACGGTCCTCGCATTCCGCTCGCTTGGAAACAGCAGGATCATCGCAACATAGATCGCGGCGCCGACTACGAGCGCAATGCTGGCGACGGCAAGCGCGAGATCGAACCCGGCGTCTACGTTCACCACATGCCTCATGATCACTCCTACGGCAGGCGGCCCCATGATCTGTCCGATCGCGAACACCGCCGTCAGTAGTCCCATGTAACGCGCGTGGTGGCTCGATCTGATCCGCCTAACTTCGTTCATGGCGAAGAAGCTGATCGCAGTGAACGGCAGGCCTACGAGAACGCTGCTGAGTGCAAGACCGAAAGCGTCCTGCCAGATAACCGACAGCCCCACCCCGACCGCCTGCACGAGGTATGCGGCAATCAGATGGAGCCGCACGTCGGCGCTATGCTCCACGCGCGCCGCCAGCAGCGATCCGACGACTGCCGCGACCCCGAAAAACGGCCAGAAGACGGTGAGCAAGGGTGAACCAGGAATGCTGTTCTTCGCGATCACCGGAAGATAGGTCGCCGTGACGATGTAGCCGAAGCCGGCCAGCCCGTATGCGATCGCAAATAGAGGCATTTCCGATTTCGGCACCTTGCCGGAGGCGCGCGTCGGCGCCCCCACCGAATAGGCGTCGGATGGCTTCGCGCTCTCGCCGAAGGTCTTCCAGATGATCCCGCTGATCGTGACGGAGATCGCGGCGAATATCAGCCAGGCGGTGTGGCCGGACAGCCCGAGAATGGTCATCCCGCTGGCGGCCAGCCCGGACACGGCGATGCCTGCGCCGGGTCCCGTGAATATGGCGCTTCCGATCGAGCTGCCGGTTCCCGAAAGCTGGGCGAGACACCAACCGGAGGTGAAGACGAATCCGATCGCCGAAGCGACGCCCGCCAAGAACCGAAGAGCGACCCAGGCCTCGGCGTAGGGCGCAGACATCAGAGCCGTAAGCAGAACCGTGGCCACTAGTGTCAGGCGTATGACGAAGGTATGGTCCCACCTCTTGGGTACTGCCATCGCCGCCAATGCACCGACCAGGTAGCCGACGTAGTTGGCAGTCGCGAGTCCTCCGGCTCGCGAAAGATCAAGGACGCCGTCGTGTAGCATCATCGGCAGAATTGGAGTGAATGCGAACCGCCCGACGCCCATGGCGATGGCGAGGGACGCCGATCCAGCGAGCACGACCCCATATGGGCTGGGGCTGTGTTTAGACATGACGCTGTCCTTTGTTCGACTGGAGTATGTCGCCACGAATTCGCGCGACGGCTGCTCCCCTTCAGGTAGATTGGTCGAGGTCTGCGTGAACCGTCAGTCTGCGGCAGGCTGTCTGCCGGGATCCGCAAGGATCTGCGGGATGCCGTCAGGTAGGACTGCGGCGTGCGATAACGTCCAACGCGGATTGGTAGAGCTCTCGCGTCAATTCCTCGGCACCAACTTTCAAAGCAAGACGGGAGGCCTGCCCCGACCAGAGGTTCGTAAAATCATTCCTCGACTCCGCCTCGGCTTTTGCTCTGATGGGAACGAGAGCTCCTCCGGCAGTTGGAAATGCAGGCACGGCATCTGAGATTGGACCTAGATCGCGCATCAGACGGTTTACGATGCCTCTCGCTGGACGGCCGGTAAAAACGTTCGTTATCGCGGTGCTGTCGTCTCGGGCCGAAGCCAGCGCCTCTGCCTGAACTGCGGGAATCCTCGCCTCAGGGCAGAACAGGTAGGCTGTCCCGACCTGGACGGCGGAAGCTCCGAGCATCAGGGCGGCGGCGACACCTCTCCCGTCGGCGATCCCGCCGGCGGCGATGACCGGCACCCGCACCGCGTCGACCACCTGGGGCAGGAGCGCCATGATTCCAACCTGTGTCGTCATGTCCTGGCTCAAAAAATTCCCGCGATGTCCGCCGGCCTCGAAACCCATGGCGATGACTGCGTCGACGCCGTTTTTTTCGAGCCAGACGGCCTCAGCCACGGTCGTGGCGGACGATATGATCTTCGCGCCTGTCGCCTTCACACGCTGCACCAGTGATTTTTCGGGCAGCCCGAAATGAAAGCTCACGACCTCCGGTTTCAACTCCTCGACCACCTCGCAAAACGAAGAGTCGAATGGTGCACGGCCCGCCGTGGCGATCGGCGCGGCGGGGTCAAGTCCTGCGTCTACGAAGTAGGGCGCCAGCAGGGCTCTCCATCGCATCTGCGCTGCCAGATCTTCGGCGGGGGAAACATGTGAGAAGAAGTTCACGTTCACAGGCGCGTGGGTAGCGCCGCGGATCTCATGGAGGGCCTGACGCAGCCCCTCGACGTTTAACTGAGCGCTTGGGAGAGACCCCAGACCGCCGGCCTTGGCCGCGGCGACGACCATTTCGACCGTCGTGGCTCCGGCCATCGGCGCCTGGATGATGGGAAGCTCGATTCCAAACAGGTCGAGAATTCGGCGATCCGGCCAGCGGGTCATGTGGACTCCTTGTCATGCGTGACGTTGCAACGCTGATACCTCCGGCCACGACCCGCGTCTATTGGACCTTGGTGTCCTGAAGAGCGACCCAATCCGAAGGTATTGGGAACACCTTGGTACAATATCGGGTCCCGATTTTCGGCGCGATTGTCGTGGCAGAGCGGACGACGGCGCGACCGCCGGGAAGCTCCCGGCCGATGGCTGGATCAACGCATCACACGAGGAACAAAGCGACCGACCGCCACCTGGCGGACGAAGGGTACCCGCGTCGCCACAACGGAGGCAGGCATGAAGGTGCATAAGACTGTTATCATCACAGGCGCGTCGCAAGGGATCGGAGCCGGACTCGTCAAGACGTTCCTGGACAAGGGCTGGAACGTCGTCGGAACCTCTCGGAACATCAGCGAGAGCACGCTTTTCGACCGTGCGGGGCGATTGGAACTGATCAGCGGCGACGTCGCGGATCCGAAAACCGCCGAGCGGGCGGCGGCGGCGGCGATTGAGCAGTTCGGCTCGATCGACGCACTCGTGAACAATGCCGGAGTGTTCTTCACCAAACCGTTCCTCGAATACACCATCGACGATTTCCGGCGGCTGTGCGCGACGAACGTCGAGGGATTCCTCCATTTCACGCAGCGCGCGATCGGACAAATGCTGCGCCAGAAGTCCGGCGGGAGCGTCGTGACGATCACGTCGTCGCTGACGGACCATCCGATTGCCGGCGTGACCGCGTCGCTTCCAATGGTTACCAAGGGCGGCCTCAACGCCGTCACCAAGAGCCTGGCGCTGGAGTTCGCCAAGGACAACATCCGCGTCAACGCCTTGTCTCCGGGGGTGGTCGACACTCCTCTCCATGCGAAAAACCCGCGGTCCTTCCTCGAATCCTTGTCGCCGATGGGGACTATCACGGCGGTTCAGGAGATCGTCGACGGCGTCGTCTATCTGACGGAATCCTCAAACATCACCGGGGAGGTGCTGCACGTCGACAACGGCGCACATCTGGGCAAATGGTAGTCGCGAGCGCTGAGGCGCGCATCAAGGAACTGGCGATATGCCTCCCGAAGGCGCCCACGCCATTCGGCGCGTATGTCGAAGCGTTCCAAAGCGGCTCGCTGCTTTTCCTAAGCGGCATGCTACCGGTCGCCGGACATTTGCCACTCTATACGGGCCTCGTCGGCCGCGAGCTGTCCGTCGCCGAAGGCTACGACGCGGCGCGGGCGGCCTGCCTTAGTGGTCTAGCCGCCGCGCAGTCGCAGCTAGGAACGCTGGACAGAATTCGATCGGTCGCCAAGCTGGGCGTCTATATCGCCTGCCCTGCCGATTTCCATGAACACCCCAAAGTCGCCGATGGAGCGTCGGAGCTATTGCTCGACGTGTTCGGTCCCGCCCGGCTCCCTCCCCGCATCGTCCTCGGTGTTTCCAGCATACCGCTTGGAATGCCGGTCGAGATCGAACTGGTCTTCGAGATCGGGCCAGCGTTTGCATCCCAAACCCAAGAACGGAGCCAGCCATGAAGGTCAGACAACCTACCAGGACAAGCGCAATCGCGATGTCGTCGAAAGCCCTTACCGCCGCGGCGCTACTGCTGCTTCCGGCGCTCGCCCTATCCGGTCAGACGAAGGTCGCCGAACAGGTGGACCGCGGTGCGGTCGTCAAGGCCCACGCAGGTCAGGAACATGCGCAGATCAAGGTGGACAAGCGGACGCCCGCCTACTGGCGTGTCACCTTCGACAATCCGCCCTTCAACATCTTCGGACCGGAGACGATCCCTCAGTTGGAGAAAGTGGTGGCCGCAATCGAGAGCGATCCCAATCTTAGAGTCGTCGTTTTCGACAGCGACGTACCGGGGTTCTTCCTCACCCACTACAACTTTACGCCGCCCCTCGCCGAATCCACCAGCCTTCCCTCTGGGCCTACGGGCTTGCACCCCCTGCCCGACATGCTGGTTCGCATCAGCAAATCGCCGGTCGTTTCAATCGCGCTGATCCGCGGCCGCGCGACCGGCGTCGGAAGCGAGCTTGCTCTCGCCAGCGACATGCGCTTCGCCAGCCGTCAGAAGGCAATTCTCTCACAGTGGGAGGTTGGCGCTGCCCTCGTCCCCGGCGGCGGCCCCATGGCAAGACTACCGCGACTGATGGGGCGCGGTCGAGCGCTCGAAGTTCTTCTCGGATCCGACGACATCAACGGCGATCTCGCTGAGGAGTACGGCTACGTCAACCGCTCCTTCGACGACGACAAACTCGATCCGTTCGTAGACGCCCTCGCGACGCGAATCTCCGGCTTCGACCGACAGGCCATTGCGGACACCAAGCGGCTGGTCGATTTCGCGAGCCTTCCGAGCGATCCCGAGATCGCCGCCGGCTGGGACGCCTTCATCACGTCGGTCCAGCGTCCGGCGGCGCAGAAGAACATCGGACGGCTGATGGAAATGGGCCTGCAGAAGGATCCGGACATCGAGGCCAAGCTCGGACACTACACGCAAACTCTGGCCGACCAGTAGGCCGAGACGGTGCCCGCGTGGCGAGCGGCAGGTCGCGCGCGGGCATCGGACATCCTTCAACGCACTCAACGACAATGGAGATATCCCATGCACAGTCTCGAACACCAGATCGTCGATTCAAGCTTTTCGGCCATCATCAATGCGCCGATCGAGAAGATCGACATCCCGACGTGGTGCTTCAATCTTCCTGAAAAAGAATATCAAGGCTGCTCGCCGGCCCACATCGCGGCAGGCTTCACCACCGCGGCCGACGGCACGCGGATGTCGATCAACGTCGAGACGATCGGCGGCAGCCTGATGGTCCAGCATTACCATGAGACACTCGGCGAAAAGGATCATCTCATCCTCGACTCCGATTCCGACGTCTTTACGCCCAACGGCCGGGTCACCATCCACGTCACCTGGGAACTGAGTGTGAAGAAGCTCGATGCGAACCGCTGCGAATTCACCAACCGCGTCCAATCCTTTGCAACGGACGAGATGATCGCCTTCCTCGATCGCCAGGGCATCCCGTTCGAACTCTTCCGAACGCAGCGACAGCCGATGTCCATCGCCCACAACAAAGGCGAGACGCCGCTGTTCGCTGCGAGCATTGAACGCGCAGCCCTGAAGAACTCCGCGACGAAGGCGGCCTGATCCGGCGAAGGAGAACATCATGACTGACCTATCCTTCGATCGAAGCAACACCGGACTGCTGGTGGTCGATCCCTACAACGACTTCATTTCTGAGGGTGGCAAGATCTGGCCGCGGATCAAGGAGGTCGCGGAGGCGAACAACTGCGTTCCACACATGCTTGAAGTGCTGACCGCCGCCCGCGAAGCTAAGCTCCGGGTGTTCTTCGCGATGCATCATCGCTACCGGGCCGGAGACTACGAGAACTGGAAGTACGTGGCGCCGATCCAGCGTGCGGCCTGGCACCGCAAGAGCTTCGAGTTCGGCACGTGGGGCGGTGAGTTCCGTGCCGAATTCGTGCCCGTGGCCGGCGAGGTCGTCGCATCGGAACACTGGTGCTCAAGCGGCTTCGCCAACACCGATCTCGATCTCGAGCTGAAACGGCACGGCATACAGCGTGTTATCGTGATCGGGTTGGTGGCCCACACCTGCATCGAGGCGACCGTCCGCTATGCGGTCGAGCTCGGCTACGACGTCACGGTCGTCAAGGACGCGGTCGCCGACTACTCGCCGGAAATGATGCACGCAGCCCTGGCGGTCAATCTTCCGAGCTACGCCAGTGCCATCGTCGACACAAAGGAAACCGTGGCGGCGATCGCTCTCACCCAGACGGCGTAAGGTCGACGCCGTTGCCAACAGCCATCCGGCGCGCGTCCTACCACACGCCGGATTTCTGACATCGAAAAGTAATACTATTTGCGCTTCGGGGGTTGGCACGTGCTTCGCCGAACCTTATTTGAATTCGACAGCCAGCCGCGGACGCCTCGCATCACTCCCCCATTTTGTTGGAAGGCGGCCCGCTCATCATTTCGAAAGGATCCACGATGACACTCTCAGGCGACCTTCTTATCGGCGGCGCAAACGTGCGCGGTGCCGCCTCAGCGTTCTTCGCGACCAATCCTGCGAACGGCAACACCATGGAGCCGAACTTCGCAGGCGCGACGAAGGAGCAGGTCGAGCAGGCCGCAGCGTTGGCCTGGGACGCCTTCCCGGCCTACAAGGAGACGTCGCTCGAAGATCGGGCCCGCTTCCTGGAAGCGATAGCGGAAGGAATTCTGGCCCTTGGCGACGAACTCGTCCTGCGAGCGATCGACGAGACGGGACTGCCGCGTGGCCGCATCGAAGGAGAGCGTGCCCGGACGGTCGGACAGCTTAGGCTTTTCGCGAAGGAGGTCCGAGACGGTGCTTTCCAGGACTTGCGTTTCGATCCCGCCGACGCCGACCGCAAGCCGGTGGCGAAGCCCGACCTTCGGCTCCGCAACATCGCTCTCGGACCGGTCGCAGTGTTCGGGGCGTCGAACTTCCCCCTAGCCTTTTCTGTCGCTGGCGGCGACACCGCCTCTGCCCTCGCAGCAGGATGTCCGGTGATCGTCAAGGCGCATTCCGCCCATCCCGGAACCTCCGCACTCGTTGGCAAGGCCGTCGTTGACGCCGTCGCGGCATGTGGGCTTCCGTCGGGGACTTTCGCGCTTTTGTTCGACGCAGGATTCGAGGTCGGCCAGACCCTTGTCGCCGACCATCGTATTCGCGCCGTCGGCTTCACCGGCTCGCGCCGTGGCGGGACAGCGCTGATGAAGATCGCATCGGAGCGGAAGCAGCCCATACCCGTCTACGCCGAAATGAGCAGCATCAACCCCGTCATCCTCTATCCGAACGCACTATTCAGCCGGGGCGCGGAAATCGGAAGATCGTTCGCGGCTTCGCTCATCCTCGGCGCCGGTCAATTCTGCACGAATCCTGGGCTGATCATCGCCATCGAGGGTGCGGGCCTCGACGCCTTCGTCGATAGCGCGGCGGCGGCCTTGGCGGAAGCGCCGGCTCAGACCATGCTGACAGGCGGCATCTGCGAGGCGTATCGAAAGGGCGTTGCAAGGCTTGCGTCGTCACCATCCGTATCGCAGGTCTCTGTCGGGAAGGACGGAACGGCTCATCAGGCCTCGGCCGCGCTTTTCCAGACGACGGCGGCTTCCTTTCTCGCCAATCCGGAGCTTCAGGAAGAAGTTTTCGGCGCGGCGGGACTGATCGTTCGCTGCAGTGACCACGACGATCTGCGCAGGGTCGTCGAATCCTTGGAAGGTCAGTTGACCATCGCGCTACACGTGGATGCCGAAGACGTCGTCGCCGCCTCCAAGATGATCCCGCAGTTGGAACTTCTCGCCGGACGGCTCCTCGTCAACGGCTTCGGGACGGGCGTCGAGGTCTCCCCGGCGATGGTCCATGGCGGACCTTATCCGGCGACGTCGGACGGAAGATCGACGTCGGTAGGCACATTGGCGATCTACCGTTTCCTGCGCCCGGTGTCCTACCAGGACTTCCCGGCAGACCTGCTTCCAGCTCCACTCAAGAATAGCAATTCCGCCGCTCGCGTGTAGACGATAAACTGGAGCGGGGGGCGCTGACGCCCCCGCTCCTTGTCTCGCAGAGGTTACACCTCTGAAGCCTTCGCAGCCATCGTGGCCTTCGCCCACCAGACCAGCTCGTCCAGCGCAGTCTTCGCCGACGGCAGCAGGTTGGCTTCGATCTCTTCGATCGGCTTGTTGCCGCCCATCGAGAAGACGGTGAAGAAGTCGCTGCCGCCGATATGAACGGCCGCATGCGTGGAAACCATCTGCAGCTCGACGCCGATTCCGCGCAGATGCTCGAGTGCGCGCGACCCGCCCGCCGTGCCATAGGCGATCGCGGTGAACGGCTTGCGTGCCCATTCCACGTATGACTGGTCGAGGGCGTTCTTCAGCACGCCGGTGATCGAGCGATTGTATTCCGCGACGACGAAGATGTACCCGTCGTAGCGGGCCACGGTCTGCTGCCAACGAACGGCTTCCGCACTCTGGCTTGGTGCGTAGGCGTTCGACGCGACCTCGTCGAAGAACGGCAGCGGATGGTCGCGCAGATCGACGATTTCGACGTCGATGTCGTCGCGAGCCTGAGCCTGCTTCAGTATCCACTGTGCGGGCTTGTCGGCGAAACGGGTCGGCCGGGTGGAGCCGATGATGATGGCGATCTTAGGTTTCGTGGGCATGGCATTCCTCGTTTTATGTCGGGTTGATGATAATGACCCTCCGGGGAGAGGATCAGTCGCTGCTCAGGGCGTCTGCATAGGCATAGAGCCCAGGAGAACCTCCCGTCATGACGAACAGGACGTTCGATCCTGGCGCGATGACTTCGTTTTCGATATCGGACAGCAGGCCGGCAAAGGCCTTCCCTCCGTAGACGGGATCCAGAAGCAGGCCTTCAGTGCGGCCGACGAGATTGACTGCTTTGACCATCTCGGACGTCGGCATGCCGTAGCCGCTACCGAGCTGAGCGCCGTCTATCGCCAGCTCCTCCCCTCGAATTCGGTATTGCTCCCCGAGAAGGTCGAAGACAGCGTTGACTTTTTCCACCGTCGCGGCGACGCACGCCTCCGCTGGCGAGAGAACGGTATACGCTCTGATCCTCGACGGATCTTTTCCGGCTAAAACAGCTCCTGCGGCGAGACCGGCGTGCATGCCGCCGCTGCCATTCGGGACAATCATCTGGTCGAACGCGACGCCGATTTCGGTCGATTGCACTTCGACTTCGAGTGCGCAGTCAATGTAGCCTAAAGCTCCGACCGGCGTTGAACCACCAAGCGTGCCCACGAAAGCCTTGCTTCCAGCCGCGGCGATTTCCGACGCGCGGCTCCTGGCGAATGCGCCCGCATCATCGCCCGTGCCGAGGAGGTGGACACGGGCGCCAAAGAGCCGATCCAACAAGACGTTGCCGTTCGTCTGGTAGATCTCGGTCCCGCGGGGCACCATTTGAGCCAGAACGACCTCGCATGCCATTCCGGTTCTGGCGCAGGCGGCCGCGGCCAGACGAGCGAAGTTCGACTGCACGCCGCCAGTTACGACGAGAGTGTCGCAGCCTTCCGACAGGGCCTGGCCGATCAGGAATTCGAGCTTGCGTAGCTTGTTGCCCCCGCCCCCCAGTTCCATCAGATCGTCTCGCTTCGCCCAGATCGAGACGCCTCGTCGACGCTCGCCGAGGACTTGCTCCAGACGATCCAGCCGCTGGATCGGCGTCGGTCCGTTCACCAGGCGCACGCGCGGAAAACCGTTCAAAAGATTCCAGTCGGACATCTCTGCTTCTCTTCTTATGTGTTGTCCCACCGGTTTCAAGACGCCAGTGCCGGCGTCCGGTAGCGCGGGGCGGGAACGTTGCGAGAAAGGTTCGGCATCAGCTTCTGGCGAGCCGCCTCATATGCGTTCCAGTCGGCGATGTCGGGAACCGACGGAAGGGTGATCAGCTCGCCCATGTCGAGACCGGCGAGCGCCGCATCGACGGCGTCTTCCGCCTTCATGACGATCTGGTCCGGAAGACGGTCAAGCGAGCCGCCTGACGCTTCCCAGAACGGCGTCTCCACTGCGCCGGGAAGTACGGCCTGGATTCGGATGTTTTTTTCTGCGAGTTCCTTCTGCAGAGAGAACGTCAGAGCGATGACGAACGCCTTCGTTGCGCCGTAGACCCCGTTGAGGATCTCGGGAGCGATGCCTAATGCGGAAGCCATGTTGACGATCGTGCCGTGCTCGCGTGCGACGAAGGACGGCGCGACGGCATAGACGAGACGAGTAAGAGCCGTCACGTTGATCGCAATCATTTTTTCCATCGCCTCGACGTCGGACATGAGCAACGGTTCGACTGCGCCCACCCCGGCGTTGTTGACGAGCATGGTGATCGACGGGTCGCTCCGAAGGATTCCTTCGACCTTCGAGAGGTCGTCGCGCTGGCCGAGATCCGCCCGGACGGTCTTTATCTTCCGACCGGTCGAACTTGCGATGTCCTTGCTGATCCTGGCGAGCGCATCCTGGCTGCGCGCCACCAGTATCAGGTCGTAGCCGCGGCGGGCGAGCCTGTCGGCGTAGAGCGCGCCGATACCCGACGATCCACCGGTGATCAGTGCAGTGCCTCTTGGAAAGTTTGTCATTGTCATTTCTCCTTTATTGCGGTGCTTTGGATAAAGCGTCAGCGCAGCGTTCTGAACGCCGCCCGAAGCTCCGATGCGAAAAGGTCTGGCTGCTCCCAGGCGGCGAAGTGGCCGCCCTTGTCGACTTTGTTGTAGTAGATGAGGTTGTGGTACGCCTTCTCGGCCCAGCTCCTCGGAGCCTGGTAGATCTCGCCGGGGAACACCGTGATCGCAGCCGGAATCTTGATGTCGACGGCGTTGAAGTTGTTGGCGTTGTTCTCCCAGTAGAGCCGCGCACCTGACGTCGCGGTCCCTGTGAACCAGTAGAGGGAGATGTCGTCGAGCATCTCGTCCTTAGTCAGCGACTGCTCCGGGTCGCCGCCGCTGTAGGTCCAGTCGGCGAACTTGTCGTAGTACCAGGCGGCGAGACCGACCGGTGAATCGGTCAACGCATAGCCCAGCGTCTGCGGCCGCGTGACCATCATCAAAGCGTAGGCCGCGCCCTTCGTGTACAGCGCGTTCATCTGCTCGTAGGCGGCCTTCTCGTCTTCGGAAAGCCCGGCCGGCGCGGGTTCGCCATCGGCGAGCGCCTTCGCAATGTCGGGCGGAACGGTCGCCGGCATGTTCGTGTGAATGCCGAGCAGTCCGTCCGGTGCCTGCGCCGCCATCTTGTCGGATACGACAGCGCCCCAGTCCCCGCCCTGCGACACATAACGGTCGTAGCCGAGCCGCTTCATCAGCACGTGCCACGCCCACCCGATGCGGTCCGGGCCCCATCCGGTTTCGCTTGGGACTTCCGAGAAGCCGTAGCCGGGCATCGACGGTATGACGACGTGGAAGGCGTCCTCCGCGGCGCCGCCGTGAGCGGCCGGATCGGTGAGCGGCCCGATCGTCTTGACGAGTTCGAGCACCGATCCGGGCCAGCCGTGCGTCATGATCAGCGGCAGGGCGTCCGCGTGCTTGGACTTGACGTGAATGAAGTGAATGTCGAGGCCATCGATCCTAGTCATGAACTGCGTATGCGCGTTTAGCTTCTTCTCGCCGCGCCGCCAGTCGTATTCCTTGCCCCAGTACTCCACGAGCGGCTTTAGCTTTTGAAGCTGCGCGCCTTGCGAACGGTCGGAAACCGTCTCCTTGCCAGGCCAACGTGTCGCACAGACACGGCGGCGCAGCTCATCGACCTCCTCCTGCGGGATTGCGCACTTGAAGGGGCGGATAGCATCGCCCTCCGTCGCCGCCCTGACGGGCTTGGGGAGAATGCTGAGTGCGGCGGTCGCGGCTGTGACTGCAAGCAGTTCGCGCCGCGTCGTCGATAGTGCGGTTCTCGCTTCTACTCCTGCTGACATGACGTCCTCCGTTGAAACTGAATGGTTGGAATGCGTCTAAGGGATCGTCCGGCAGGGCTGCCGAGGATATTGTTCGAAGGTATTGGCGATACCAATGGATCGGTTACCGACGTGCTCGACGCATCGACACCTTGGGACAATGGACATCGGGGACAGCGACGGCGCATCGTGCCGATCGCGGTGAAAGTGACCGCGATTAACAGGGAGATCGAGATGGCTATCCAAGAACCCACCCCAACCAAATCCGCGCGCGCGGATCACATCGACATGAAGCTCGAAGTCGTCGTCATTCCCGTGTCCGACGTCGATCGCGCCAAGTCCTTCTACACCGGCCTTGGCTGGAGGCTCGACGCCGACGTCTCTGGCAAGGACGGTTTTCGCGTCGTGCAGGTGACCCCTCCAGGCTCGCCTTGCTCCACGATTTTCGGATCGAATGTGACGGCCGCCTCACCCGGTTCCGCTCAAGGCCTCCACTTGGTCGTTACCGACATCGAGATGGCGCACGCGGCTCTTGCCTCCCGCGGCGCCGAGATGAGCGGCGTCTTTCACGACGCCGGCGGCGTCTTCCATCACAAGGGCGCCGACCAGCGGCTGCCAGGACCACATCCCTCCCGGTCGAGCTACGGTTCTTTCGCCTCCTTCTCCGACCCGGACGGAAACGGCTGGCTCCTACAGGAAGTCACGGCGAGACTTCCTGGTCGCATCGACACCAAAGGTGCAGCGTTCACATCCGCCGGCGACCTCGCAGAGGCGCTGCGCAGGGCCGCGGCCGCCCATGGCGAGCATGAGAAGCGCGACGGCGGCAAGCACGACGAGGCGTGGCCAGAATGGTACGCCGACTATCTGGTCAAAGAGCAGTCTGGCCAAACCCTGCCGACGTGACCTCCTGAACGAAAGCCTGCGCCCCAGGCAACCATCTCCGCCCCGAGCATTTCGCAAGAACGCCGGTCCTCTCGGGCCGGCGTTCCCGCTGGCTACCAGCGACACTCGTCCGTCCGCCTCGGTTGACGAGCACCGAGCCGGTGCCGAGCTCATCACCGTGACTAGGAGGTTAGCTGGGAAGGACGGCGCGGAGAACCGTCGCTTGCCTGCAGGCAGCCAACCGCGTTTCGGCACAATTATTCGAGGCTTCCGGATTCCGCGGCGATGCGTCCAAGTTCCGAACGTAGACGCGGAACTGCAAAGTCGATGAAGGTTCGAACTTTCGGAACGGCTGCGCGTCCTTGAGGGGTCAGGATGTGAACTGGCAGCGCAGGTGGCTCCGCCTGATGAAGAACGACTCTTAGGCGACCGTCGCGGACATATTCTGCGACGTGATACGAATAGAGCCGCGTCACGCCCATTCCTTCGGCGGCCGATGCCGCAGCCGCTCGGACGCTGTTGACGAGATAGCGTGGGGTGAAGTGAACGGTTCTTGGGACGGAAGTGCCTTTGGCCGGCGCGAAGCTCCAGGATTCGAGGCCGAAGTTCGAGAAGGCGATCAAGTCGTGGCGGGAGAGATCCGACGGCTCAGTGATTGCGGCTCGACTGTCGAGATATTGCGGCGCGGCGACCACGACGCGGCGAACATCTCCGCCAATGCGCGTGGACATGTGGGTCGAGTCGGCGAGATTTCCGATCCTCAGGGCGAAGTCCACTCCCTCGTCGACCAGGTTCACGAAGCGATCGAGCATCAAAAGCCGAACGGAGACGTTGGCGTTCTCACGAAGGAAGCTGTCGAGGATCGGCCGGAGCACCTCTTCGCCCAGGATGGGCGGCGCCGAAATTGTCAGCGTTCCTCGCGGAGAGGATCGCTCTGAGCCGGCGATCATGTCTGCCTCCTCGAGATCGACAAGCACCCTGCGGCATGCTTCGACATATCTCTGGCCCGCTTCGCTGAGCTTTAGACTCCTTGTCGTTCGGTGAAGGAGCTCCACGCCAACATGTTGCTCAAGCAGACCCAATGCCCGACTGATCGCAGTCGGGGACCGCTTCAGCCTACGAGCGGCGCCCGCCAGGCTTCCTTCTTCAACCGCAGTGACAAAGACCTTCATTGCATCGATACGATCCATTATCTGCTCCTGACCGCTTTAGGCGCCGGCGAGCCGCGCGAAGTTGCCGGTCACGGGCCTTCTACCCAACAAGCAGGTGACGCGCGACCCTTAAGGCCCGATACCATCGTACAATGGACTTCCCCGCTGGACCGATCATTCTGTCCAGGCTTGCTAAGCGAACTGATGATTTTGTCGCCAAGCGCACATTTTGTGATACCATTTTTCGGGAAGTTGGCGACGACCTGGACAGCTCTTTGGGAGAGCACATGTACCGGATGACCTCCACGGTGACGACTTCGAACCTAGGCGATCAGGATCGACCGACAGTCTTCGTCGTTGATGACGACATCTCAGTGCGAGAATCGCTGGAGCTGCTGATTGGCTCCGCCGGGTGGCGACCCCTGCTTTTCGACTCCGCGCATAGTTTTCTCGAAGCACCGGTTCTGGCCTCTCCCTGCTGCCTGGTTCTTGACGTGAATATGCCAGGACTGAACGGCCTCGATCTCCAGAGCATGATTACGATAAGCCGGAGCAGGATGCCGATCATATTCGTGTCCGGTTTCGGCGACGTCCCGACGACCGTGAAAGCTCTCAAAGGAGGCGCGTTGGATTTCCTTACCAAACCGATCGAGACGGTTGCGTTCCTGGAGGCCGTGAGCTCGGCGTTGGAACAGAGCGCGGCCATGTTGCGTGACGATAGCAACCTGCTTGCGCTGCAAGGGTGTTACGAGGCGCTTACCAAGCGCGAACGAGAGGTCATGGTGCGCGTGGTCAAAGGGCTTCTCAACAAGCAAGTGGCATACGAGTTGGATATCAGCGAGATCACCGTCAAGGCGCATCGCGGCCAAGTCATGCGGAAGATGTGCGCCCGAACTCTTCCCGACCTCGTGAACATGGCCGCGCGCCTTCGGCTGGAGGAGCCACCCGAAATTCACTGAAGCGTAAAGCCTCGATCGGCGCGCGGCACAACTTGGTAGAACCCGGCGATAACGGCACAACCGATACCATAGGATAATATACGGCAGGTTGATTAAAACGCACGGTATCCTGAGGGTGCAATCCCGCGAAAAGGATAGATATGAGCGTGGAACTCGTTCGGGTTCTGGAAGCGTTGCCAGGAATGGCTTTTACCGCCCTCCCGGACGGCAGCATCGATTTCATGAACGCCAATTTGGTTGATTTCCTCGGGCTTGGCGAAGCGGTGACGGTTTGGCCACTAGCCGCCTCTCCCGCAGACTTGCGGAACACGAGACAGCAGTGGTACGCGCTGCTGTCCGGACGCGAGCCTTTCGAAATCACATTGCCAATAAGTCACCCCACCGCCGCGTTGCAGGAATTGCATGTCCGCTGCAAGCCATTGATCGACAACGACCGGGTGGAGAGGTGGTACGGCTTGGCGACCGAGGGGGCGGACATTGCATCGCGACCAGAGATGCGACACGGCGCCGCCGCGAAGGCATCGGAAAATCAGACTATCTTGGAAAGTATTCCGGCCGGCATAGGAGTTCTCGATTCGAACGGAAACGTCGAGGCGATCAACGGCCACCTCCTGCAATACTATGGTCGGTCGCTTGATGAACTACGTTCCTGGGGTCGAAGTGATGTCGTCCATCCCGATGACATGCAGGGGTTAACCAAAGCCATTCAACGGGCGGTCGATAAAGGCACCGCCTACGAGGCCGAGGTACGGCTCCGGCGCGCCGACGGCGAATATCGATGGTTCAGGATTGTCGGTTGTCCCCTCGCGGATGAAAGCGGCGCCGTCGCACGTTGGTACGCGCTTCATATCGATATCGATGATCGGCGGAAAGCCGAGGAAGCGCTGCGGTTCAACGAACTGGCATTTCGCAACATCGTTAACGCGATGCCAGTCACCGTATGGACGTGCCGCCCCGATGGCTACTGCGACTTCGTGAACGATAGATGGCTTGAATATGCAGGAATGAATGCCGAACAAGCCGAAGGCTCCGGTTGGGAATCCGTCATTCATCCGGAGGACGCCAGCGATCTCGCAAAGTTTTGGAACGCGTCACTGATATCGGGCCGACCTGCTGATTTCGAAGCGCGAATGCGTGGAAGCGATGGCGCATACCGGTGGTTTCTCTTTCGCGCAACGCCGCTTCTCGGAGACGACGGTACGGTCGTAAAGTGGTATGGAACCCACATCGATATCGAAGACCGGAAGCGCGCGGAACGAGCACTGGCCGAACGGGAGCGTGAGTCCCGTTTGATCGTCGACGGCATCGCGGGCATGATCGCGATCTTCTCGCCGGATGCCCAGTTGATCGATGGCAATCAGCAGATCCTCGACTATTTCGAGCGTCCGCTCTCAGAGTTGAACGACTGGTCGAGCAACGGCATCACGCACCCGGACGATCTGCAGACCTGCATCGATAGCTTCATGGGTTCAATCGCCACGGGAGAACCATACGACTACGAAACCCGCTTTCTGCGGCACGACGGCACCTGGAGATGGTTCCAGCTTCGAGGGCTTCCCCTTCGCGACGCCGAAGGCAAGATCATCCGTTGGTATGGACTATTGACGGATATCGACGACCGAAAGCGAGCCGAGGAGAAGCTTCGCAGAAGCGAGGCTTTCCTCGCGGACGCTCAACGCCTCAGCAAGACGGGGAGTTTCCTGCTCAATCTCGGCACAAGCGAAGTCACCTGGTCGGCGGAAACCTATCGTATCTTCGAAGTCGATCCGACGACGCCGGTGACGCTCGACATCGTCCTGTCCCGTCTGGATCCCGATAGTCTAGCTACGGTGGAGCAGGTTATCGATCAAGCCAACAGAGGGGCCGGCGACTTCGACTACGACATAACCCTGATAACGCCGAGCCAATCGCCAAAATACGTACGGGTGCTTGCGCATAGTGAGCGGAACAGGGATGGGGATCAGGAATTGATCGGCGCCGTGCAGGACGTCACCGAGAGCCGGAAGGCGGAAGATGCGCTCAATCGGGCGCGATCAGAACTGTCCTACGTAACTCGCGTTACGAGCCTCGGCGTGTTGACCGCGTCAATTGCTCACGAGGTGAATCAACCGCTAGCTGGCATGGTGACCAATGCGGAGACTTGTCTGCGAGTTCTGGCTTCGAATCCTCCAAATCTCGATATCGCGAAGGACACGGCCCGGCGAACGATCCGCGACGCCAACCGCGCTGCCGACGTGATCGCCCGTCTTTGGGAATTGTTTAGCCGCAAACCGCCGCACCTCGAGGCAGTCGACATCAATGAGATTGCCGAGGAAGTCATCGCACTGATATCGAGCGATCTGCAGCATGCGAAAACGTCATTGACGGCCGACTTCGCAAACGATTTGCCGCGCGTGACCGGCGCTCGCGTGCAGCTTCAGCAAGTTATCATGAACCTGCTTCGAAATTCGATCGAGGCGATGCCGGCCGCGGGAGATCGGCCGCGACGAATTCGTTTGAGGACAGAGGGAGGCCTTCGAGAAATCCGGCTCTACATCGAGGATACCGGCGTAGGCTTTGCCCCCCAGGGGGTGGACCGAATTTACGACGCTTTTTACACGACGAAGCCAGACGGCATGGGAATCGGCCTCTCTGTCAGTCGTTCGATTATAGAGAACCATCAAGGCCGGCTGTGGGCTGCACCAAACGCTGACCATGGTGCTACCGTAGGATTTTCGCTCCCGACATCTCCGAGCGGCGACGGGGAAAGTATCGGTCGGTCGGCGGTACCGACGGCAAGTGATATGCGGAGGAATTTATGACTACCAGCAAGAAACATGTCTCGGTCGTCGACGACGACGAATCCGTCCGCGAAGCCCTACCGGATCTCCTCCGCTCGTTCGGTCTGTCTGTGGAAGCTTTTGCGTCCGCTGAGGCTTTTTTGAATTCTAAGTCGCCACAAACCAGCGACGGCATGATCCTCGACGTGGCAATGCCTGGCATGACCGGGCCGGAGCTTCAGCAGGAACTCGGTCGGAGAGGCCAAAGGATTTCTATCATTTTCATAACGGCGATCAGGGATGAGGACGTGCGGGCGAGGTTGATACGCGAAGGTGCCTCGGACTGTCTGTTCAAGCCCTTCAGTGCCGACGAACTTCAGGATGCATTGCGCCTCGCATCGTTGTTAGACTGATCGAGGGTGGCGGACCTGGAATGCCTGCAATCCGACATAGGCGTAGGTACTAAAGTGTCTATTGCCGCGCAGTAGCCGTCAACGGATCGATATTGTAGGCTCTCGCCCGGAAAGTGGGCTTTGAGTGGGCGATGGGGATAAACGTCTTTCAATTCTTCGATGCGCTGCCGGGCATGGCATGGACCATGCTGGAGGATGGCCAAGTCGATTTCGTCAACCGAAGCTGGGTAGAGTTCACGGGGCTGCGACCGGCGTCCGGAGAGTCTTGGCGCTGGGAGGATGCTGTGCACCCGGCCGACGTTGGCGCGGTCACCGCCCATCTGCAGAGCGTTAGACACGCAGAGACACAGGGAACGATCGAAGCGCGGCTTCGGCACGCCGCAGGCGAATTTCACCATTTCCTCATCCAGTGGGCCCCTTTGGAAGACGCTCCCCACGGCGTATTGAATTGGTGCGCGGTCGCGACCAATATTGAACCCGTCGTTCAAAAACGGGAAAGGTCGCAGGCCGCACTCGATTTCCAGCTCGTCGTCGATAGCATCCCGTTACCCGTGGCCGTGACAACACCGACTGGGGAAGTCGAAGGCCTCAACCAACTGACCCTCTCCTATTTTGGGCTAAGCCTCTCGGATCTAAAGGACTGGAAGGCTTCGGAGGTCGTGCACCCGGATGACTTGAAGGAAACCATCGAAGCCCAGATCGCCGCTCACATGGCGGGCACGTCTTACAACGTTGAGAGCCGCCATCTTCGCGCCGACGGAATTTATCGGTGGCATAACGTACTGGGTCTACCGCTGCGGGACAGGTCTGGTGCGATCCAGCGGTGGCTGCATCTGCTGATCGACATCGATGACCGAAAACGGGCCGAGGTAGCTCTCGCAAACAGTGAACGCGAGTCTCGCTTGATTGTCGGCACTATCGCAGGAATGGTCGCGCTCTTTACGCCCGAAGGTCAGTTGAACGGCGCAAATCAACAGCTTCTCGACTACTTCCAACTGCCCCTTGAGGAGGTTGTGAACTGGGCGACCAATGGTATCACGCACCCCGACGACCTGCAGCACTGTGTCGAGACATTTACGGCGTCGCTCAAAACGGGAGAGCCGTATGACTTCGAGACGCGCTTCCGTCGCCATGATGGCGAATTTCGCTGGTTCCAGGTCCGCGGCCACCCGGTCAAAGACAATAATGGCGGGATCGTCCGCTGGTATGGTCTGCTGACTGATATCGATGATCGGCGCAGGGCGGCGGAGGCGTTGCGCGAGCGCGAGATCGAGCTGCAGTTGATCGTAAACTCGATCCCAGGCCTCATCATTGTGCTCCGGCCCGACGGGGCTGTGGAGAGCGTAAACGATCAGTCCTTGCGATATTTCGGCTATGACTTCAACGAGCATCAAAAGTGGAAGACCAACGATATCATTCATCCTGACGATCGTGACCGGGGCGTGGCTAGATTCGCCGAGGCAGTCGCCGCTGGTCAATCGTACGAGGTAGTGGAAAGGCTCCGTCGGCACGACGGCGTCTATCGTTGGTTCCAGGTGCGGGGAACTCCCGTGCGCGACCACGAGGGCCTCGTTGTACGATGGTACTTCCTGCTGAATGATATCGACGACCGGAAGCACGCCGAAGTCGCGCTTGCTAACAGCGAGAGGGAATTCCGCCATATCGTCAACATGGTTCCGGGCATGATCATACTTTCGCAGCCTGATGGAACGCTCGACGGGAGCAACCAACAGCTACTGGACTATTTCGGAATCTCTCTCGACGAGGTGCAAGACTGGTCAACGAACGGCATAACTCACCCCGATGACGTGCAAGTCAATATCGATACCTTCCTGGGCGCACTCAAGAGCGGCAATCCTTACGACTACCAAAGCCGTTATCGAAGACACGACGGCGTGTTCCGATGGTTCCAGGTGCGAGGACAGCCACTTCGTGACGCAGAGGGCAAGATCGTCCGATGGTATGGACTACTGACTGACATCGACGATCGCAAGCAGGCCGAAGATGAACTGCGTAGAAGTCAGGCCCTTCTCGTTGCAGGCCAGCGCTTGATCAGGACGGGTACGTTCTCCTGGCATGTCGAAACCGACGAGCTGATCTTGTCCGACGAATGGCTTCGAATCCTCGAATTCGAAAAAGACGAAGTCGTGACGTTTGACCGGATAACGGAGCGGATACACCCGGACGACGTTGCGCTCTTTGCCGGGAAGATCGGCGCCGTACGCGAAGGCGACCAGGACTCGGAATACGAGGTCCGCGTTCTCGCCCGCAACGGCGACATAAAGTACGTTCGCGTCATCGGCGAGGTTATAATTCACCGGAATGGAAATCGGGAATGCCTTGGAGCGATCCAAGACGTGACACAAAGGCGCTTGACGGAGGAAGCGCGCGATCAGTTGCGCACAGAGCTTGCGCGAGTGACCAGCATCCTCAGCCTCGGCCAGATGTCGGCGGCGATCGCGCACGAGGTGAACCAGCCACTGTCAGGCATCATCACGAACGCGAACACCTGTCTGCGGATGCTTGCAGCCACACCGCCCGACATAGAAACGGCCCTTGAGACGGCGCGGCGCACGATCAGGGACGGCAATCGTGCCACCGAGGTAATCGCCAGACTGCGGGCGTTATTCAGTAAGCGCAACATCGAATTCGAAGACGTCGATATAAACGACGCGGTGAGTGAGGTAGTCGCCTTGTCTGCAGGTGATCAGCGACGCAACGGCGTCGCTATTCGAACGCACTTCGCCACCTCCCTTCCCCCCGTCAACGGCGACCGAGTCCAACTTCAACAAGTGATCAACAACTTGCTTCGCAACGCCATTGACGCGGTATCTGGCGTGAAGGATCGGCTGAGATCGGTCGAGATCCAAACCGAGCTCGGCGGTGATGGGCAGATAAGCGTTGCGGTCAGCGACAACGGAATTGGTCTCGACCCAGACGGAGGTACGCGGATCTTCGAAGCGTTCTACACGACGAAGAACAATGGGATGGGGATCGGTCTTTCAGTCTGTCGTTCCATCATCGAGAGTCATGGTGGTCGCCTTTGGGCTGAGCCTAACCAAGGGCCGGGCGTTACCATGCACTTCTCCGTACCGTCCGCCGAAGAGGCAAGCATCACGGCAGCCTCGCAATGAAAAGCTGGAATCTCCCCCCGCTCCGGCAGCTCTGATCCGGTCCACCTCCGCACGACAGTCGAGCAGGCGGGGGAACCACCCGATACAAAGGTGTCGGCCATACCTTGGTGCAATTGTTGCAGAACTCCTTCGATGCGAATTTCCTCCTCGTCAAACAACGCACGAGCAAGGAGGACGCCATGTCCCGAGTAGAGCAAAAAGTCACCCGTCGAACACTGCTTGCAGTCGCGGCGTCCGCCAGTGCAATCGGGGTGTTTCCCAAAGCGTTCGCAGCGACCGGTACGGTATCCGAGCTCCGACCCTTCAAGTTTACCGCGTCCAAGGATCAACTCGCCGATCTCCATCGACGCGTTGCCGCCACCCGCTGGCCGGACGAGGAAAACGTCACAGACGACAGCCAGGGCGTCAGGCTCGACACGATCAAGAAGCTCGCCGCCCATTGGAAGACCCACGACTGGCGAAAGGTCGAGGCTCGGCTTAATTCCCTTCCGCAGTTCCTTACGGAGATAGACGGCCTCGACATTCATTTCATTCACGTCAAGTCGAAGCACGAAAATGCGCTGCCAATAATCATCACCCATGGCTGGCCTGGATCGGTCATCGAACAGATGAAGATCATAAAGCCCCTTACCGATCCTACCGCCTTCGATGGCACCGAAGCCGACGCTTTTCATGTCGTCATTCCTTCCCTTCCGGGCTACGGCTTCTCGGCTAAGCCCAGGGAGACGGGCTGGAATCCGCCGCGCATCGCCAAGGCCTGGGCCGTGCTGATGCAGCGCCTCGGCTATACGAAGTACGTCGCGCAGGGCGGCGACTGGGGCAATGCGGTCACCGAGCTGATGGCTGTGCAGGAGCCAGCGGGCCTCATCGGCATCCACACCAACATGGCGGCCACCGTGCCAGCCGATATCGCCAAGCTGCTGTCATCGGGCGCGCCGGCGCCTGCGAGCCTCTCGGACGACGAGAAGCGGGCCTATGGGCAGCTCGACGATTTCTACAAGAACGGGCTCGGCTACGCGATCGAGATGAACAATCGGCCGCAGACGCTCTACGGCATTGTGGATTCGCCTATTGGACTTGCCTCCTGGATGCTCGATCACGACATCCGCAGCTACCGGATGATCGCTCGTTCCTTCGGCGGCGAGAAGGAAGGCCTTACGCCCGACGACGTGCTCGACAACGTCACGCTCTACTGGTTGACGAATACGGCGATCTCCTCGGCTCGGCTCTACTGGGACAACGCGCATTTCCCCGCCGGCGGCTTCTTCGATCCGCGCGGCATCAAAATCCCGGTCGCCGTCAGCGCCTTCCCGGATGAAATCTATCAGGCGCCGCAGAGCTGGGCCGAAAAGGCCTATCCGAAACTCATCCACTACGGCCGCCCGGCGAAGGGCGGGCATTTCGCCGCCTGGGAGCAGCCGGAGCTTTTTACAGCCGAACTCAGGGACTCTTTCAAGTCTCTGCGGGATCAGATCTGAAGTTGTCCGGCGGCGCCGTCGCCGGACTTGACTAATGCGGCGGACACTTCGTGTCCACCGCATAGAAATCTCACATCTGCCGATCTGTCTCGGGTCCGGTTTGGCCCCCCAGCGGAGTCAACCGCCCAAAAGGAGGAAAAACAGATGAATATCAAAGCAGTAGGAATTGCCGCCAGTATCTTGCTGGCATCGGCGTCCGCCTTTGCGCAGTCATCGACGGTAACCGGCGCGGCAGGTGGTGCTGCAACGGGCGCGGTCGTCGGCGGCCCGGTCGGTGCCGCCGTCGGTGGTATCGTCGGTGGCGTGGCGGGTAGCGTCATTGATCCGCCGCCGCAGAAGGTGGTGACCTATGTCCAGCAAGCTCCCGCCCCGACCAAACGTGTCGTGGTGAAGCAGAAGGTCGTCGTCGGACAGCCCCTGCCGGAGACCGTGGTCGTGACGTCGATTCCCGATGATCAAACATATGCATACGCGATTGTCAACGATCAGCGTGTCATCGTCGAGCCTTCCTCCAGGAAGGTCATCCAGGTCATCCAATGACCAGCGGGGCCACAACCGCCCTTGGGAGGAGTTCGGAAGCGACGGGCTGCTGAGGTAAACGCTAGACACCGCGAGCGCAATGGCCGCAATCGGCCCAAAGCGGACACCTGGTCTGGGATTAAACCTGCCGCGCTCCTTGCGCGGAAGGTGATTGCCCGGCCGGTCCCCTCACCTCAATGTTAAGGGTGGTAGGCAATCCACGTCATGCCCCATGAGCTGATTTGTACTGCCGAGCGACACCGGCAACCCGCGCCCCGTAGAGACGCGCTGTTTCGAGATCGCCCACAGACATTTCATCCGGTGCCGCATCTGCGTCCGATTGCGCCATCGGACCGACATATGATCCCATGCGGTTCGCATCGTCGCGCTCGGATGCCTTCACGTTCGATGGCTTGATACCCAAGCTTACCCATAGGCCACCATGCTGTCCCGAAAGAAGGACAAAATATTGGAGCGTATTCAGCTTGTCCCCATTGAGGCTGGCGCTGTTGGTGAAGCCGCCGAAGACCTTGTCCTGCCACTTCGCGGAAAACCACGGCTTTGAGGATGCATCTGCGAATTTCTTAAATTGCCAGCTTGGTCCGCCCATGTAAGTCGGCGAGCCGAAGATGATGGCATCGGCGGCATCCAAAGCCGTCCATCCGTCGTCGGAAAGGTTGCCGTCGGCGTCAATCGCAAGGAGCTTTGCGCCAGCACCTTCTGCGACGGCCTCCGCCATGCGTTGAGTATGGCCGTAGCCGGAATGGTAGACGATGACGGTGCCTGGGACGGAATTCGATGTGGTCATGACTGGCTCCTTATGCCGTGGTTATGCGCCTCGCCGATGGAATTCAGCGCGGTTGGATTTGGTGGTTGCTATGATTGAAGCTGGCGGTTTCCCGCCGCAGCTACGATGAGAACTGGAAGAAAGCTGCGATGATTAGAAGCAGCAGGAACGCTGCTGGCGGGGGGATGTGGCGGAAATCACGGGCACGAACGACAGCGAAGATTGCGGCGACCATGATGCAGGCGCCGAGTGCCGCGCCGATTGCGAAAGTCGGGCGCAGGACCAGTAAAGCGGAGGTTACGAATTCAAGCATCGCGGTGACCCAGCGCCACCACGATGGAAATCCGTACCGAACGAATTCTTCTTGGACACCCTTGCGGCCGAACGCGTTGATGACCGCGCCGAGAAGAAATGCTGCGGCTGCCACAAGTGTGGCAGCGTTGCCTGCTGAGAAGGAGATGAAGTGAGACATTGAATAACCCCAACGGTGTTTATCACCAGCGTGACAATATCGATGATAATAAATATAGCAACGCTATAATGTCAACCATTGCGTCGGATTATTTATGCCGCTACAATCCTTGATGACGGGTTGAAGGTGAAAGTATGGGCATAAGTGAACGTAAAGAGCGGGAGAAAGCGGCGCGGGAGCAGCGGATCATCGGCGCGGCAAGAATGCTTGCCGAAAAGGATGGTTGGGTCTCAGTGACCGTCCGCCGACTTGCTCAGGAGATCGAATACAGCCAGCCTGTCCTGTACGCCCATTTCGAAAGCCGCGACGCAATTGTCGGAGCAGTCGCGCTGGACGGGTTTGGGGAGCTAGGGCCGGCGCTGCGGGCATCTGTCCGCCGCGGCGCAAGTCCGGCAGAAGCAATGGAAGACGTTGCGATCGCCTACCTGGAATTCGCATTTGAACGGCCGGCTTTGTATGAAGCCATGTTCATCCTTCCAAGCGGTCTGCGGTTTGCAAAGTCCGATACACCTCAGGTCTTGCGCGATACGTTCGGTGCCATGATGGCAGTCGTTGAGCCATTTTGCGCTGACGCTGAGGTCGCGACTGAGGCCTTCTGGGCTACCCTTCACGGTCTCGCGGAACTTGAGCGACACGGCCGGATCAGGGCGGCGTTTCGCAAAGAGCGAGCGAAGCATATCGTCGGTATGTTTTCGCGTGGGAGCTGACCTACAAGTACGGGAGACCTTTCAGCATAAGCATCCCGACTTGAGGTCGTTGGCGGGTTAGGCGCGGTCGAACATACTCCTGGTGATTTCCGACAAGGAACTTGTTGATTGAAGCAATGACCGCAATTGGCGCAACGCGGACATTGGCCTGATAAAACGCCTGCATTGGAAATCACCTCATCATTGGGCTTTCCAGTGATGATGCGACAAGTGGCTCTCCGTTTCACTTATGATTGGTGGGCATCGATCCCGCCCGCGCAAAGCAGGCTGAACGCTCACCACTACGACCCACTTCTGGAACCTGTTTGGGCTCTCGAATCCTTCGCGGCCAAGTTCGTCCTCGATCGGGCGGATTGTCGAGCGGGGGCACGAACTTCGGTGGCACGATAGGCTCGAATGGAACTGACATTGGTATTCCTCCTCGCAGTCTCAACGTGGGGAATGCCGGCGAGTTCCTGGTGGTCTCTCTCAGTGGAAATTCCGTGCCCTCACCTTCAACGTGTCGATGTGAAGGTCTCTGACGAAGATGTCCCGTGGCTGTGGAACAGGCTTTGGTCTGTCTCGGGAATCCGGACTTCCCGGCGAACCGTGCGCAAACTCGTCACCCCTGCCCGTCGGAAGCTTGAACTCCATGTCGCGGTCGGCAAGGCCAGACAAGTCGCCGCTTAGATCGAAGAGCTGCTGGGCGACGAGATGGACTACGTCGCCCTCGCGCTGAATCTTGCCGTGGATCGCCATCATGCTGGCGCCCAGGACGACGCGACGCCGCTTCTCGAACAGGCTCGACCAGACGACGACGTTCGCCGGCCCGGTCTCGTCCTCGATCGTCAGGAACATGACGCCCTTGGCGCTGCCCGGCTTCTGGCGTACGAGCACCAATCCAGCGGTGCACACCCAACGGCGGTCGCGGGCGTTCATCGCATGCGCGCAGGTGACGATGTTCTGTTTTTCGAGATCGCGGCGAAGGAACGCGATCGGATGTTCGCGAAGGGTGAGGCCGACGTGGCCGTAGTCCTCGACGACGTTATGCCCCTCGGTCATCTGCCGCAGCTCGACTTCCGGCTCTTGCTGCTCAGGAATGACTGCCGCTTCGCGCTCGACGGCGGCTGCGAAGAGAGGAAGCGGCTCGTCGCGCAACGCCTTGATCGCCCAAAGCGCGTCGCGGCGCTGCAGCTTCAGCGAGGCCAGGAAGGCGTCGGCCTCGGCGAGCTGAACGAGCGCTTCGGTCGGCACGTTCGACCGTCGCCAAACGTCGTCGACGCTCTCGAAATCCTTGTTCATGCGCGCGGCAACGATCCGGGCGACGTCGGCGACCGCCAAGCCTTTGACCATCCTCATGCCGAGCCGCACTGCGTGGCGCTCCGTGTTCCCGATACACTCGAGCGTGCAGTCCCAGCGGGACCGGTTGATGCAGACCGGGCGGATCTCGACGCCGTGCTTGGCGGCGTCGCCGACGATCTGCGCGGGCGCGTAAAATCCCATCGGCTGGCTGTTCAGCAAGGCGGCACAGAAGACATCCGGGTGATGGCACTTCACGAAGTTCGATGCGTATGCGATCAAGGCGAAGCTTGCGGCGTGCGATTCCGGGAAGCCGTATGAGCCGAACCCTTCGAGCTGTGAGAAGGTCTTCTCCGCGAATTCGGCGGTGTAGCCGTTTTTCACCATGCCGCCGACGAGTTTGTCCTCGAAGCGGGAGACGCCTCCGGTGAACTTGAAGGTCGCCATCGACTTGCGGAGCTGGTCAGCCTCGCCGCCGGTGAATCCGGCGCAGACCATGGCGACCCTCATGGCCGACTCCTGAAAAAGCGGCACGCCGAGCGTCTTGCCGAGAACCGCCTCAAGTTCCGGCGTCGGATACTCGACCTTCTCCTTGCCCTCGCGCCTGCGGAGATAGGGATGGACCATGTCGCCCTGGATAGGCCCAGGCCGGACGATCGCCACCTGCACGACGAGGTCGTAGAACGTCCTGGGCTTTAGGCGTGGAAGCATGGCCATCTGAGCGCGGGATTCGATCTGAAACGTTCCGAGCGTGTCCGCGCGCCGGATCATCGCGTAGGTGGCGCTGTCCTCCTGCTTGATCTTCGCCAGGTCAAGATCCTCGTCCTTGTGCTCCCTGATTAAGTCGAAGGCCTTGGCCATACAGGTCAACATTCCGAGGGCGAGGACATCGACCTTCATCATCTTCAGAGCTTCGACGTCGTCCTTGTCCCACTCGATGATCTGGCGATCCTTCATCGACGCCGGCTCGATCGGCACGAGGTCGTCGAGGCGGTCGTGCGTTAAAACAAATCCGCCAGGATGTTGCCCTAGATGCCGGGGCGCGCCCATGAGCTGCTGGGCGAGTCGAAGCGTCAGGACGAGACGGCGGTCCTCAGGGTTGAGGTTAAGCTCCCGGACGTTCCGATCGCTTACCTCCTCCGACCAAGACCACATGCCCGATGAAAGAGCTTTGATCACGTCCTCGGGCAGGCCGAGGGCCTTGCCGACGTCGCGGATCGCACCCTTGGCCCGATAACGCGTGACCGTGGCGCAGAGTGCCGCCTTCTGATGAGTGTAGGTCTTGTAGATCCACTGGATGACCTCTTCCCGCCTTTCGTGCTCGAAATCGACGTCGATGTCCGGCGGCTCGTCGCGTTCCTGCGAAACGAACCTCTCGAACAGAAGGTCGTTCGTGCTGGGGTCGATGGACGTCACGCCCAGGATGTAGCAGACCGCGCTATTGGCCGCCGATCCCCTGCCCTGACAAAGGATTGCCTGCGAACGCGCGAAGCGCACGATCGAGAACACCGTCAAAAAGTACGGCGCATACTTCATCGTCTTGATGAGATCAAGTTCGTGCCGAACGGTCTTCAAAACGTCGGGCGGGAGGCCTTCCGGATATCGGTTCGGGATGCATTCCCAGACATAGTGCTCGAGGGATTCCTGCGCGGTCTTGCCGGGGATAATGGCTTCTTCGGGGTATTGGTAGGTCAGTTCCTCGAGGCTGAAGCGACAGCGGTCGACGATCTCCATCGTCCTTCCCAGGGCTTCCCGATAGCGGGGAAACAGGCGTTCCATCTCCTCGGGCGGCTTGAGATATCTGTCCGCGTGGCGCTCACGCTTAAAGCCGACGTCGTCGATGGTCGTATGCTCGCGGACGCAGGTGACGACGTCCTGAAGCTGGCGACGACCGGGCTCGTGGAAGAGGACGTCGTTGGTGACGACGGTGCGGACGCGATAGCGGGTAGCGAGTTTGGAGAGTTCGTGCAGCCGCATTTGGTCGTTAGGGCGGCGTCGCAGCGAAAGGGTCAGGTAGGCGCGGTCGCCGAACAGGTCGGCAATCTTGCGGAGCTGGACGGCGCATGCCTCGTCCGGGAGGTCGGGAACGAGGACCGCGAGAAGTCCTTCGGCATAGAGTGCGACGTCGTCCAGCGATAGTATGCAGTTGCCCTTGCCGCCGCGCGACTTCCCCAGCGTCAGGAGACGGGTCAGCCGCGAGTAAGCGGCGCGGTCGGTGGGGTAGACGAGAAGAGACATCCCGTCGGTTAGATCGAGGCGGCATCCGACAACGAGGCGGACGCCCGTCGCGCGGGAGGCTTCCAGCGCTCGGACGATTCCCGCTAGCGAATTTCGGTCGACCACACCGATGGCGTCGATGCCGAGCTCCTTCGCGGTGGCGAACAGCTCGTCGGCCGACGACGCTCCTCGAAGAAACGAGAAGTGCGTGGTGACTTGAAGCTCGGCGTATCTCATCGCACGTCCGTCTCCTTCAAGCGAAAATTCCATGGATGAACCACTTGTGCGAACCCGTACCCCCGTCGACGCCGTCTCCGGAGCGATAGAGCCAGAAGCGCTCTCCCGCATCGTCCTCGACGACGAAGTAGTCGCGCACGGCCTCGACCTCGGACGTGCGGACCCACCATTCGCCGAAGACGCGTTCGGGACCGTCGGCACATTTCACGCGGCGGCGCTTGCCGCGCCAGGAGAACCAGGCTGGCGGATGGTCAGGCATCAATGCCATCACCTCCACGATGTCAGGATTGTGCAGCAGGCGCACCGGCCGCTTCCAGTCGTGAAGCCATGTCTCGTTCGTCGGCTCGGCGGCCGCGGCGATGCGCTGGACGCTGCGTTCAGGCACGTCGGAAGCGACGGGCGCGAGGCGATAGACCTTGTTCCCTCGGTTCCCCAGAATGTCGATCAGCGGCGTAACGTCGTCCTCCTCCTCTTCGACCAGGGACGACGAGCGTTGCTCTTCCTCGAGCGCCTCCGACACGACTGCGACGAGCGTCAGGCGTTCGATGCCGAAGCCCGGCTCGATCTTCTCCGTGCGGTCCTTGAAGAGCTTGGTGAGCCAGGCGACGTCGCGGGCCGGCTTGGCGGTTCCGGCGCGGATGGCCTGACGCGTCCCGTCGACCTTTTCCACGATGAGATCTGTACGACGGACGCCCAAGCCCTTGCGTTGTAGCTTGGCGACCAGTTCGATCACGAGACGGCCGACGTATCTGTTGATGGTTTCCGCAGCCCCGATCGGCTCGGCGAACTGGCGGGTCACCTCGATCCATTCCGGGCTGCGGACCGGCTCTATCGGTTCCGACGTGCGGCCGAACATCTGGTCGATACGCCTGCCGAGCTCGGGGCCGAAGCGCATGGCGAGCGGTGCCCGCGCAGTGTTGGCCAATTCGCCGATCGTCCGGAAGCCCAACACCCGGAGATCATCGACGACTTTCGGCGGAAGCCGCAGCAGAGCGAGCGGAAGCTTCTCGACGGCGCGGACGATCTCACCGCGGGGAACGATGACAGTTTCTCTTGTGATAGCCCGAGCGCACGCGTGGGCCGCACCCCACGTGTCGGCGATCGCCACCCTTGCCGTCAGGCCGGTCGACCGGAACCGATTGGCGACGCCCGTCAGCATCAGTTCCTCGCCGCCTTGGAGATGGTCAGCGCCTTCAGTGTCGAGGACGAGGCCGTCCGTGCCGTCGACCGCCACGATGGGCGAGTAGATTCCGAGTGCCCATAAAGCAATGCGCTCGAGGGCAGCGGCGTCGGCAACCGGGTCGGCGTCGACCATCGTCAGTCCCCGGAACAGCGCCTGGGCTTTGGCGGCGGGCATTCCAACGCGGAGGCCGGCCTTCATGGCGGCGGCGTCGGCGGCCGCGACCCATCGCTTCGAGCCCGACCTCGCGATGACCGCGATCGCCTGTTCAGGCGGAATGGCGGGATCGGCCCGACGTATCCTGTCTGTCGCCAAATCTGGTAGATATATGGATACGACCCTTGTCATCGCAGGCTCCAACTTCAAACTCAGCACACTCGCCCGCACGCGATCTCATCAATTCCAAAAGCCACCTCGCCCGTCCCACGCCGGGCACCGGCAAGGGATCGCTCGGCATCACGCTCACTCTCCATCTCGTCGTCGACGCCGTCGGCTGACCGAAGTCATTCGCTTCCGTCTGCCGTCGCCAGCGCCGAACGGCGATGCCCATCGTTCCAGTCTTCTCGGCGGCAAGCTGCAGCCGTCGCGAGGAGACCATTGGCAGACGGACGAGTTCTCCGACCACGGCGCCGAGGCCGCCGTAGCTGAGTGCCTCCTCCATGCTCGCGAGCACGTCCTCCTCCTTGTCGGCCTCCGCGAAGATCACCCTGTCCGGATGAAGGCCCGCCTGCGCCAGCGCCGGCATGAAGAGATCCGGCCGCGTCAGACACCAGACGACCTTCCCCTTGGTCCGAGCGGCTATCCCGGCGGCGATCAATGCGGCCGCCGCGCCGTCGACGGTGCCGTTTCCCCCACCCGCGAATTCATGAAGCGCTCCATATGCCAGACCGCCTCCCGGAAGACGCATATCGATATCCGGCACGCCGAACGGCAGGCTGCCGGCCTTCTTCGCGACGCCACCCTCGAGAGCGGAGATGCGGTCGCGCAGCTCGGCGATGGCTAGCTCGCGTGCAGCCGACATCGGTCACGAATCCTTCCTAAATCGCGGTGGAACAGGTACGACATCATGCCGTGGAAACTTGATTGTTCCCTTTCTGTTCCTTAATCATCGCGGCGTCAAGACGCGCGAAAAGTAGGAATCTATTCCTGAGAATTAGGGAGTCAGAAGATTAGCGAGATGAATCAAAACCGTAGCCGGACCTGTAAGTGGGCGTCGTCATTGAAAAATATTTTTGTCATCGTCGGCGCCTCGCCTGTGGAATTCCCTTCGGACAGCTAGCCGCCGACGGGCATGAAGAGCATCGGAGAAGAAGTGGAAAAACGACGACAGCGCCGGAAAACCTCCTGGCCTTAATTGAAAGACGTCCGGGTGGCGATCATCGAAGTCGAATGCCGTCTCGGGACAGCCTTGAGCGCAAGGCCCTCGTCGAACAGTTCGGAGCAAGAGCGAGCTTCGCGAGGCTACGGCGTCGGTTCGCGATGGGATGCGAACGAATGTGCCATCCGGATGGCGACCTGTACGGGACGCGCTCCCCGTGTCTCGACCCGTAGGGCGTTGCCGGAACATTCGACTGTTACACTCGTTCGCTCCCCACCAACCATGGAGGAGCACTCAATGACAAACCTATACAACGACGGCGCACCCAACTTTGCGGGCGGACCCGCCAAGAACACGTTGACCGCATTCTTCGACAGCAGAAGCGACGCCGAGACGGCCATCGACAAGCTGAAGTCGGCAGGCGTCGCCGACGTTCGCCTCATGCCCGGCTATGAAGCCGATGGCGAAGGTTCCGCAGCCGCAGCAGAAGGCTCTGGATTCTGGTCGCGACTGGGAGACTGGTTCTTCCCTGACGAGGATCGAGACGTCTATGCCGAGGGCCTTCGCCGCGGCGGCTTCCTGGTCTCGGTTTCCGTTAACGAGAGCAACTACGACACTGCCCACGACATCCTCGACGACGAAGGATCGATCGACCTCGACGAACGGGCGGATCTTTGGCGGGAAGAAGGCTGGACCGCCGGCGGGCAGCAGTCCGCGGCGTCGAAGGAAGACGTCTTCCAGGCGGATGCGGCTGCCGGCAGCGCCGCGGGCGTCGGTCGCTACACCAGAAGCACGCAAGCGACGTCTCCGCGCGTGCGGGGATATGATCTCGCCGAAGATCTGCCGAACGACGTCGTCGACGACGTGATTCCGACGGGTCATCAGCGGGACGTGTCAGAAGGCGATCGCACTGCCGATGATCGGCTGTCGCAGAGCCAGTCGATCGACGACGTACGGCAGAGCCAGGTGTTGCCGGGCAACCGCTAGGCGAACAACTACTGTCGAAGCCGCGCGCTGAACGCGGCTTCGACACTGACGCAACTACCGCATCCGGCCTTCGTTCTCATCGGTGGGATCGAAGTTGATATCCCAGTCCTTGACGGGCCTCTTCCCCGGAGGCGTCTTATGTTCGGTTGCGTCCTCCGAGCCGGTGATCACGGTCGGCTTCGCACTATGGACGCCCGTTGATTTGCGGTTCCCGACCGACCTGGCATACTGGCCCTTGGCATCTTTTTCGACGTCTGACATGTCATTCGCCCTTCTGCTTCAGGCCGTCTGAGATCTTCTTTACCTGCGGGTCGGCGTTGGTTTCGCCGTTGGCGTCCTTCGTTCTGTCGGGATCATCTTTTGCAGGCATGTAGCCGCGCGGCGTGTTCTCCTGCGGACCTTCCCAGCGTGGCGACTGGTCGGTGGTGCCCGGAGCACCGTCCTGTGGTTTGTCAATTCCCATCGTTAAATCTCCCTGTTGGATAACAGGTAACCTCGGCAACTCCCTGCTTGTTCCTCGTTAGTGGAAGAGACAATCGGAACCATCTCGTTTGATCGGCATTCCTTTTTCCGAGCGCGGGCCGTGTCAACCGGACGCGACAGGGATGGTGAACGCAGCGATTTTTCCGGTTTCTCCCTGCGGCCAACGAAACGGCAGTCGAGCGCCCCACCTGTCCGGTATCGCCTCAACCCCTTTTTCATCTGGAGTAAGGATGACCGACGATCAGCCATCGACGAGGATCGCCTGGTTCGACGGTCTGCCGCCCGTGCTTCCAGCCGAAATGGTCGGCCTCTGGCGCGGCGAAGGCATACCGTCCGGACATCCGCTCGACGGCGTGCTCGAAAACCTGCAGTGGTTCGGCAAAAGGTTTCACCCTGACCTAAGGGCGGACGCCCTTCTCTTCCAGTGGCGGCCCGGCCGTCTCGTTCCGATAGAGCCGTCATTCTTTCCGATCAGGCTATCGCTCCGTCTGGCGAGGTTTGGGCGCTCGTTCGTCGCCCGCAACTGGTTTTCATATCTTCAGAAAGCTTTCCGCGCACGGGGAACGACAGCGTCGGTAAAGCTGCAGGCCGTCGACGTCGAAGAGACGGCCGCGATGGTCTACGACCGGCAGCCCATCGTCGACTACTTTCGACGAATTGGTGACGACGAACTTGCAGGCATGATGGTCGTCGAAGGCGACGACCGGCGGTACTTCTTCCGGCTCCGGCGCGTCGACCTTCCCGGCTCGGAGGCGGCGTTGATAGCGGACGCGTAGGGAAAGCGTCGATGACATCATGATGCGGCCTTCTAAGCGGCATTGTCAGTTCCCCTTGCGAGCGCTTGACGCTATGGAGACGCGTCGATGATACGCGCGGAGGCTCCTACGGAAGGCGGACAGTTATCGCAGTCGCAACCGACGACCGGCACCGGTTCTCGAAGAGGTCAGTGAAGGAAATCCGAATCCTGACGGGTCGGCGTCGAGGGCGACGCGCATCTGGGCGTGACGGTCAAGCACCGTTCTCGAGTACGAGCCGACCCGAGCCAGCCAAATCTCAGACAGGTCCATCTGATCCAACCGGAGCTGCTGGACGAGCTTGCCGACAAGGGTTCGATGTCGCCCCGGCCGACCTCGGCGAGAACGTGACGACGCGCGGCGTCGATCTTCTGGCGCTTCCTCGTGGCACCGTCCTGAGGTTGGGAGCCGACGTCGAACTGCAAGTCACCGGACTTCGCAATCCCTGCTCCTAGAGCGCGTCCACTTTACTCGGGGTCATATCCGCAGGATTTGAAGTAGTTGGCGCACTCCTGCGGCTGGAATGTAGTTACGACCTGCCCGACTGGTGTCCCATACCTGCCGCGCCGCTTGCAACAGGTGCATTGCACCTCCACGGAAGGCCTGTGAAATTCGATCAGTCTGGGTGCGGATACCATGGCGGCACACTCTAGCTCTGACCGACCGCATTCGGTCAGGGAATGTTTGGGACTTTCTCACACCGCCATGAGGTGCAAACTGATGGTCGAACCGTTCTTTGAGGAAGGTAAGTTTGACATAGAACTGCAAATAATTGAAAATTCGGGTGGTAAGCTACAATCAGCGGCATTCGTCTGGCGCTCACCCCGAGACGCCGTAAGATGCGTCGGTATATCCAAGAGCAGGCGGTTTGGGCGTGACGGTAACTTTGGCCAATACGATGGCGCGCGGCATCGCGTCGGGAGCGGTTTTGATGCTGGCGGGATGCGGCTTGCCACTCCATGAGACCGTCCAACCAGAGGCGTCACTAACAGTGAGATCGGAGACGGGTACGCCGATCCAAGGGGCGCAGGTGAGGCTCAACATGCGCGCGATCCCCAGTACCAAGCGCGCGGTAGCCGTCGTGTTGACGGACACCGATGGGAGGGCCTCATTTCCTGAGGTGAAGGAGTGGCATACCAGATATCCGCTTATGATGCACGGAACGGTGGAATACCAATGGACTTGGTGCGTTTCGAAGGCAGGTTATCAGGACCACGATGAAAGATGGTCTGTACCAGAGTTTAAACCCTATGCGGTTGTGACCATGAAAGATGGAAACTCAAGTGGCTGCCCAGACACGATCTAAGGGCCAAATGTTGGTACCTAGAGCACGATCACTTTACTCGGGGTCATATCCGCAGGATTTGAAGTAATTGGTGCATTCTTGCGGCTCGAACATGGTGACGACCTGCCCGACTGCATCCCAAAGCACCGCGACCGTTCGCTCGGCTTTGGCGCGCAAGATTGCCTTGAGCTTGGCGAAGGCCTTCTCGATGGGATTGAAGTCGGGGCTGTAGGGCGGAAGATAAAGCAATCGGCATCTAGCACCTTCGATTGCCTGGCGCACGCCTTCCGCCTTGTGTGCGGGCAGATTGTCCAGGACGATAATGTCGCCCGGTGCCAAGGTTGGAATGAGAACCTGTTGGACATAGGCCTGGAATGCGATCCCGTTCATCGGGCCGTCGAGGACATAAGGAGCGGTCATGCCGGAAAGCCTGAGCGCTCCGGTGAATGTTGTTGTCTTCCAATGGCCGTGTGGGATCGGGGAGCGGCATCGCTCTCCGCACATGGCTCGTCCGCGAAGCCGTGACATTTTCGTGCTCAGGCCGGTTTCATCAATGAAGACGAGGCGCGTCGGATCGAGATCGAGCTGGCCGTCGAACCAGTCGCGGCGACGCTTCAGAAGTTCGGGACGCTCTTGCTCCAATGCATGTGCGGTCTTTTTTTGAAAGTCCAGCCGCGCTTTCGCAGCCAGACGTCAAGCGTGCTGCGGCCAATGGATACGGCTCTTTCTGCGGCCAATCGCAGAACCATCTCGTTGAGCGTGATGTCCTTTTCCTCTTCGATCATGCCGACGATGTACTTCTCGTGGGCATCGAGGCGCGAGCCACCGCGTCGCCCCTGTTTCGCAGGCATCAGCCGACCCTGCCGCGCACTCGCAATCCAGGCGATGGCTGTTGAAATGCCAATCCCAAATCGGGCTGCTGCCGAGCGCGCCGACATGCCATCCCGTGAGACAGCCAGGACGCGGCTACGCAAATCATCACTGAAAGCTCGGGTCATTTTACCTCCGACCAAATCACCAGTCGGAGCGATGGAATCAGAGTTTAGCCTTTAAGGAAACCCTCAACCTGATTCCGCGTTCAACGGACGCGCTCTAGTGCTCGGCGAGCTACGCTAGGCCATCAATCTCTTGCCCGATCCGGTAATCTTCGATCCGATGGGGATATGCCGCAGATAACCGATGGCCGTCTCCGTTGGAGCCAAGCTTGGCGGATGGATGTATCGCCGGGTATTTCTTTGCTCGCCGTGCCGTCTTGGCGGTAGCGCAGGACGCTCTGGCTGACGGCGATGATACTTATGCCGTTTTTCCTCGCGCCTAATATCGTCCAGCGCGTCGAAGATATCCATGCCGTTATCGAAGGCATACTGCTCGGCCCGCTTCAGTCGCTCTGGATCGACCATCGCCAGCACCTGGGCTTGATGGTCGTGCTTCCACTTTCAGGTATCTCCGACGACGTCGCGCCAAGTGATGCATCCAATCCGCCGCCCGAGGCCCAACATCGTGTCGATATTGCTCTGGAAGTGCCGCCTTCGGTTCCATCTGAAGACGAACTCGTTGGCGTAGATGTCGATATGCTTGTCCCTCAATCCGTGAAATGTTCCGTAGCTCCATCGCTTGAAGTTCGAAAAGACCCGATGAACCCACGGCAAAACCACATGGGCGGGCGGCGCGTCGACGGCGAAGCTCAAGGCGCGAGACGCCCGCCGCAAGATTGACCCCAGTGCCGGTTTCGGCGCTGAGGGGCTGCACCAGTGCTCCCTCCGCGTTCCGATAAAGAGCGCCTTACAGCGCATCTGGGGAAACCTTGCGTGGCTTACTCGGGGCGGTCTTTTCAGCACGCTGCCGCGCCGGTCCTCCCGCGCTGACCAGGTTGTGCGCGGTGTTAATCAGGCCGATGTGCGAAAAGGCTTGAGGGAAATTGCCGAGAAGGCGCCGACCGACGACGTCGAACTCTTCTGAGAGTAAGCCTAGGTCGTTACGAAGACTGAGCAAGTGGTCGAACAAGTTCTGCGCATCCCGCCGCCGCCCAGTGAGCACATAAGCATCAACCAGCCAGAAGCTGCAGGCCAGAAATGCTCCTTCCCTGCCACCGACACCGTCGTCGGTCCGGTTCGTGGAATAGCGCATGACCAGGCCGCCCTGCAGGAGCTCCCGCTCAACTGCAGCGATTGTGCCAATGATGCGCGGGTCGTCGGCTGGTAAAAAGCCCACCTGGGGCATCAGCAGCAGGCTCGCATCTAGCGTGTCACCGCCGTAATATTGGACAAAGCTGTTCTTTTTCTCATCGAAGCCGCTGGCGCAAATTTCGTCATGAATTTGTTGGCGCACCTCACGCCACTTCGCCACCGGGCCTTCAAGCCCGTACCGCTCCGTGCAGATGACGGCACGGTCGAATGCCACCCAGGCCATCATGCGCGAGTGGGTGAATGCGCGCGCTGGCCCACGCACTTCCCAAATTCCGTGATCCGGCGTCTGCCAAGCAGTCACCAAGTGAGCAAGAAGTACCTTTTGCAGCCGCCAGGCCTCCTCTTGCGACTGCAGCTCGGCATCGCGCGCTGCGTTGAGGGTATCGATGAGTTCGCCATAGACGTCGATTTGGACCTGACTGGCAGCGGCGTTGCCGATCCTGACGGGAATGCTTCCCTCATATCCTTTGAGCCACGACACTTCGAACTCGGGGAGCCAACGCTCCCCCGCGATCCCGTACATGATCTGAAGCTGTTCCGGAGCACCCGCAACTGCGCGCAGCAGCCATTTCCGCCAATCCTCTGCCTCTTGGCGATATCCCGAATTTAGCAACGCATAAAGCGTCAGTGCTGAATCGCGCAGCCAGCAGTAACGATAGTCCCAATTTCGCGTCCCTCCGATCTTCTCGGGAAGCGAGGTGGTCGGCGCAGCGACAATCCCGCCCGTCGGGGCATAAATCAGCATCTTGAGCGTGATGAGCGAGCGGACCACCGGCGCGCGCCAGACTTCCGGCATATCTTCAAAGCTGCCGTGCTTCACCCATTCCCGCCACCAGGTTGTCGCTCGATCGAGTTCCTCGTGGCGATCGCGGATAAAGTGTGGCTTCTCGCTCGAAGGATGATACGACATCGTCAACGGCACCGCGTCGCCGGCCGTAACGGAGAAGCGGGCGTAGGTCTTCATGTTGCGGCCTTTGAGCTTTAGATCAGTATGAAGTTCCACTGCGTTGGGCCCGGCGATCGCGCTCAGGCCGTAGTCCTTGCGCCGCACCCACGGGACAGCCTGCCCGTTTTCGAACCGGAGCACGAGTTCCATCTCCATGTCGACAGTGCCCGAAACACCGGTCACGATGCGGACCACATCCACATGGCGGTCGCCTTCATTGATCGGCATAAAATCGGTGAGAGTAACGACGCCGGTCGCCGTTTCGAACCGGGTTTCCAAAATTGCAGTGTCAGGAACGTAGCGCCGGCTTGTTTTCCTTCTACCCACTGGCGCGATCTTCCAGCGGCCGTTATCGGCGGTGCCGAGAAGTGCGGCGAAGCAAGCAGGTGAATCGAAACGCGGCAGGCATAACCAGTCGATCGATCCATCCTTACTCACAAGCGCGGCGGACAGCATATTTCCAATTAGCCCGTAGTCTTCGATGCGCCCGGCCATGTCCCTATCACCCGCCATGCGCAAAGGAGGGGTAGTCGGTCATGCCGCCATCCACAAAGATCGTCGTCGCGGTGACGTAGCTGGCGGCATCAGACGCCAGCATGATGGCAATGTTGGCGACATCCTCGGGCTCGCCTATGCGGCGCAGTGGGATCTTCGTGAGCAAATCCCTATAACCCTGGGCATCCCGCCAAACTGCCTGATTGATTGGGGTGCGGATTGCGCCCGGCGCGATACAAAGAACGCGAACGCCATGCGGCGCCGCTTCCTGCGCTAGCGATTTGGACATCATAGAGACACCCGCCTTGCTAGCCGTATAGGCGCTATAGCCGGCCCAGGCGATCACCTCATGAACGCTTGTGGTGTTGAGTACGACGCCCGACTTTTGAGCGACCATGCGTTTCAGGGCCTCGCGGGCGCACAAATATGTTCCCTTCAAGTTGACGTCGACGACCTTGCTCCAGGCACCGGTTTCGGCTTCCCAGCCGAGCGCGCGCTCGCCGTCGATACCGGCGTTGTTTACCAGTATGTCGATGCCGCCCCAGGCATCATCGATGGCACCGAACATCGCCTCAACCGCTTTGGGGTCGCTGATATCGGCCCTAAGTTGACGAGCCTCGCCACCAGTGGCGCAGATTTCTTCAACGACCTTATCGGCTTGTTTCGGGTTAACGAGATAGTTGATCGCAACTCGTGCCCCCTCGGCAGCGAATGCCTTCGCGATCGCGGCGCCCAGACCGGAATTGCCTCCTGTTACGAGAACACGCCTATTGGTCAGCCCGAGATCCATTATTGCCGCTCCACATGCCACGACCCGGTAACGTCGGAAGAAAGTGCGTTGTTCCAGGGCAGCGGACGGGCTCAGCCGAGCGGTGGAACAAACGAGACCGCCAGCGATTTATTTGCACCGAGCCGGCGGCAGAACCGCTTGAGACGGCGTGGGATGTTATGAGGCCGCTGTGAGCGAACATCGTATAGACGAAAGAAGCGCCGCCCCTGAACCTTCGAAATCACGCCTGCTTGAAATCCTGGGACCTGGCCTCATTACAGGCGCATCGGACGACGACCCAAGCGGAATAGCAACATATTCCCAGGGAGGGGCACAGTTCGGTTATGTTACGAACTGGACTTTGCTGTTGACGTATCCGTTAATGGTCGCCGTCCAGATGATCAGCGCGCGGATCGGAAGGACCACCGGACGCGGATTGGCAGGAAGCATTGTGCGCTGCTACCCGCCATGGGTGGGGATCGCGATTACCGGGCCGCTATTAGTTGCCAATATCATCAACATCGGTGCGGACCTCGGCGCCATGGGAGATGCGGCGCATCTGCTTTTGGGAGGGTATGCGCTCATCTACGTCGCCGCATTCGGCACCACATGCATCCTTCTCCAGGTATTCGTTAAATATGAACGTTACGTCGCCTTCCTCAAATGGCTGAGCCTGGCATTGCTTTCCTACATCGCCACGCTTTTCGTCGTCCATGTCGATTGGGCAAGCTTTGCGCGAGGTTTGTTCATCCCAAGTTTCACGTCCGGCCCAAAATACTGGTCGGTGATCGTCGCGATCTTTGGGACGACGATAAGTCCCTATCTGTTTTTTTGGCAGGCCTCTCAGGAGGCGGAAGACTTGAAGGAAAAGCCTGACGCAGAACCATTGATCGAACATCCGCGGGAAGCGAAGGCAGCCAATGAACGCATTACGCTGGACACGCTGATCGGCATGGCTGCATCGAATATCGTCGCGCTCGCCATCATGACAACGACCGCTGCGACCCTGAACAAGGCTGGCGTGACGAACATCGAGAACTCCGTCGACGCCGCGAAGGCCATCGAACCACTGGCGGGGAAGTTCGCCGAAGTCATCTTTGCGACTGGCATCATTGGAACCGGACTACTGGCCGTGCCTGTCCTTGCCGGGTCGGCAGCGTACGCCGTAAGCGAAGTGGCGCATTGGAAGGTTGGCCTTTCTCGTGAACCTCGCGAGGCAAAGGCCTTCTATACCACCGTCGCGGTGGCTACGATTGTCGGCATGGTGCTTAACTTTACGCCGGCACAACCAATGACGGCGCTGTTTTGGAGCGCGGTCATAAACGGCGTTGTTGCCGTTCCAGTCATGGTCGTCCTGATGCTGATCGCCTCGGATCGAACGATCATGAAACAGTTTGTGATTGGCAAGATTTTGAAAATTCTCGGATGGGCGACCTGCCTTGCGATGTGTGGCGCCGTAGTCGGCATGGCAGGGACTGCCTTTCTTTAGGCCAACCCCGAGGCGGCGACGGGTGACGGGCACCATGCACAAAAGGCTGACGCCAAGGTGGCCTCTTGAATGCTTTGATTGCAGACGAACCCTTCATCGCTGTCGGCGACCTGTTGCTCATCCCGGTGGCGAAGAACTCCACGAAGGCTGACTCGGGAATGTCCGACGTCCTCGCATCCGAATGCCCAAAGGCGACGCCGCGGCGACGCCGTCACCTGATGCGACTGACTGCGGTGGATGCGACGCTGAGTTCAACTCTTAGCCCCGAGCGAATCGCGTTTGAGACGAAGGTGGAATGACTGGGGAACCGCGAGCCTGAAGCAGGCCCGCGATTCTTTCAAGTTACTGGTAGACTTCGATTACCGCGCGGGTCTTCGGATTGACGAGCACACGCTTCTTGTTGACGACCACATAACCGTAATCAGGTTGATCAGGGATTGTGTGGATCTCGACTGTGTCAGGAAGCGCCGTACCGACTGCAACGTCACCTTCAAACGTGGCGGATGGCGTTTCCTGTTTCATGACATAGGTTTTGACCTCGCCAGGGACGACGACCGTCGTCGTCTGCGCGACCGCCGCTCCCCCAAGTGACAGAAACAGCGATGCGGCAGAGATGACCAGTATTTTCATGTTATCCTCCCAGGATCTTGAGTGTCCCGGCAAAACGCTACCGATAAGATATAGTTCCTCCGCTGCACGGAATGACTGCGGGCATGTTCGAATAGTCTCGTCCGCCTCTGTTTGCCGGGGAGACCATTCTTACGGGAACATCACGGCTTCGATGGTAATGCGGCAGTGTCCGGTATAGTATTAAGGTCACCCGCTCGTGGCTTGATGGATACGGCGCAATATGGTCAAGACCCCCTTTTCCAATTCCAGTCGCGCCAGGGAACGCTTCCTCGAAGCCATCCTCCAGAGTGCCATCGAATATGCGATCATCTCCGTGGATCTCGATCACAGGGTGACCACATGGAATGAGGGAGCCCGCAGGATCCTCGGATGGGACGACACTGAAATCATTGGCCAGCCCGTCGGCGCAATTTTCACGCAGGCAGACCGCGAGGCTGGGGTTCCCCAGCGGGAAATGACCGCTGCTTTGACCGCGGGCCACGGAGACGATGAACGATGGCACGTCCGAAAGGACGGCTCGTTATTCTGGGCATCAGGCCAGCTCATGGCGCTGAGGTCGGATGATGGCGAACTCGAAGGTTTCGTGAAGATTCTCAGGGATCGAACTGAGCAGCGAGAAAATGAGCAGCGACAACGCGTCCTTATGCACGAGCTCTCGCATCGCATCAAGAATACGCTGGCCGTCGTCCAGGCCATTATCAGCCAGTCGTTCAGAAGCGCCGTCGGCATGGAGGATGCGGAGCAGTCGATATCGGCGCGCATCAACGCCTATGCCCACGCGCATGACATTTTGCTGCAGAAGAACTGGCTGTCAGCGACCATGGACACGATCGTCGAGGCGACCGCAGTCAATCTCGGACTTGGGCCGGACCGTCTCAAAGCAAGTGGTCCCACAGTCACGCTGACCCCCCAGGCGGTGTTAGCGTTCTCTCTCGTGCTGCACGAGCTTGTCACGAACGCGACGAAATACGGGGCCCTGTCGGTTGATACCGGAGTGATCGAAATCGAGTGGTCTCTGCGTCAGGAAGCGGGCGCCGACCACCTCGACCTCCGTTGGCGAGAGCGCGGCGGTCCGACTGTGGAAGCTCCGAAAAGGAGGGGCTTCGGCTCCCGGCTCATCAATTCCAGCCTGTCTGCGTTCGGAAAAGTCTCTGTTGATTATGCCCCGACAGGCCTGACCCTCAGCCTCGACGCGTCGCTCCAGAGCCTGCAAGATCAAAATTGCTCCGACTCTCCAATTTAGGTGCGGCGCCTACCTTGCAAATATTTGCTCCGCGCACGCGAGAACGATGACGCCGACCACCGAAGCCTCCGAGGGCCGGTCATGGCGCCTGGTATCGCTCGCTGATGCACCACACAGACGTCGCTACGGCCTGATCGTGCCTTGATGGAAAAACATTTGCCACTTGAGCCCGTCGTGTTTCCAGACGGAGCTTCGCAGCACACGCCGCTTTGAACCATTTGGATAAGAGCGCTCTGTCTCGTAGGTCAGAAGCACAGCGTCATTCGAGATAGGCTTCAGGACGTAGTTCGCTGATCGGAGATCGCCTTCATCGATACCGTCCTCTTGCACAAGAAGATCGATGATAGTTGTTCGGTCGTATACACTGCCAGAAGCTCCAAACTCCACAAAACCTTCCGCGAGCAAAATCTCGACCGCCTCCCTGCAACCCCTTATCTCTTGGCGGTGAAGAGCCTCTTCAAGAGACTGGATTTCCTCAAGGCTAGGAACCCTGGTCAATGCTGGCACCTCATAGGTATACCAACTGAATTTACCAACGGTGCAGCTCCATGCAACCATAGGACCTGCGTTTCTTCGGTGGCGCTTGCTCCATAATGCGGGAAAAATTCGAGTGCGGCGGCCGGCAGTTTGTGCGAGGCCTGCTAGTCTGGCCCGACGTCGTAAAAGCTGAACGTTCGTGTACGGCCTCCGAGAGCATCTCTAAGGCTTCCTGGGATCGCGGCGCGGGGATTCGCATCTCGGCCGATAATACGCGCAGTGTGCTGCGCCATTTATTCCCGTGGCTGGAAGCCAATCGAT
>NZ_JABDWD010000026.1:0-77313 GCF_019685115.1 Rhizobium sp. NZLR11 | reverse complement strand
TTCAGGCTTCCTGGTTGTGAGAAACTCCAATGTAGTCTCCATGGAGAAACTCCCGTTCTTCATCCATGGAAACCTCGATCACAGATCAGGCGGCAGAGGGCAATGTGGGGACGGAACACCCGTTACGGTAAGGAACCTACGACAAGCTGTTTTCGATCGCCGCTACATAGGCGGGAACTGTTGAAATTTGGTCCGTGCGCCAGCGCCCAGGCAATCGTGAATTCCGCCATACTGACTGCCAAGAGTAGAGTCTCGGTTCAGGTTTTTTCAAGTTGCCTGAAATCCGTATTACGTCCCGAAACCAGATCGGTGTTTTGGTTTGCCAACCAAAAATCGAAAAGGTCAGTCTCCAGCGTAATCTTTTCGAGATGCGTTATCTGCTTGGTCTCTTCCTCGTCAAAGGGAGCAGCCAAGCCATCAAGGGTGCCAGCATCCCCGATGATCACATAATCAAATGCCTTTATTTCGAGCTGTTCCACGCCAATCTGCGAGGAAGATAACCGCAGTTTCGCTTTCGGAAGGACGCCAACTCTCAAGATGTCCGGGCATACGACTTCGAAATAGGCGGGCTCACGGCCGACGGGCGGATGCACGTAAAGGTGGGCGGGTGCGATGAGCTCAGAGGACACAGAGAACGCAAGCGCGGCGGTTCGGTCTCTGGTCGTGTCGCGATAAACCTTGAGAGAAAGCACCTCTTCGCGGAGGCGGCCTGATGTTGTCTGAAATTGAATCGTACCTTGGCTTGCCATCGCAATTGTGCGGAGATCCTCTTCGCTCTGTATTTCAGAGAGGGTCGTGAAATAGCCATAGGCAATATTCGTCAGCTTTCTGGTGCCGGCGAGATTCCATGCGGATGACCAGAGCTCGCCACTCGACTTGATATTTCTCGCGTTGGCTGGGGTCGTATGGTGATAGAGTTGCAGCAGGAAATCTCCGCCTCCATCCGGACTGCACAAGCCGCTTGCAAACGATGCCAGTGCTCGCGGGCCTTCAAACGTGCAGCGATATATTTGCGCACCATCATCATAAACGCGGACTCGGTCTTCGGACCGAATACGCACCACGAGGCGCTCTCGCTTTGTCGTTCGAGGATGACCTACGTCCAAATTGAAATCGGCGAAATGCCGCCCAGGCTCGATGTTGAAGGAGAGCAGGGGAGGGCCAAAAAATGTGGGTAAGAAAAAGCGATAACCGCCGACCGCTATCAATACGTCCGGAACAAGGTAGCTGCGGCCTTCGCTGTGTCCTAGTCGCAGCTTCAGGAAACCCTCGTAGGCGCGGCGGCTGTTGCCTTGCAAACCAATCGTGGAGGACCAACGACTCGGAAGGCCCGCCAAATTACCCCAACTGTCTCTGAATTGCGCCATCGCGCCATCGCCTTTACATATTTGAGCAACGTATCGTTGTTGCCAATCCATTTAAGTCGGCATTCCAAGTAGGAACGGGCAGTTCGACTATCAATCGCACTCCGACCGTGCCGGCACCCGGTTACAAGAATAACCTGACTTCCGGCTTCGCACGTAGAAGACTCGAGTCGCAGAGATGATGGAGATCGTCAGACAATTGTGCGCCAGTGGGTCGGATGTTACGAGCACTTTGGTGCATTTTGAAAAATGAAATTGCCCATGATCCTTTTGTGGGCCGATAGTTCTGCTTGATTTCTCGACTCTCGACTCTCGACGCGAATAGACGCGATCTTAGGAAAAGTCTACGCGATGGGTATATCGCGGCTTCAACTCGCATGGGAGGACTGGTGACTAGCTGGGTCTGTGCATTCTGTGGACCAACGGATCGGAAGCGAACCAAGGAACACCTCTGGCCCGCGAGCCTCCATCGACGCGTCGTAGCTTTGCTCGACGGGGGCGAGCAAAAATTCTGGGTTGCCCGTTTGGATAAGGCTCTCTCAAACGAACCTACTATTCGGGATGTTTGTGCAGTCTGTAACAACGGCGAATTATCGAAGCTTGATAATTATATCTGCGAGGCCTTCGATCGTGATTTTTGTGTAATTCGCGAGCGTGGAGAGAAGGTTTCACTGGATTACGACTATCACCGGCTTAAACGTTGGTTGCTTAAGATGTCGTACAACTCAGCACGTATGAGCGGCACCGACGTGCCCCTGTTTCAGCCGTTGCTTCCGTATATAATGGGGCAGAGCCTGCCCGCAGGACGGAATGTAAAGCTCTTCCTGGAGATGACATATCCCAGCGAAATACCCGCGGACGAGCTGCAAGACGGAATGCCGGCGGCCGTGAGGCCGGCCGTAAACCGTGTCGGGTTCTTTGGCTGCCCGACGCCGAGCGGCATGAAGTGGCTGCGGGCGGTCCATTTGAGGAGCTTCACTTTCCTTCTTGCGTTTTTACCACCGACGGCGAGCGCGGCGTCGATCCACGCTTTCGTCGACGAGCTCCTCTCGAGCCGCCCTTCAGCGCGCGAGCTTCGGGCTTCAATGTCTCGAGTAACGTTGCAGTGTGACGGGATCGATTGCTGGACATCACTAAAGTCAGGCATGACTCATCGCATTGAGTCCAAACGAAATCACTGACCAGCAAGGCGAGGATGATTGTCTAGTCAGGCAAGGCTCGGAGCGCTCGATATCAAACGATGGCAGAGTGCCCTTCTCAAGCAACCCAAGATGCGGACATTTAATCGCGCTGCGGTGCTGGGCAGCTTTCCGCCGCTCAGTTGAACCCGTTGATCGACACACGACCTTTGAAATCGAATAGTCGCATCAGAACGCGCATGCTGCAACCCGTACGACGGCGAATTGCTTCTTGGCGCACTTTTCGTTCCCTCTGCGGAAAAGCGGTCTTAGCTTGTTCGAGCGTAACGGATAAGCTTTGTTCAGCGGCGCCCCACCGCGCACCGTCTTTGGTTTCGACTTCGCAAAGATCGATTGGTGCAATGTCGTTCAAGAGCGCGATTGCTCGGCTAGGCGAGAGACGCCATCCAAGTGGCAAAGCAAGTTCCGAGTGGGCTATTCGATGTTCGTAGAAACCATTGTCGACGTGTGAGGTGATGTCCAGCGCAGGATTGCGCTGTCCTTCCTGAAGGCGGTTCAAAGCTCGGCGCGCCTCGCTGACACGGGCGCTGAGCAGCGCCAGGAGTGGATCGACGAACGTCGGATCTGCGTGTGGCTTCGTGTCTAGCGTAGGGTCGGCGGCAAAGGCGATATGAGCCAGGAACAGCGGCAGCTTGCAGTTCTTCCAATCGGCGTCGCTCAGGAAGCTCTCGGTGAACACGACGCTGAGGCTGCTGCAGTCGCCCCTGTTCAGGGACACAATCCGAATCTTTCTGATGGCGGAGATCAAGTTCGATGCAGTCAATGCTCCGGTGTTATCCGCATAGCCGCCATCAACAAGAACGTGCTGTGCCTTGCCATCGTTGAACACGGCCGATTGCGTCAGGAACGGAAAACGCGCGCTGGCTACAGCCGCATTGATTATCGTCTCACCGATTGCCTCACCGGGGGAACTCTCCGCCAATGAGAACGTCTTAAGTTCGCCGGAGACCTCGAAACGGATCGGGGAAAAGATGACGCGCGATCCTGAGCGGGCGTCCGTCGTCACGAACAGCAAAGCTGCATCCTCGGGCATGTTCGATAGCGTGTTGCTGGTCGATCCCAAAGCGAGCGACAGCGTCTCCGCAAGAGTGCCCCCGCCGTCCGGGAGTGTGTTCCAGAACGGCATTAGCCAAGCGATTGGCTGACGGAGGAGCAGATTGGCGAGAACCGGGGAGAGAAGATCAGCGGTAATCGCATCGGGAATGTCTTTTGGCGCAAGGTCGTCGCGACACTGCGTATCCGCTTGAGGATGGTTCAATGCGCGTTCCATGACGAAACCGAGCGCGCCGCCCGATACGCCGACGGTTGCGAAGACCTGCGTTTTCAATTGGGGGCAATAGTGCGTGAGCGCCCGGTAGCCTAGAAAGCTATGTGCGGCCGCATATATTCCGCCGCCCTCTGCCGACATGATGATCAGGGGCAGCGGTCGGTTCGCCTCTTCATATCGATCGACGGCGTCATGGCGCGTTGCTAGCCAGATTTCTAGCGCTTCCTTTGCAGTCCGACCCGGCTGTGTCTTACCCACCGGGATTGTCGCGAACTGCTTGTTGAAGGCAGCAACGGCCAGCCATACCAACAGGAAACATAAAGCGGATTTCGGATACTGCATAATCGCCGCGATAATCAGGGTAGGGAGTAATAGTCCCAGCGAAAATATCGTGATGGGACCGAGCGTGGTAGGTAGCCACACCGGACTGAACGCGAGAAAGAGTGAAATCACACCGTAAAGAAATCCAAGAGTGGCCAAGACAGTGTTTTTTCGTGACACTACACGTGGCGATGAGAGCGGCGACCATCGGGCCACCGCCCAGCCTACGAGAATAGCGGGAACCGATAGATACGCGCTGTATGGAGCCGACAGCGCACCGAGACCTGCGAGTGTCAACGCCGGCAGCAGGCAAACGATCGTATCGAAGATTGAGAGGCGCGCGTCATCAAGCCGAACCAAGCAGATGACGAACGGCATCAGCGCCAGGATGAAAAAGCCAACGGCCAGCCCAGCATATTGCTTTTGGTCGCTCATTGCGACGAAAGTGTCAGTCAGTTGCGCCGGCTGGACCAAGCATAACAAAATGACGATAGCGCAAAGGAACAGCAAGGGAAGGCGCCGCACGACCCAACGCTGTTTAACGACGACAAGGAGAAGCAGCCCCGCAGCTGCAAGTCCGGCAAGAATGCTCAAAGCTGTTGAGCTCATCGCGCACTCTTACACAAACGTCGCACCTTCCGCTCTAGAGCTTCCGCACTCGGATCGGGCGGGCGAAAGCGGTTCAAGATCGGCGCATACATGAACTTGAGCTTGCTACGCAGCGCCCCGTCAATTGAGAGCTTTGAGGCATCGAGCGGCGCTGAACTGTAAACCAAAAAGCCGCGGATATCGCCCTTTGCTCGGTAGACGCCGCGAATCAATTCGCCTAGCTCCAGCCGGAGATTGGCCGAGCCAGTAAAAGTTGAGCCGTGCACGACGACGACGTCAGGATTTTGCGCGACAATGTCCGGCATTATGCGGGCGGCTTCTAATTGACCAGGCTGCCGTTCAGCATTCGAAATAGGTACGTATCGGAAGGATGAGAGGACGTAAGTAGCACCGATCAAGTCCTCTACGGCGTCCAGCGCCGGGCGTTCGTGATAGTCAATATGGGTCACGCGGCAATTGCCCGTTTGTGCAACGGCAGCGATCGGCGACAAGGCTGCCAGGGTGATGAGGAAGGCGAATACCCGGCACCATTGTGTGACCGAGTAAGAAACCCCGGCTGCACGATCGGCAAGAAGCTTTATTGGCAATGCGTGTTCGTCGAGATCAGATGCCCGTTGTATCGTCATTAACCGGATCTCACTTTGCATCCGTTTTACTGGAAGCCCGCCGATACCATAGGTAGACGTTATGCTGGTGGTTCGTATCTGGCGGCCAAGTTCAAAAAGCGGGATCAAAAGTTCAGCTGCGCGATTATCGGGCAGTGGTCCGAAATTGCCAGGACCTGGTCTTTCCCGTTCGGAGTGCCTGCTCTGTTGCCGCCGTAGCTCCCTATGCTCAGATGCTCGGCCGGGCCATTGCTGTCGATGCCGGGTCCGACGAGGATGTGATCGAGCCCCACCGGATTGCGGCATCCGAGATAGGTGTCCGACGAGAGCAGTTGCGTTTCGGGCGTGGTCAGGTCGCGGATCTCTGCCTGGGTGCAGAGTGCCTGCCCGGCATCGCTGATCTGGCAGTGCTCATCGAGAATCTTGAGGTTGGCAGCCGCCGGTTGACCGTCGGCGATTTCTTCTATGAGAGACCGGGACAACACGCCCGCTGGTCGCGGCGTCGAGGTCCCGCTGGCGTCGGTCCTGGCCGGTCTCTGGTCGCGCAACTCATGCCAGAAGTTACGGTTGAAATCACCGAGGAGAACGATCTTGGCTCCGTCGGCCGCCGCGCGCTCGATCCAGCTTTCGAGCGGATCGACCTGCTGCTGCAGGATCGTGCAGTCCCTGGCAGTTCCCTCCAGGTTTCCGCCGTCGAAAGGCGATACGCAGCTGGACTTGAGGTGGACGTCCATGATGCGAAGCAGTTTGCCGTCAATCTTAAGCGTGAGCGCAAGACCGGGGCGCGGCCGCTTGTCGTCGGGATTGGCGGGCAGGCTGAGCGCATCCTCAATCGCACAGGACACCTTTTCGCCCAACGTCTTCTTCCAGACAATGACCAGGCGCTGCACCTTGTAGCCCGTGACGGGACAGAAATCGTAGTCGAGGCCACCGTTCGGGAGCACTTCCCTGACAGACTGTTCGCCGCTGACCTCCTGGAAAGCAATGATGTCGGCGGGTATGGCCCGCGATATGAAGCTCGCGATCTGCTCCTGCCGCTTCCGGTAGGCTTCGAGACTGACACGAACGGCGCCCCCGGCGAAGTAGACGCTGCAGACCGGATAGCGGCTCACGTCCCAACCCTCGATCTTGAAGACGTCGATGTCCCATCCTGGCTTGAAGCCCGCCTCCTGGGACGGCTTGAATTTGCCGGTCGCGGGATCTTCGACATAGTTCTTCGAACATTCGCCGATCCATTGCTGCGCCGTCTCGAGGTCCATGTGCCAGCCGAGGTTCCAGGTGGCGATGTTAATCTGGCTCGCCTGTGTCTCGGCGAATCCGAACAGAACAAAAATGCATGCTGCCAGATACCTGACCATGGACGTCTCCCTCGCCTCAAAGTTGATCGTAGGGAGTGAATTACAATTTGCTTATCTACGCAAGTGTTCCTCGAGTCCACGCGCGTCGATTTTCGAACTTACCTAAGATCGCACGATAGGTGTTTCGGGTAATCTGGGGGGATCGATCGGACGATGTGTTGTGCCGATCGTACCCGCGAGATCGAGCTGCGTCCTTGTCTCGATCGATCCACTGTTTGCGCTAAATCGGACGCGGCCTCGCACCTTGCTACAGCTTGAGATCGAGTTGCGGCTGTTCCTCGGTCATGTCGTTGGAGTGATCGATGGTCAGCGACGAGAGTGTCACCCCCAACAGGCGCACGGACAGCTTGAAGGGATAGACGGTTGCCAGAAGTCCAGATGCAGCGTCGAAGACATCCGCCATGTTAGTGAACGGCACTGTGCCGGTCCGACTGCGGGTCGCCTGGGTGAAGTCCGAGTATTTGATCTTTACGGTTACTGTCTTGCCGCTGATCCCTTGCGCCTCGCAGTAACGCCAGACCTTCTCGGCAAGGGGCTTCAACTCTGCGATCGCGCCTTCGAGATTATCGATGTCCTCGACGAATGTGTCTTCCGCGCCTACCGATTTGCGGATGCGGTCGGGTCTGACCTGGCGCTCGTCAATGCCACGGGCGATGCCATAGAAATACGGACCTGACTTGCCGAAGTGCTCCTGCAGGAAGGTGAGCGACTTCGATTTCAGATCGAGCCCGGTCTCGATCCCGTATTTGTGCATGCGCTCGGCTGTCGCCGGTCCAACACCGTGGAATTTTTTGACGGGTAAGGCTTCGACAAAGCCCGGACCGTTCTTCGGTGTGATGACGGCCTGGCCATTGGGCTTGTTCAAGTCGCTGGCCATCTTGGCCAGGAACTTGTTGTAGGAAATCCCTGCCGAGGCGTTCAACCCGGTGACTTGTTTGATCTTGGCGCGGATCTCCTGGGCAATCTCGGTCGCGATTTCCATGCCCTTCAGGTTCTCTGTCACATCGAGATAGGCCTCGTCGAGCGATAGCGGCTCGATCAGCGGCGTGTATTCGGCGAAGATTTCGCGAATTTGCTGGGAAACCGCCTTATAAACGTCGAAGCGGGGCGGCACGAAAATCAGGTCCGGACATTTCCGTTTTGCGGTGACCGACGGCATGGCCGAATGGACACCAAAGGCCCGCGCCTCATAGCTTGCGGCAGCCACCACACCGCGTGCCGCCGATCCGCCGACGGCGAGCGGCTTGCCGCGGAGTTCCGGATTGTCGCGCTGTTCGACCGACGCGTAAAATGCATCCATGTCGACGTGCACGATTTTCCGGACCGGCGTTGGCGTCATATCGTTCATGGCGGTTTCTGGAATAAAGATACAGGCTCAGTGTCCCCTTTGCGGGCCTTAGCCGAAACAAAGGGAGAACATAGCAGTCTTCGCGGCAAAATCAAACACGCGTTTGCCCGCGACGCGGGGCTGCGCATCGATCACTCCTCTTAAGCCCAGCACTTGCTGACAATTCTCAAGGAGGCCACGATGGACAAGTTGGTGAGAGGCTGGAGCCACGCAAGCGATCATGCCCCGGTGTGGGTCGAGCTGCTTTAGGCCGGTCAGGCTCAGAAAAGGCTCGGCTGCGCGACCAGTTCTCCCGCCTTCGTTACGATCGTCGATCCGTATGGTTCGCGTGAGGAAATGATCAGCGCGTCATTGGGTGGTGGACGGGCCAGTTCCTTGGCCTCTTCCCAGGGCGCCCGCATCCAGATGTCGGTCTCTTCCTTCGTCAGCAACAGGACCGGCATCGCCTTCTCATGGATTGGCTTCACCAGGCCATTGGGATCCGTGGTCAAGAAGCCGTAGAGGTCGTCGGTGGTCAGGCCGTCCCTGACCTTTCGGACACTCTGCCATTGCGGCACATGGAGACCGGCAAAGAACATCAGCGGCTTACTTTCATCACCTGCGAACCAGGCATTCGGCACGTTGCCGCCAACCGCTTGGCTAGCTGGATCCGGCTCGGCGAAGCTGGTGACCGGGACGAGGCACCTGTTTTCGACCCCGAACCACCGCTTCCAGTGCGGAAAACTGAGCTTGCGCACGTTGGTCGTGCCGCGGTCGGCCTCCATGCGGATCAGTTGTTCGAGATCGAAAGCCTTGCCCTTGGCCGCGAGTTTCTCGGCCTTGGCTTTGGCCGCCTTCTCAAGGGCGAAACGCGGCGAGGGCAATCCCCAGCGCGCATGGACCAGTTGCTTCTTGCCGTCGGCGGTATTGCGGACGATCGGCCCCATCTGATCGGGGTTCATCTGGTATGCCGGCATCAGATTGATCAGGCTTTCGGCGTCCTGGGCCCATTTGGCGACCCAATCCTTGTCTTCCATGCGATAAAGATTGCACATTGCAGGCCATCTACTCCGCTTGAGGTCGAATGGCGGACAATCTAACGCATGGCGCTGATTTCGCTAGTCGAGCCGGAAGACGTCGGCATTGTCCTGGCGTTCTCGCAAGCCTTTGTAGGATGGATGACGTAGTTTCCCGTCAGTCGACCAGGCGCGAAACTCGATCTCGGCGATCAGCGTAGGCTGGACCCAGACAATATCGGCACTTCCGAAATAGGGCAGGGGCGGTTGCTTTCGCTTCCATCGCAGCGTGTCCAGCATTTTCCGTAATCTGATCGCCTCAGCTTCTTTGAAGCCCGTGCCGACGCTTCCGACGTGCACGAGATCGGCATCGCGGTAGGCGGCAAGCACCAACGAGCCGAAGCCGGTAGGGGACGCTGCCGACTTCTCGTAGCCAACAATGAAGAAAGCCTCGCTCTGGACGCATTTGACTTTCACCCAATCTCCGGTCCGGCCGGAACGATAGGGCCGGTCGAGATGTTTGCCGACGATGCCTTCCAGGCCGAGGCGGCAGACATGCTCCAGCAGGACAGTCGGTTCGGCATCGAGTGTTTCCGATAGCCTGATGGCGCCGACCTGGTCATTGTTAGGGCCGTTCAACGTGTCCTCGATAAGGTGTCGGCGGGACCGGTATTCGACACCGCGCAGGTCGTGCCCGTCGAAATAGATGAGATCGAAAGCGTAGAAGATGGCCTCGGAGGCCCGGTTGCCGGCTTGTTTGCCGGATGCGCCGAGCGATTGCTGCAGCAGCCCGAAATTCGGCCGCCCCTCTGCATCGAGCACAACGGCCTCGCCATCGATGATCATCGTTGCCGGCCCGAGCGCTCGTGCGGCGTCCGCGATTGCCGGAAACCGATGCGTCCAGTCATGGCCGCCGCGGGTGAGGATCCGGATACCCTGCGGCTCGATATGAATGGCAAGGCGATAACCATCCCATTTCAGCTCCCAGCTCCACTCGTTTCCTTTTGGGGGACGGGACTTGAGTTGCGCCAGCGCGGGCTCGACGCGCTCGGGCATTGGATCGAACAGCAGCTGTGGTTGGGCGGGATTTCTCCTGCCTCGCGGCCGGGAACGGATCGGGGCCTCGGCGTCACGAAGGAGGGGTTTTGATCTCGGAGGCTTCTTCATCGCCCCAGTTCAGCAGAAAAATCTTAAAGACACTGTGGCGATACCGACTTGTGCCCGCAATTCACACAAAGGCAATAGCGCTCGAAAACGCTCGGAAAAAAATCCGCCGGCCGCTATTTGGCTGATTCCCATGGGTATTCTCCTGATTTCTAATGTTCAGGATAATATTCCCATCCTCCGGTTGCTTGACTCTGCCATTGTGCGGGAACAGAAAGAGAACATCCGCATTTTGTTCGACATGATGTCGACCGCAACACGACCTTGAAGGGAGCCGTGAACGATGACTGCTGCCCGTGAAAGGGTGATTTCCGATCTGCGCGAGCGCATCGCCTCGCTTGAGGGCGTGTCCGCCAGAAAGGCTGGCTGTCTGTCCTTCGGCGTGCCGGAGATCGATGCGGTCCTGCCGGGAGGTGGTCTGGCCCATGGCGCCCTGCACGAATTTGCCGGCGGCGGATCGGGCACGGTGGATGGTGCGGCGGCGGCGCTCTGTGCCGCAGGGATAGCAGCGCGGACGAAAGGCCCGATCGTCTGGTGCCTGACGCGGCCAGACCTGTTTTTTCCCGCGCTCGCCCAGGTCGGCCTCCATCCCGACCGGGTGATCTTTGTCGAATCCGACAAGGAGGAAGACGTTCTGGCAAACATGGAGGAAGGGCTTTCCTTTGGTGGGCTCGGCGCCGTGGTCGGTGAACTCGTTCGCCTGCCGATGGTCAGCTCGCGCCGCCTGCAGCTGGCGGCCGAGCGGACAGGCACGATGGCGCTCGCCGTCAGACGCTGGCGACGGCAGACGGAGGCGAATGATTTCGGGCAGCCGACGGCGTCGACCACGAGGTGGCGGGTGAGCGTGATGCCGTCGGAGGAATTGCCGGTGCCGGGTGTGGGGAGGGCCCAATGGTTGTTGGAATTGATACGCGTGAAAGCGGGTGAATGTGCTGAGTTTCTCGTGAGGGCGTGCGATGACAAGGGTTGTCTCGATCTATCTTCCGGATCTGCCGACGGATCGCATTCGTCGCGCCGATCCATCCGTTCCGCCTGAACAGGCGATCGCGGTGATCGCCAGGAGCGGCTCGAAACGCTGGGTATCGGCGGCCGACGCAGCCGCCAGACAAGCCGGCGTGCATGTCGGCATGCCGGCTGCGAAAGCACAGGCGCTGTTCCGCGGCCTGATGCTGGTCGAGGCGGATTCTGCAAAGGATGCCGCAGCACTCGAACGTATTACCCTTTGGGCGCTGACGCTCTATTCGCCGATCGTCGCGGTCGATGGGATCGATGGCATCGTCATGGACACCGAAGGCGCCGATCACCTGCAGGGCGGCGAGCTTCCCATGGTGACGAAGATCGCCAATCAGTTCCTGGCAAAAAAACTCACCGCCCGTGTCGCGATCGCGGACACCTGGGGTGCGGCCAACGCCTGTGCGCGTGCCATCAGCCGCGAAACGGTCATCGTGCCTTCAGGTGAGACCGTCCGCGCCGTCGAAAAGCTGCCGATATCGTTGCTGCGCCTTCCCGGGAAAGTCGTCAGCGATCTGCGCACGCTTGGCTTCCAGACCATCGGTGAATTGGCCAACACGCCGCGCGCGCCGCTGACGCTTCGTTTCGGCCCGGAGATCGGCCGGCGGCTCGACCAGATGTTCGGCCGCGTCTGCGAACAGATCGATCCGATCCGTACCCCTGAGCTCGTCGAGGTGAGCCGCGCCTTCGCCGAGCCGATCGGTGCTGCCGAAACCATCAACAAATATGTCGGCCGGCTGGTCGTGCAACTGATCGAGGAGCTGCAAAGGCGCGGCCTTGGTGTTCGGCGCGCCGACCTGATCGTCGAAAAGGTTGACGGTTCGCGGCAGGCAATCCGCGCCGGCACGGTGAAGCCGGTGCGCGATGTCGCCTGGCTGACGAAGTTGTTTCGCGATCGAACGGAAAAGATCGAGCCCGGTTTCGGGATCGAGAAGCTCACCCTGGTTGCGGTCATAGTCGAGCCGCTGGAGGAGCGCCAGAGGTGGTCATCGCTGGTCGAGGAGGAAGTGAAGGACGTGACGCCGCTGATCGATATTTACGGCAACCGCGGCCAGCGTGTGTATCGGGTGGCACCGGTTGCCTCCGACGTGCCGGAGCGCTCCGTCCAGCGGATCGGTCCTGCTGCCGATCCGGTCGAGGTCACCTGGGTCAGCCATTGGCGCCGGCCGGTCCGGCTGCTGGCCCGTCCCGAACTGATCGAGGCCATCGCCTTGCTGCCGGACCGCCCGCCGGTCTCGATTACCTGGCGCGGAAGGCGCCGGAAGGTCAAGCGGGCCGATGGGCCTGAGCGGATTTTTGGCGAGTGGTGGCAGCGCGACGCCGAGATGGAGGCGGTGCGGGACTACTTCGTCATCGAAGACGAGGCCGGCGAGCGTCTCTGGGTGTTTCGCTCCGGTGATGGCATCGATCCTGAAACCGGAAGCCATCGCTGGTTCATGCATGGGATCTTCGCATGAGTTATGCCGAGCTGCAGGTCACGACTCATTTTTCCTTCCTGCGCGGTGCAAGCTCGGCGCAGGAACTGTTCGAGACCGCCAAAGCTCTCGGCATCGAAGCCCTCGGCGTTGTCGACCGCAATTCGCTTGCCGGAATTGTGCGGGCGCTTGAAGCATCCCGCGCCACGGGATTACGCCTCGTTGTCGGTTGCCGGCTCGATCTCGCCGACGGCATGTCGGTGCTGGTCTACCCGACCGACCGGGCTGCCTATTCACGGCTGACCCGCCTCATTACGCTCGGCAAGTCGCGCGGCGGCAAGAACAACTGCATCCTCCACTGGGACGATGTCATTGCCTACGCCGACGGCATGATCGGCATTCTTGTGCCGGACCTCCCGGATGACACCTGCGCGATCCAGCTGCGCAAGATGGCCGAGCTGTTTGGGGATCGGGCCTATGTGTCGCTCTGCCTGCGGCGCCGGCAGAACGACCAGCTGCGGCTGCATGAGATTTCCAATCTCGCTGCGCGGTTTAAGGTGCGGACGGTCGTCACCAATGATGTCCTCTTCCATGAGCCAGGCCGCCGACAGCTGCAGGACATTGTCACCTGCATTCGCACCCGCACGACGATCGACGATGTTGGTTTTGAAAGGGAACGCCACGCCGACCGCTTCCTAAAGCCACCGGAAGAGATGCAGCGACTGTTCCCCCGTTACCCGGATGCACTGGCCCGGACGATTGAAATCGCCGACCGCTGTCGGTTCTCGCTCGAGGAGCTGACCTATCAATATCCTGAGGAGGCCATTGTCCCAGGCAAGGACGCGCAAGCGTCTCTTGAGCATTATGTCTGGCAATGCGTGCCTGATCGCTATCCTGAAGGACTACCGCCTGATGTGTTGAAGGTCGTGCGGCACGAGCTCGGTCTCATCCGCACCATGAAATACGCGCCCTATTTTCTGACCGTCTTCTCGATCGTGCGCTATGCGCGGTCTGAAGGCATTCTTTGCCAGGGGAGGGGGTCCGCGGCCAACAGTGCCGTCTGCTACATTCTCGGCATCACCAGCATCGATCCCTCGACCAACGATCTTCTGTTCGAGCGTTTTGTATCCCAGGAGCGCGACGAGCCGCCGGATATCGATGTGGATTTCGAGCACGAGCGGCGGGAAGAGGTGATCCAGTGGATCTATCGCACCTATTCCAGAGAAAAGGCAGCACTCTGCGCCACCGTGACCCGCTACCGCGCCCGCGGCGCGATCCGCGATGTCGGCAAGGCGCTCGGCCTGCCGGAGGACGTGATCAAGGCCTTGTCGTCCGGCATGTGGTCCTGGTCGGAGGAGGTCTGCGATCGCAATGTCCGCGAGCTCAATCTCAATCCAGACGACCGGCGTCTTGTGCTCACCTTGAAGCTCGCGCAGCAATTGATGGGCGCGCCACGGCATCTCGGCCAGCATCCGGGCGGGTTCGTCCTCACCCATGATCGGCTCGACGATCTCGTGCCGATCGAACCGGCCACGATGAAGGACCGTCAGATCATCGAATGGGACAAGGACGACGTCGAAGCCCTCAAATTCATGAAGGTGGAATGCTGACCTGCATGGCCAAGGCCTTCGATCTGATCCGCGAGCACAAGGATCGGGATCTCGACCTGTCTGACATCGAGCAGGAGGATCCTGCGACCTATGCGATGATCCGCAAGGCCGATACGCTCGGCACGTTTCAGATCGAAAGCCGCGCGCAGATGGCGATGCTGCCGCGGCTGAAACCCCGAACCTTCTACGACCTCGTGGTACAAGTCGCCATTGTCCGGCCCGGTCCGATCCAGGGGGACATGGTGCATCCCTATCTGCGCCGACGCGAAGGCAAGGAGGCCGTCGAATATCCGACGCCCGAGCTTGAGGCGGTCCTCGGCAAGACGCTCGGCGTGCCGCTGTTTCAAGAATCGGCGATGCGGGTGGCGATGGTTTGCGCCGGCTTTACCGGCGGCGAGGCCGACCAGCTTCGCAAGTCGATGGCGACGTTCAAGTTCACCGGCGGCGTTTCGCGGTTCAAGGACAAGCTGGTGTCCGGCATGGTGAGGAACGGCTACACGCCCGAATTCGCCGAAAAGACCTTCTCCCAACTCGAAGGCTTTGGCTCCTATGGCTTTCCGGAGAGCCATGCTGCCTCCTTCGCGCTGATCGCTTATGCGTCGAGCTACACCAAATGCCATTATCCGGAAGCCTTCTGCGCGGCGCTCATCAATTCGCAGCCGATGGGATTTTATGCGCCGGCGCAGATCGTCGGCGATGCGAGAGGTCACGGCGTCGAGGTGCGGCCGGTCTGCATCAATCGGTCCCGGTGGGACTGCACGCTTGAGCGGATCGGCAATTCTGGCCGCCACGCCGTTCGGCTCGGTTTCCGGCAGGTGAAAGGACTGGCGGTCGCTGACGCGGCGCGAATCGTCGCGGCACGCATGGACAATGCCTTTGTCTCGGTTGACGACATGTGGCGACGATCCGGCGTGCCATCGGAGGCGCTTGTCCAGCTTGCCCAGGCCGATGCATTTCTGCCGTCGCTGAAGCTTGAACGCCGCGACTCGCTCTGGGCGATCAAGGCGCTGCGCGATGAACCCCTGCCGTTGTTTGCGGCGGCAGCCGAACGGGAGATGGCTGCGATTGCCGAGCAGCAGGAGCCGGAGGTGGCACTTCGGCAGATGACGGACGGGCATAACGTCATTGAGGACTATAGCCATACCGGGCTGACATTGCGGCAGCATCCGATCGCCTTCCTGCGCAAGGATCTGACGGTGCGCAATATCATCACCTGCGCCGAGGCGATGAATTCGAGAGACGGGCGGTGGGTCTATACCGCTGGCCTTGTGCTGGTCCGGCAAATGCCGGGATCGGCCAAGGGCGTGATGTTCATCACCATCGAGGACGAGACCGGGCCTGCCAATCTGGTTGTCTGGCCGACGCTGTTCGAAAAGCGGCGGCGGGTCGTTCTCGGATCCTCGATGATGGCGATCAATGGCCGGATCCAGCGGGAAGGGGAGGTCGTCCATCTTGTCGCCCAGCAGTTGTTCGATCTGTCAGGTGATCTGACCGGCCTTGCCGATCGCGATGAAGAGTTCAAACTGCCGGCCGGCAGGGGTGATGAGTTTGCGCGGGGAGGTGGCCCCGATCCGCGGGACAAGCCTAAGCCGGTTGTAGCCGCGCGCGACATGTTCGTGCCTGATCTTCATGTCGATACGCTGAAAGTGAAGGCGCGGAATTTTCAGTGATATCTAGTTTGAAAAAGCGGATCGTTGGATCGAAGCCGTTTAAGGCGACGGATTTAAAGCGGATCCGTGAGCCCGCGGATCTCAGACGCGACTAGCCTGACCGAATTTCTTGGTCAGGCTGTCACGCGGAGCCCTTAATTAGAGCACGCTGACGTTCTCGGCCTTGGACTTCCCGATCTTGCGGTCCTGGCCTACCTCGAAACAGACCTTGTCACCTTCTCTGAGCGAGCCGCCTTGCGCTGCCCTTTTAACCGGTCAAGCCGTGCGCGAACTGGCGCCGTCGCGGGGCGACTTCGCCTGGTATGCTCATTGTTGGAGGAGCGTCCTGGCCGTGGCAGACACGGCGTCGGTTCAAGAGGGCCGGCACCAAGCTGTCCGCCATTCGGGTGACTGATCTTACAAGCGACCCGGCTTGCCAAAACGAGTGACCCGCGGCCGGAACGAAAAGACCACGGGGATGGTCTAGCCCCTCCGCTGGTTTCAGAAGCTCGGAGCGTGCCACGCGTTGCGTATAGAGCGGAACGGCACTCCAACCGCTATTGTGCTGCAATCCCCGAGTGCGTTCAGGACCTCTTTCGTTACCGTGTAGTATACTTTGAGGTTGTTGTGCTTTTGCATCTGGCTCAGCGGCGCGCGCGTGTCCTCGTCGATGACGCCAGTCAGGGCACCAGCGATCGACATGATTGTCATCATCGCAGCGTACGACGCGCCGCAGACAGTGGGAGACCTAGAACTCCACCATCGGTGCTCCGATGTTGCGTTATATCCGACGAGGGTCATGATGAACCGACGCCCCCTGACTGTGCGCGACCCGCCCTACTCGCGCCGACCGTATCTCGTAGATCTGGCGGGCGTCGTTCTAATCCAATTTGGCAACAATCGGCCCCTGCTTTGCTAACATTTCAACCAGCCCTTCCGCCTCAAGATGATCCATTACCCAGGTTTCCTGGCGGCTTACTGAAGATTGGGAGTTCGCGCCTGCGCTGTGGCGATGATCCATTGCTTTGTTCTAAGTTCCGGATTTTCATGCCGCATCACGTCGGTCACGACGGCGACGCTATCCGCCCCGTGAGCAAGGACGCCTTCGATCCGTTCGACATTCAACCCGCCGATGGCGACGAGAGGCAGGTCGCCGATGCGCGATTTCCATTCGCTCAGCCGCGTCAGCCCTTGCGGCGGCCATTTCATCGGCTTGAGGATCGTCGTGTAGACCGGGCCGAGTGCGATATAATCAGGCCTTGCTGCCAGTGCGATTTCCAACTCGCGTTCGTCATGCGTTGAGACGCCAAGCTTCAAGCCACTCGCTCGGATCGCGTCGAGGTCCGCTGTCGCAAGGTCCTCCTGGCCGAGATGGACGAAGCCGCAACCTTCCTCGATCGCAAGCCGCCAGTAGTCGTTGACGATCAGCTGACATTGATGTTTAGCGCAGACTGCTACTGCGCGACGAATCTCGGCGCATAGTTCAGTCCTCGGACGATTCTTGATGCGCAATTGCACCAGCTTGACGCCAAGCGGTACCAACCGGGCAATCCATTCGCCGCTGTCCACGATCAGGTAGAACGGATCGAGCTTCATGTGAACACCGCCTTTCCGATCACCGGCGTAGAGGGTACGGCCATGTCGCGCGGCTCCATCAGGCCGGCGTTAAAGGCTTGATTGCCGGCGGCGATTGCCGCGGCAAAGGCGGCTGCCATCGCCGCGGGATCTCCGGCGCCGGCAACGGCGGTGTTGAGCAGAACCGCATCGAAACCGAGCTCCATCACCGCAGTTGCGTGCGACGGTCGGCCGATGCCAGCATCGACAATCAGCGACACGTCAGGAAAATGCGCCCGCATTGCCCTGAGTGCTGTCGGATTGAGTGGCCCGGCGGCACTGCCGATCGGTGCGCACCAAGGCATGAGCACCTTGCAGCCGGCCTCCAGCAGTCGTTCGGCCACGACCAGATCGTCGGTCGTGTACGGGAAGACTTCGAAACCTTCGCCGACGAGAATGCGAGCCGCCTCGACGAGACCGAAGACATCCGGCTGTAACGTATCATGGTTGCCGATGACCTCGAGCTTGATCCAGTCGGTGGCGAACAGCTCGCGGGCCATCTTTGCGGTCAGCACGGCTTCCGCGACGCTGTGGCAACCTGCAGTGTTGGGAAGGATACGAACGCCGAGCGCGCGGATCATCTCGAAGAAGGCTCCCCCACTGCGGCCGCCAGACATCTCACGACGAAGCGAGACGGTGACGATTTCCGTCGCCGATTGCCTGACGGCCTCGGAGAGGACGGCAGGAGAGGGGTAACGCGCTGTGCCGAGCAGCAGACGGGAGTTTATTTCGGCGCCGTAAAGCGTCAGCATCCGTCAGCCTCCCTGCATCGGCGACAGGATTTCGATCCTGTCATTGTCGTTGAGCGAACGATCGAACCGGTCTTCGCGATGGACCAGCTCACCGTTGACGGCTGTCGCCAGCCAGTCACCCTCATATTCCATCAGGACTAAAAGCTCCGACAGCGTCTCAGCCGCGACATCCTGGGCCTCGCCGTTAACGATCAATTTCATGGGGCATTCCTCCCGTCGTATGTTGGTTGAAGACAAGTTCAGCCGCCTCGGCCGCCATGGATGGCGCGAGCAGAAAGCCGTGGCGGTAGAGGCCGTTGAGCGAGATCACCGTTCCCTGATGGCTTGCACGTGGAAGATTGTCCGGAAAGGCTGGGCGAATTCCGACACCCGTTTCGATTATGGTTGCATCGGCAAAGGCCGGAAATAGCGTGTATGCAGCGTTGAGCAGTTCCATCAGTGAACGGGCGACAATAGGCCCGTCGAATTCCGTCTCGATCATTGTCGCGCCGACCATGAACACACCGTCTCCACGCGGGACGATGTAGACGGGGAAACGCGGATGGAGCAGGCGGACCGGCCGGGAGAGATCCACGTCAAAGCTTCTAAGGTAAAGCATCTCGCCGCGGACGCCGCGTAACTCCTTTGCCTCGCCAATGCGCGCTGCGCCCGTGCAATCGACGACACTGTCGAAGCTCTCGTGTGGGCTCTCGCCCACGAAGGTGACCCCCTGAACCGTCAGCTTGGTGCGCAGCAGACACAACACTCGCCGGGGATCGAGATGGGCTTCGCGGCGAAAGAACAGCCCGTGCCGGAACCGCCCGCCAAGAGAGGGTTCCAGCGCCGCAATCGCCGGCTCTTCCAGCCATTCATAACCCGTCGTGCGGCAGGCAAAGCGTCGCAGTTCACCAAGATCGCGAGCCGAGGCGACCACGAGCGTTCCGTTGCGTCGCACCTCTCCCGGCACCATTGCCTCCCATTTGTCGGCGGCGGTGAGACCGCGCATGAGTACCGCGTCATCAGCACTCTCCCGCTCGCACCAGGGCGCCAACATTCCGCCCGCGAGCCACGAAGCAGCACGCCTGAAACCGTCATATGGATCGAGCACGGTAACCTCGGCATCTCGAGCGCGCAGTTCATACGCCACCGTCAGGCCGGCAACGCCGGCCCCTTTGACAAGCACACGCATCTCATTCGCCCGAATGTTGCAGGGTTTCTACCGGCATATAGAGGTCGCCGCCCTCGCGATAACGCGCTGCCATCGCATCCAGACCCTCCTTCTGCGCTTCGGCGCGGATATCGTGCGAGATGCGCATGGAGCAGAATTTCGGGCCGCACATGGAGCAGAAATGGGCCACCTTATGGGCTTCCTTCGGCAGCGTCTTGTCGTGGAAGCTGCGGGCGGTTTCTGGGTCCAGCGAGAGGTTGAACTGATCTTCCCAGCGGAATTCGAAACGGGCGCGGGAGAGCGCGTCGTCGCGCAGCTGTGCCGCCGGATGCCCCTTGGCGAGATCTGCGGCGTGAGCCGCGATCTTGTAGGTGATGACGCCTACCTTCACGTCGTTGCGGTCGGGAAGCCCCAGATGCTCCTTGGGCGTGACGTAGCAGAGCATCGCCGTGCCGAACCAGCCGATCATGGCTGCGCCTATCCCAGAGGTGATGTGATCGTAGCCCGGCGCGATATCGGTCGTCAGCGGCCCGAGCGTGTAGAAAGGCGCCTCGCCGCAGACTTCGAGCTGCTTGTCCATGTTCTCCTTAATCTTGTGCATCGGCACATGGCCGGGGCCTTCGATCATCACTTGGCAGTCTTTCGCCCAGGCGATCTTGGTCAGCTCTCCCAGTGTTTCCAGTTCGGCGAACTGCGCCGCATCATTCGCGTCGGCGATCGAGCCGGGGCGCAGGCCATCGCCGAGCGAAAAGGAGACGTCATAGGCGCGGCAGATGTCGCAGATCTCCTCGAAATGCTCGTAGAGGAAGCTTTCGCGATGGTGATGGAGACACCACTTCGCCATGATCGAACCGCCGCGCGACACGATGCCCGTCAAACGGTTGACGGTGAGCGGGATGTAGTGAAGCCGCACGCCGGCATGGATGGTGAAATAGTCGACGCCCTGTTCGGCCTGTTCGATCAGCGTGTCACGATAGACCTCCCAGGACAGGTCTTTGGCAATGCCCTCGACCTTCTCCAGCGCCTGATAGAGCGGCACGGTACCGATCGGCACCGGCGAATTGCGGATGATCCATTCGCGGATATTGTGGATATTGCGGCCGGTGGAAAGATCCATGACCGTGTCGGCGCCCCAGCGGGCCGCCCAGACCATTTTCTCGACCTCTTCCGTCATGGACGAGGTGACAGCAGAATTGCCAATATTGGCGTTGATCTTCACCAGGAAATTCCGGCCGATGATCATCGGCTCGGATTCCGGATGATTGATGTTGGCGGGGATGATCGCCCGACCCGCCGCCAATTCCTGCCGGACGAATTCCGCCGTCACATGGTCCGGAATATGGGCGCCGAAGCTTTCGCCGTCGCGGACCATGGCATCCGCCTGCGCCTTGCGACCAAGGTTTTCGCGGATGGCTATGAATTCCATCTCGGGCGTGATGATGCCTGATCGCGCATAGGCGAGCTGGGTGACCGCCTTGCCATCCCTGGCTCGTAGCGGCTGACGTTTAGTGGGAAATTCGGGCGTCAGCCTTTCGCCGCTGGCAAAGCCGTTGTCTTCGGGGCGGATATGGCGCCCCTGATAGTGTTCGACATCGCCCCGCCCGAGCACCCAGTCGCGTCGCAGTGAGGGAAGCCCTTGTTCGATACGGATCTGGGCGCCCTCGAGCGTATAGGGGCCGGAGGAGTCGTAGACGACAACGGGCGGCTCGCCCGATGTCGGGTGCAGGCTGATTTCGCGCATCGGCACGCAAATGTCGGGATGGACGTCCCCCCGAATGTAGATCTTCCTGGATGCCGGCAAGGGGCCGGTGGTGACAGTTGGGGTGGCGGCGATATTCATGGTTTGAGGCTCCAAGTTTTCGATTGGAGACCCAGTCATCAGCCGGAATGATGAAAAGACGCCGGCACGGATTCCGCGCGTGAATCCACTGCCTTCGAGCGCTTGCACCGTCCCTACGCCAGTATGAACTGGATCAGGTTCAACGGGTCACTGCGCCACAATCGGCAAAGCCGTATTGTCCAGCAGTATCTCAGCCCCTTGCCGGGACCCCCCTGGTGAATGCAAAAAGGGTAGAGGCTTGCCGAGGGGACTGTCAAGCGACAATCTGCGATGGCTCGGGGTTAGGTTACACACAGGATATCGTGCGTGTCGCCGCTGTTAAACGATGGACAAGGGCAATCGTGCCGGCCGGCACGCTTCCGCAAGACAAGCGCCCTTGTCGCATGCAGTGGCAGTCGATTTATTTCGCCAAATCTACCGAGATACCGAAGCGCTATTGAGAAAGCAGGCGCGGAACTGGAAAGTCTAGTACTTTTTCCGTGTAGCTTTCGACCAGGGCGCTAAACGGCGTGCCGTCTGGAAGTTTCAATACGGCTCGATGTTCGAGCAGGAACGCCGGCAGGCCGGGGGAACTTGTTTCATGCGCTGTTGAGCCGTCCATGTCCCAGCCTTCGGATAGAGGGGACCAGAGCAACTTGGCAGACAGGTTTGTGCGAGTGAAATTGAGAGCCTGAACGGCTCTGCCAAAAGGGATATCGCTGGTATTCAGCGCCTGATTCATTTCTGCAGTTAACTTTGCAGGTACATACCAGTTGTCGGCTTCAGACAAGACGCGATCTCCGCAGACCAGTCGGACGCGGCGATAAGCGATCAACTCACCGGGTCCGACGGTCAGAAGTTTACGGATGTCCTCATCGGCCGGTTTGCCTTGCCCGCCCACACGCTGAGCTACGATCTTGAAACCTTCCGGTGCGAGCTTATGCGCGGCGCACCAACGGTCAAGGGTCAACGTAGCACTGGCGTTACTCAGGAGATTGGCATTCAGGGTCTGGAGGACCGCAAGCGCTTCCACCCGAGATACCGGCGTGTTCAGCCACTGAGCCCCTATAGACGGTTCTTGCGCAATTGCGAACTGGGTGCCCAGCACGATGGCAGCCGCTGCAAGCGCGGCGATGCGAATGCATTTCGCAGAACATAATGACATAGAGAATGAAATCCTTTCGGAAGTATAATTGGGCGAACCTTGCGGGCCAAATACCCTTGAATTTTGCCGACAAGTGAGCGTTGTCAGTGTATATGATAGCGGCAGCAGGATTTGAACTAGGGCTTGCGCGTACCGTGTAACGGTCAGGTTCCTGAAGACTTTCTTACCATCTTTCGATGTTCCTGCCGTGCTGGTTCGCACGTTTTGAAACCCGTGTGCCCGAGCCGTCCTTTGCTTGCGTTGCATCCATGTCGTCCATGATGTCCTCCATCCGCTCGCCGACCTGTTGTTGTAGTTTGCAAGAGTTGGCGACTGAGCAGGCGCTTCCATTCTGGAATATGGAAACCCGAGAGACGTGGATTTCAAATGAGGGACGTGGCGGCCGGTCCGAACTCTCCCAGTTCCATACTCGTAACTCTCACCTAATGGTTTAGCGCCCTTGTCGTCGCCCTCGCTCGTTGCGAGATGTTCATATAGCTGGATCGGATAAAATAGCTCGCAGCCGAAAGCAAAATCCAGGAGCAATTGTTGGAGAAAGGTCTTCTTCGTCGACCCAGAACCCTCCTGCGGCTCGAGTGACAACTGCAGACCAGACAGCGACACGCCGTCGATGGTTGCCAACCGCAGATGCGAGCAGCCAAGGCGCTTGTCTGATTGCTTTTGATGATCCATGTCATGTGCTCCTTGTGCAAGCCTCCAGACGATGCTGTCGCCGGAAAGGTTTCAGCATTCATAGGGAAAGAATTTCCCGTGCTACCGTAGCTCCCCATGACGGGACACTCGATGAAAACGATAAACAACGCAACAGATGTATTGAGTATATATTATCGTATATCATTTCCAGTTTGGCGAACTTTACCTATTATTTTGAGAAACCTTCGAGTTATAAAGTATGTCATTCATATATTATTACATATATCGCACTTCACGGCGCCTAGGTGAAATGGCAGGTCTCTACCGCTACGGCAAACTCTTGCTGGTGAAAACGGTAGTCGGGCGATACAAGGCCATCATAGGGCGGCCTCTGGGAGCCAGGTCGCGGCCTGGTCGGCAGACCGAACTCGCCATCAGTTGCTCCGTTCTCGACCGCATGCTTGACGGGCACGCCCGAAAGCCGTCTGCCGCCATGCAGACACGGCGTGATCAGACGTTTCAAAGAGGCAAGGAATATGACCACGGTCGTCGTCGGCGCCGGCGCCGACGCCACACAGGACGTGCTTGCCGCCATGCAGGCGCGCGATCTCGACCTTACCGTGTTCCAGGATGGCGCCGGCCAGGGCAAGGCTCAGTCGATACCGCACTCAAGCCTGCTAAGGGCGAAAAGGTCGAAAAGAAGGGCTACATTCCGTTTCAGCTCGTCACGCCTCAAGGACTCCGTCATCAAGAGCTGAAGGGCGAATGCGACACAATGCAGGTTTGCTTGCATCCTCTTTTTGGGCGCTCCAAGTCTCACTAAACCCTTAGAGTGCCAAGACGATGAAGGGTCCTTGAACTCAGGCCGCGCTTGACCTCGACGCGCCGTTCTCCGGCGATCTATTCAACCCGACGCCGATCAACAGAGCCCGGGAGATTTTTTACAAGCTCTGGCCGAACCTGCGGCCCACGAGCTAATCACGCCGAGGCAACGCCCGAATTGTTTGTCCATCACTCCCCGCTTGGGAACAATCAGTGCATTACTCCCTACGAGCTTCCCACCGCCGCGAACGCTCCCGCCAGATAGGAAGCTGTTTGTCGGCCGTCGCGAGTTTGCGCCGCAGTTCGGAGCTGGTCACCTCTCGTTGTTTGCCATGCAAGCGTTGTCCATCCTTCATCGCGTTAGACCTATACTCCGTCGCACAAACTGATAGAAAGAGCGCTCGCGGATTTCGAAGCAACTGTCCGTTGCCGGACGCGATCGGCAGCGGTGGAACTAGAAAACGGATGCACGTTTTCCGGCCGCCAAAAGGAGCCTTAAACGACATGAACATGGTCTCGAAAATTGCGAAATTCCCAGTTGCCCCGTCCGTTGGCGCTCTGCTTGCAGAAGCTCGTCTGGCTCGCGGCTATTCGCTGGACGACGTCGCAGAAACCACTGGTCTGACTGTGGCAGAGGTGACAGCTCTGGAAATGACGCGGATTTCGACGCGTCGAGGATCCGAAGGACCGCATCCGCTCTAGGGATTCTAAAAAAAATATGTGATGCGCCGCGCTGACTTTTTTGAACAGCTTCTTCCACGCTGCACCTCTTCCAGGAAGATTGGTGCCGCAACTCACGGGTCGCGCTTCAACCACTATCTCGAGCAAGAAATCAATGCCTCCCGAGACGAGGTGACATGCTATTACTTCGGGAATGGGGAGGCCTCTAGGAAGGAGTCTGCGTTGTCGTGGGAGTACCGTGCGGCGTAACGGAATATCCTCACTCCAATTGAGTAGGCCGGCACGGTTGATCGCGGGCTATGAAGACAGCCAACCTTTTCCTCAAGCGCTCTAATATGCTGCGAGACCGCCAAAGGCGTAACCCGAAGTACTTTGGTCACCCGCTCAAGGGCTTGCGTTGCGAAGGACTGCGCTTAAGTTGAAACGATCCAACATCGTCAATCTGCCTTATGCCAGTTAAGGAAATCTCATTTGTTCGCGCCCAGTTCCCGTCTTAGACATGGCCAAGACATCCTGTGATACGCAGAGGAGACCGCTGGCAATGGCTATTGTGTTGCGAGACAAATTCGAAATGCTGTCGAACATGACGCCCTCGCTCAAAGAAGGCGAGTATGTATTCTGCTCGATTCCCAATGAAGGGAGCAAAGCCCACAATCTGAATCCGATCGCGACATTTCACGAAAAAGAAGGTTTGACAGTCATCCTTGAGAAAGGAGAGGCGCACGAAGCGGGGTTCGAAATTTCACTTGCGATGCGCCAGATCACCCTCAATGTGAATTCTGCGCTCGATGGCGTCGGCCTTACGGCGGGCGTCGCCGCCTCTCTCGCAGAAGCCGGGATACCGTGCAACATGGTGGCCGCGTATCACCACGACCACATCTTTGTTCCGACGGGCTTAGCCGATCGAGCATTGCATCTGTTGGAAAGGCTGCAACGCGAGTCCGCGCGGGCGATGCGCTGACGAACGGTAATCCCCGCACATAGCGGCGAAGCTTTGTGAAATTCGCGGGCAAGCGGCAGCACGAGCAGACCTGGCGTTGGTTCGCGATTCGGGTAGACCTTGATATCAGCGCTCAGTTTGACATTGCGCAAAGCTCCGATGATCGCCGTCAATGCATCCAAATTCCCGTATCCCAGCGAACGCTTCATTCCATTGCGCTGATTTCGGAAGAAACTGACAGATCGACCGTCTTCCCTCGTGATGCCGGTTGTGGGATGTGTGCGAAACGCGAGCGATCCGGCCGGATCAAACATGCGTTTTTGCTCCAATGGTTCGTTAGAATTCCTGTCGACGCTGTCTGAGCAGCGCCAACAGGTTCCTATTTTCAACACTGCTTTCGCGGAGCTGCACAAATCCCCCCATAACAAACCTGCTCACCCTTATACTCCGCCAAGGTATGCAGCAATTGTGCCATCCGTTCGTGCTTCTCGACGTCCGGGAGAGCCTCTCCGTCCACGAACTTCAGAGCCTGCTCGATCAAATCGACAGCGCGGTCATCGTCGCCGCTCTCATGGTAGTAAAAGGCAATTGTCAGGTAAGAATGATAGCGGAAAGGAGCATCGTGCTGCGGATACAGTCTCAGGATTCGTTCGGAGAGCTCCTTAGCCATCGAAGAACGTTCGGCCAATGGAAGGCCCGAGTAATCGTAGATTGGACCGAAGAGGTCTTGCAGCGCCGCGAGAAGCCAATCTTCAGAGTTTCGTTCAATTGCAGTGCGAGCAAATTGGACTAATGCGATCCAGCCCGCCTCCATGTCGCGCATTACTCCAATCAATATCTCGACATGCTTCTGGTGGAACCTGATGTTGTCCGGGAAAAGGATGATGCCCTCTTCAATGGCAGAGAGCGCCGTCTTCCAATCCTCAATCTCTGTCGCCTCCCGGATTCGACGAAGCAACGCGCGCTGCGGAGCATGGATCTCGGCTTCAGCAATCCGCTCCTCTTCGGCATTTTTTGCTTCGGCGCTGGCGCGCCAGCTGCCGTCAATCACTTTTGGCAGAACGTCCTCGAGCTTAACCAGATCGCCGATAAAGGCGATCCTACCGTCTCGGTCGACAATGAACGCCTTTGGAACGTGGAACGTCAGGCTGGCTTTGAGCCAATCCTTATCCATTTCGCCTGAGTGGTCGAACCCGATCCGTATGTTCGCATTCGGGAGCCATTTGGTTACCCATGCGTCCACCTCAGCTGGGGCCTCGTCAGCCGTTACAATGCCGATGACCTCAATTCCGATATCCCGGTATTGCTCATGCAACTGAGCCAGGCGGGCCAGCGCCGGCCCGCAACCACTGCAGGTAGTCGAAACGAACGCAGGGATGTATATCTTGCCGAGCTGGAAGTTGGAAAGCGGATCGCCTCGCAGCCAGTGCTGCACATTGATAGACGGAGCTGGAGAGTCTATGCCTAAACAAGAGGTCATTTTCATTCTCCACCAATAGCTATCCGACGCTTCGTGCGCCAGGAATGAGCGTGTGAAGTATCAGGCCGAGTTGCTTCGATTTCGAAGCGCGGCGCATGTTCCGTCTGTTGGACCCACGCTTGTGATCTCGTCTTCTAAAATGGCTTCTGCGGGTGCGGGCGGCCATTGCGATAGTGTCCTTCTTTTGGGAGGATGGCGATGTCTCCGTCGTGACAGGAAGACACCCGAGCCTTGATGCAGATGGCGGTCATTGGAATTCCCATTAGTCATGAACACCTATGCTTCTCCGCGTTGGACGCCGCGGGTCGTGCAAGAGACGCCTGTAAGTCAGTCACCGGAGGTTCTGCATCTTTGCAATTGCGGATCCGACCGGGGCCGGGTGTCCATCAATTGTCCGCTTTCCGGAACGACGATCAGGCGCCTGAATGTCCGGCACCCGTTTGATAAAAGGCACAGTGTGCATAGTCACTTGATCTCCCAAAATCGGAACAGGTCAGTAGCGACCCGACTTACTCTGAGCACTACTCGTGCCAGTCAGGTTGCGCCGATAACCCTTTGAAATTGCACATGTGCTGTTGTCGCTATTCGCAGGGTTTGTAGGGCTTCCGACATGCGTTGTCGGAAGCAGCCCCGATCACTACCGCGTTGAAGAGGCGCTCCGACAGGCTTCAAATCGGATAAGTCATGAAGGCTGCGCTACGAGCGGGTAGATTTGGACAATCCCCATACCGTGGGTACCCATCGCCCCTGGTCGCGTCCTTCTCCGGGCGCGCTTCTCGCATCCTGGACGACGGCCGGGTTGCGCAAGATCAGGAGATCCTCACCCTGGATAATGAGGTGGTTGCGAAAAAGCTCATGGCGGTTAGAGCCAATGTTCGGGCTAGCAGCGATCTTGCCATTCACCTCAAAGCTCTGATCTCGTTCGGATCCACCATCGGCCCGGTCCGCCTCCTCACCGAAACGGTTAAGGCCGAGCTGGCGCATTTTCTCAACCTGCTGCGTGAGAACCGATTTTTCCCGTACTAGGTGTTTGATCCCGGGAATTGATGGTGCGATCTTTTCCGCCGAATGGAAGGAAGCACTATCGGCCAAATACGTCACGGCAGCGCCACGACCGCGCACGCAATTCGAGCTGCAATACAGCGATCGCAAGCTTCGGCCGCGGAGCTGAGCCGGAGCTACGGGATCAATCCGAAGACGGTTCTGAAGTGGCGCAAGCGGGCATAAATCAGGCGACCTACTTCAAATGGAAGAAGAAGTATGCCGGCTTTCCGCGCCGATCAGGCCTGTCTGGAACGTCGTCTTCGTGAGATCTGCGAGAAGCGTGTGCGGTACGGCTATCGTCCTCAGCATAAAATGCGTTGACACGCAGCTCAAACCCGCGGCCGGTGGATCGGACTTGGACACGTTCAGTGCTCGAAACGCTCCAGCATATGCTTCAGTTGCGCATTTTGCATTCGAAGCTTGCTCTCGAGTTGGTGGCGGAGGAGCCTGATCTCTTCATTGAGATTGACCGCATCGTCAGAAGCAGTGCAAACGCTCGGGGACCGTGGGAGAACGACTGCAATAGTTTTCGACTTCTTGCCCCGCGTGCTGCGCTTTCGCGTTTGACCTTCACCCGCGGCATGCGCAGCTATGTCGACTTCATCGAACAAAGCTGGATCAGCTCCTTCCTCCGGTCCCGCGCCTTCGATATCTGCGGGACCATTAACAGCGCTTGCCGCCTCTTCGGCACGACCCGGGTCGACTGGCGCCGCCGCGGAATGACCCTGGAGAACTGACTTTTCATCGGCCGGACGGTCTGCGGCGCCTAACTGGTTGTTGGCTGCCGGCTTGGCAATGGCCAATACGTCCTTCACGGCATCGGTCGAGCCGTGTTCTTGCCTCTGCTGCCGTTGCGGGGACACCAGTCTGGCAAGAAGCTTCCATGGAGACGCCATTTTATTCGACCTCGAATTCTACCCCGTGCGCAAACTACGTGCAAAAGCGTTGCCGGCATGACTAACCGCCGCCAAACTATTCGCATCAATAAGCATGAGAATGCGGCCAGCGCTTGATCGACGGCTGTCGATCAACCGAGGTTGAGCCTCTTTCGCAGATCGGCATTTTCAGCACGTAGCTTCTCGGCCAGCAGCTTCCGCAGTCTTTGATTTTCCTCTTCCAGCTGCAGAAGATCCGAAAACTCGTCAACTGCAGCTACCGACGGTGCCGTCGCTGCCTGAACCGCCCTCGGAGCACGCCTGATAGGCGCACGTCTGGCGTTTGTCGCACCTTCGTCAGACTTTGCTTTGCGTCCTCTCTTTTGCTTTCCGGCGGTGGCATTCGAAGCCAATGCTGGTTGCACAGAAACCGGGGCTGGGGCCGTTTCAGGCACTGCCTTCTTGGCGCGAGGTTTGCGCACTTTCTTCGATACATCGGACGCGATCGCGGCCGGCGGTTCAGCATTGATCATCGTATCGTTTTCGTCGGCCATTGTGGTCTCCTGTAAAGCCGATGCATTTGTCTCCTGCTCGATCGGCAGTGTCAATAACGACCCAGCCTGTTCTTCTCCGGATACAAGCATCTCGCTGCTTTTTGCCTGAGGAGTTAATGACAGAAATGGCATTGCCTCGTTCTGAAGATCTTGAGCAACGGACTTGAGATCGGTGTCTCCCCAGATTGAGTTCGGTTTGAAATTGAGTTTCCGGCGACCTGATTTGTACTCGACGGCAAAGCTGCGTTGGACTTTTTTCATCTTAATGAAGCCTCGGGTGTCTGATTCGGCGGCGACGTCTTCAGCGTCGCAAGCCTTTCAGATAGCGACTGCAGTCCATCCGGTCTATATTTTTTGAATATTGGCTCACTGGGTCGAATCGAAAACAAGCAACTGCTATGATATCGTTCCGTTGGCGCCGCTCGATGATTGCGAGCCGATCTTGGCTGGTGAGAGGATAGCCCTTCGACGTGGCAACACGGCCTGATCCGATGTTCCGGCTATACAAACATTGCGTTAGTTCGTTTTGCGCCGAACCATCGCATAGACGACCAATAGCTGACGCGCCGAACCCGATCACGGTTGTGCAAGTGTCGGGCGAATAGCCGAATGCGTGACGTAGAAAATGGCCGGCTTTCTGCGCCAGCGCAAGCTCATCGTCCGGCAAAGCGAAAAAGATCGAGCGCAATTGGGTCATAGTCCTCCGCAATTAGGGTATCGCCCACGCCGCGGCCTAACCGGCTCGGGTAGGCATATCCGGCAATGCCTTCTCCTCGATCAAGGGTTGGTTCTATCGTAACCTGAGCGCAGCCGGACACGGAAACCCGCGCCGCCGATTAGAGCAGGATAATTCGATCCGGGTTGAAGACAGCCTCAGAAGCCCGCGACCTTGGCGAGTGCCCGCTTCTCGCGGCGGCGCTGGACCGAAGAGGCGATGTTCATCTCTTGCCGGTATTTCGCAACCGTGCGGCGGGCAAGATCGACGCCGCCCTTCTTCAGCATCTCGACGATATCGTTATCGGAAAGCACCGCCTCCGGGCTCTCCCGCAGGATCAGCGCACGGATCTTGTGACGCACGGCTTCGGCCGAATGGCTGTCACCGCCCGCGACGGCGCTGATCGAGACGGTGAAGAAATATTTGAGTTCAAAGAGGCCGCGTGGCGTCAGCATATATTTGTTCGACGTGACGCGGCTGACGGTGGATTCATCCATCTTGATCGCCTCGGCGACCGTCTTCTGGTTCAGCGGGCGCAGGTAGTCGACGCCGTGCAACAGGAAGGCGTCCTGCTGGCGGACGATTTCGATTACCACCTTCATGATGGTTTTTTCCCGCTCGTCGAGGCTGCGCTTCAGCCAACTGACCTTCTCCTGGCAACCGGCAAGGAAGGCGCGAGCTTCGTCGTTCTTTTTCACCAGGGAAGAATAGGACTTGTTGACCAGCGGGCGCGGCATTGCATCCGGATTGAGCTCGACCAGCCAGCCGCCATCCGAGGAGGCTCTGACGACCACATCGGGTATGATCGCTTCGGAAACAGCTGCCTCGAAATCGCTGCCGGGCTTGGGATTGAGCTGACGGATCTCGCCGTGCATGTCGAGAAGATCTTCTTCGTCGACGCCGCAGAGCCGCTTCAGCGTCGCAAAGTCGCGCCGGGCGAGCAGCTCGAGGTTTTCGACCAGAGCCTGCATGGCCGGGTCGTACCGGTCCTTCTGCCTGAGCTGGATCGCCAGGCATTCGGCGAGGCTACGGGCGAAAACACCTGGCGGATCAAGGCTCTGCAGGGTGGCAAGCACGCGCTCGGCCTGTGCGAGGCTCGTGCCCAGCCTCTCGCTTGCCTCGACAATATCGGCCTGCAGATGACCTCGCTCGTCGAGCTGGTCGACGAAAGTCTGCGCGATCAGCCGGTCGGCCATGTCAGGCAGGACGAAGGGGATCTGCTGGGCGAGGTGATCGCGCAGCGACACCTGGCCGGCGACGAAATCGTCGATATCGTAGTCGACGCCATCGCCGCTGCCCGGCATCGACTTCCACTGGCTGACGAGCTCCGGCGCGTCGAGGCGCTGCGGGGCCGCGTCGTCAGGAAAGACATCGGTGTAGTTGGCGTCGAGCTCGTCGTTCAGTCGGCTGGTGCTGGCGCTGCCGCCATTGTCGCACCAGTCGGTGGAGAGCGCCTGGTCACGATTGTCATAACCATCGTCCCCGCCAGCATCCTCCGATTGATGAGCATACTCACCATCTTGGGTTCCGCCGCATTCGCCATCCGCCACGTTGTCGTCCTGAAATTCGAGCAGCGGATTCTGTTCCACTTCTTGAGCGATAAACTGGCTGAGTTCGAAATGATTCATTTGCAGCAACCGGATGGATTGCATCTGTTGCGGTGACATCACCAGGGACTGGGTCTGGCGCTGGATAAGATTGGCGGAAGGTTTCATGATAAAGTCCACTTAATTCTCGGATCAATGCCCGATCATGACCTCAGGGCACGAGATCGATGCCGTCAGGTGGCACGTGCTTGGCATCATGAACCAAATTGGGGCAACTTGGGCGCCCCGTCGCTTAGTAGCTTTCAAGAAAGCCCTCCAAATCATCGAGTGAATCCCGAAAAGAATATTCCTAAGTTTTAGTTATTTTGGCGAGCCGTGAACTCGGTTAGGAAAGGGAATTTGTCGCGGAGCCGACAAACGACGACAGTGCAGATTGTCGCAATTCTGTATCTACATTTCCTTTTTGGACCCAGTGTTTGGTCAGGGTTTTCGTTGATCGGTTTCGTCCTGGGCGAGGATTCGCCAGGCGGCGCCTTCAAGGTCGTCGTACTGGCCGCTCTTCAGCGACCAAAGGAATGCCAGGAGTCCTATTCCTCCCATCAGCAGCGCGATCGTTATGAGATAGATCAACATGTTCATGCGGCTTTGACCTCCGCGATCCTGCCGATCCGCCCTCGAATGTGCATATCCGGACGCTTGCTGAAGGCGTTCAGGCGCAGTGCGTTCGTCACGACGATGATCGAAGATGTCGACATTGCCACCGCCGCTATCAGCGGCGTCGCCAATCCGGCGATGGCGATCGGCACCGCCAGCGCATTATAACCAATCGCCAGAACAAAGTTCTGCCGGATCAGCGTGGCAGATCTTCTCGCAATGGCGATCGCTTCCGGAACAGCGTCAAGGTGATCGTTGAAGAAAACCAGGTCGGCCGCCTGTCTGCCGATATCGGAGGCTGTGGCCGGCGCCATCGAGACATGCGCGGCAGCAAGCGCCGGGGCGTCGTTGATCCCGTCGCCGACCATGAGCACGCGACGACCTTCGCCATTCAGCCTCTGGCATTCCTCGACCTTCTGTTTCGGCGTCAGAGAGCCCAAAGCCCTGTCGATACCTAGGGCATGTGCCGTATTGTCGACGACGGTTTGCCTGTCTCCGGACACGATCAGCGTTTCAAGGCCGGCTGCATCGAGCCGGTCGATGGCCTCGCAAGCACCCGGACGAAGCGTGTCATCGAAGAAGAAGCGGGCAAGATCGACGCCATTCTTCGACAGGACCACTTCCGAGAACGGACTGTCGGCGGTGCGGGGCACGACGCTGGTTCCGCAGGCAAACGCCGCGTTGCCCAATCGATAGACATCTGCTCCGTTCCTGGCTTCCAGTCCCCCGCCGGGGATTTCCGTGACGAGGTCGAAGAACATGAGGTCGGTTTCGGTATCCCGTACCAGGGCCCGAGAAAGAGGATGCCGTGAATGCGCTGCCAATCCACGAGCGATCACGGTGGCGCTCTCGTCCATGGCGTCCACTCTGACAAGGCGCGAACTGCCGATCGTCAAGGTGCCCGTCTTGTCAAAGGCCACGGTGTCGGTCTCGGCCAGTCTTTCGAGTGCTGAACCGTCCTTCACCATGATGCCTTTCCGGAAAAGCTCCCCCGCAGCGACAACCTGGACCACGGGCACGGCAAGACCCAACGCACATGGGCAGGTGATGATCAGCACCGCTACGGCGACCAGCATGGCCTGTTTCCAATCTCCGCCCAGGAGGCCCCAGGCAAGGAAGGAGACCAGCGCCAGCAGATGCACGACCGGGGAATAGAGTGTCGCAGCGCGATCGGCGATCCTGCGATAGCGAGCTCTTCCGCCCTCGGCGGCTTCCATGAGGCCGATGATCTCCGAGAGAAGCGAATTCTTGGCAATTCTCGTCGCCCGCAACACGAGGGAGCCGGTCAGATTCATCGCCCCGGAACTCACTTCGCTGTTGCTGGCGACGGCGACGGGGCTGCTCTCGCCGGTGACGATGGAGAGGTCCAGGTCGCTCTCTCCGCTGACGACGATGCCATCGACGGGAACCCGTTCGCCTGCGGCTATCGAGATTTCATCCCCCGCCGCGATCTCATCTACCGCAATGTAGCGTCGCGACCCGTCCGGATTGATCAGCAATGCTCCGCGCGGGGCCAGTCTAGCGAGTCCGTTGATCGCCGCCCGAGCCTTTTCCCGCATGACATGATCGAGGGTTCTGCCGATCAGCAGGAAGAAGAGCAGCGAGACCGAAGCGTCGAACCACGCATGCTCGCCGTGATGGACGGTCTCCCACAATGAAACGGCATAGGAGAGCGTCACGGCGAGCGAAATCGGAACGTCCATGTTGGTGCGCCCATGCCGCAGCGCATTCGAGGCCGATTTGAAGAAGAAGCGCCCCGCATAAACCAGCGCGGGCGCTGCTATCATCGCCGAGATCCAATGAAACATGTCGCGCGTCGCAGCATCTGCGCCCGACCAGACCGATACCGAGAGCAACATGATGTTGGCGGCCGCAAAACCGGACACGCCGATCGCGAGGAGAAGTTGATTTCTGGTCTTGTCGTTCTCGGGAGCTGAGGGCGTGAAGACATGCGCGCGATATCCGGCCGAGTTGATCGCTGCGAGGATCTTGGACGGATCGGTTGCGCCCGTCTCGATCTCCTCCTGGTAGACGCAGCTCACCCTTCGCGCCGTGAGATTGACTCGTGCTGTCTTGACGAAGGGAAGCGCCAACAACGCCCTTTCGATGGTCGAAATGCAGCCACCGCAGTGGGCGTCGGGAACGCTCAGGTCCAGCTGGCGCAATCCTTCGCCGAGCGGCTGGCTGGCAAGGCGAACCTCTTCGGCACTGAATGATGTCGTGCTGAGGGCAAGCACGCTTTCCGCGTCCATGGTACAGCAGCTCACTGGCCTAACTCCGCGGTATCGATGCGTTTTGCCTCATGCATGACGACCACGCCGCCGTTTCGCGAGATGGCCTCGACGATCCAGTCACCGTCGGCTAGATCATGCTCCGCTTCGAACCGCCCCGCCGCTCTCTTCCTGAGCGTAAGGAGGAAGTCTTCGTGGTCTCCGACCGGACGTTTGAAATTCAGAATGACGTCGTCGACGATCGCAGGCGATCCGCTCTTGTCGTGAATATCGTAGCGGATCTCGTGCCCCTTTATGGAGAGGTTGCCCTCGATGTCGGAAGCGGCCATTGCCTTCATCGCCGCCGCTTTGCGGTTGAACTCCTGACTGGCGACATAGGTGTTTTCCACGACCAGACCGCTCCAGCTGGAAGAGGCATAGAAGGCCATGGTGACGTTCACCGCGATCACCACGCCAAAGAATGCCGAGGTCGAAAGCAGCATGTGCAGGCCTGTAAAACCTTGAGCAGAGGTCTTCATTTGATGTCTCCCGGTGCATTGAACGCCGCGCGGTAGGTTGCCCGATCGGCATGATCGATATCTTCGATAACGAACAGAAATTCATTGATCGGGGCTCCGGTAGGCTTGCGCGTAACGAAGATCTTCAGCGTCGTGGCCGCGTCGGGCTCGGCATGAACTGTAAAGCTGCGGGCGTCTTCATTGCCTACCTCGGGAATACGCATCGTCGCCCCCTCCAGCCCGACCAGGCTTATGTTCACATCCCTCGGCTTCGGCACCATGTTCAGGATACGAAGCGTGTAACCATTCCGCAGCGAGCCGTCGCTTTCCAGAACATACTGGGGGTTTCGGTCGTGAACGACGTTGAGTTCAAGGCGCTCCCGAAAGGTGAGATGGACGAGCATGGCCACGCCGACTGCCGCCCAGGAGAGTGCGTAAAGAACGATTCTCGGACGAAAGATGATGCGCCAGTTGAAGTGCCGGATCGCCGGAACGAAAGTCCCATCATCGTTTCGAACCCTTGACGGCTGAACGGCTGTTCGCCCTACCCTGGTGGCAAGCGACATGTTGCTCGAGTATTCGCTCAGCGTGGCGTAGGCGATCAGGCCGCGAGGCTTCCCGCGCTTGTCCATACGACCGTCGCAGGCGTCGATGCAAAGCGCGCATGTGATGCACTCCATCTGCTGCCCGTTGCGAATGTCAATTCCCATCGGACACACCGCCACGCAGGCATTGCAATCGACGCAATCCCCAACCGGGATGCCCCTGGCTCGAGCGCTCTTGGGGTACCGCGACCGCTGCTCGCCCCTCCAGGCATTGTAGGTGACGACGAGAGAATTTTCGTCGAGCATCGCACCCTGGATGCGTGGCCAAGGGCACATATAGGTGCACACCTGCTCTCGCATGAGACCGCCGAGCACATAGGTGGTTGCAGTAAGGATGGCGACGGTCGTGTAGGCGGCTGCAGGAGCGTGGCCGGTGAACAGCGAAACAAGCAGGCTCGGCGCGTCGGCAAAATAAAAGATCCACGCTAATCCCGTGACTACGCCTATCAGCAGCCAGATCGAATGCTTGACGACACGCTTCCTCAGCTTGGCAAAGCTCATTGGCCTAGCGTCGAGCTTCATTCGCGCGTTTCGATCGCCTTCGAGTGCACGTTCGACGACGAGAAAAAGATCAACCCAGACGGTCTGCGGACAAGCGTAGCCGCACCAGGCGCGGCCAACGGCGGAAGTGACGAGAAACAGGCCGAGGCCTGCCATGACGAGGAGACCCGCTACATAGTAAAATTCCTGAGGCCAGATTTCAATGAAGAAAAAGAAGAAGCGCCGTGAGGAAAGGTCGATGAGGATTGCCTGGTCAGGCGCGTAAGGCCCGCGATCCCAGCGAATCCATGGCGCGAGATAGTAGATGCAGAGCGTAACCAGCATGACGATCCACTTGAACCGACGGAATCGTCCCTCTGCACGCTTGGGAAAGACCTTCTTCCGAGGAGCGTAGAGAGGCTGCCGGTTGCGACGGGCGTTGACTGGCTCGCCACTGAGCCTTTTGATGTATCGGGATCTGGGGCGGTGCGGAGGTTCATGGGGCCTATCGGACTTCATCTGCCGTTGTCCCATCTGCTGCGCATCTGCCCTTGATGCAGATCAAGAGACAAGGCCTTCCCGCGAAAGGAAAACGCCATGGAGAGAGGGCGTGGCTTTGGGGGGCTGCGGGGGAACAAGCAACCACGCTGGAACGTCCTCGACAAGGCTATTGCAACCGGCTTGTCTGCTCGTGGTCTTTGAGGCAGGTCCAACTGATGATCGACCTGCCGCTCTTTGCTAGGTCGTCCTGATTGGAAGGTGGCGGCGTGGCCTTGCCGCGTCGTGCCATAGAGATCGAAGATTTGGTTGTCGCCGTGAGCTGTCATGGTTTTTTTCCTCACGTCCCGCCGCCAAGCGAATGCACGAAAATGGTAAGTTCCTTGACGGTCGTATCGCCGAGACGCCCTGCCCAGGCAGGCATGACGCCATGCTTGGGAGCGGCCACCTGACGGATGATCGCATCCTCGCCACGTGCCTTCAGCCAGATCGCATCGGCGAGATCTGGCGCGCCCATTTCGGCTTTTCCTTTGGCGTCGTCGCCGTGACATGCGGCACAGTTATCGACGAAGACCTGTTTTCCGGCCTCTGCGAGGCCGGGGTCCGACGGTGTATTGGTCAGTCCCCAGACGTAAGCCGCGACCTGCCTTGTCTGGAGGGGATCCAGAACATCGGCAAAGGGCGGCATCTCGGAAGCATGAGTGTCCGTATCCTCGTTGAAGCGAATTCCATGCGCGATCGTCGCCTGGATGGCATCCAGGTCTCCACCCCACAGCCAATCGTCGTCGTTGAGGTTCGGAAATCCCGGGCCGCCGCTTGCTCCCGAGCCATGGCACGGCGCGCAGTTCACCTTGAATGCAGATGCGCCGCCGGCGACCGCGAATTCGCGAAGAGCAGAATCGGAATCGATCTCGTGCACCGTCTTGGCGGCGATCAGATCACGCAGCGTCGTCTGCGATGCTTTGGCCTGATCCAGGTTCTGCTGCAACTCGGCGCGGCTGGAGAAACCCAGCATGCCCTTGGTGGCGTCGGTAACCATCGGGATCGCGGGATATGCGATCGCATAACCCAAGGCCCAGACGATGGTGGCGTAGAAGGTCCACACCCACCAGCGGGGCATCGGATTGTTGAGTTCGCGGATGCCGTCCCATTCATGTCCGGTCGTTTCGACGCCGCTAAATTCATCGATATGTTTTTCCGACATCTCAATCGTCCTTCAAGGGAATATCGGCGGCTTCTTTCGCCGTTTGCTTGCTGCCTGGGCGAAGGGTGAACACAACCGCGCCGACGAAGAATGCCGCCATTGCCAAAAGGCCCCAGCTGTCAGCGAAGTGTCTCATTGCAGTGTAGGTTTCCATGGATCACCTCATCGGTAGCCGGTCGCGTCGTCGTAGGTCGAGAAATCGACCAACGTTCCGAGCATCTGCAGGTAGGACACCAGGGCATCCATTTCGGTCAGCGCAGCAGGATCGCCGTCGAAATCGCCGGTCTTCGCCTTCGGATAGCGGGCAAGCAGGGTCGTCGTATCTGCGTTCGGATCGGCTTGGGCCTTCATGTCGGCCTCCGCATTCGCCAGCATGTCGTCGTTGTAAGGCACGCCCACGTCCTCGTTGGCCTTTAGGTCCATTCCCACGTCCTTGACCGTCACCCTCTGCTCTTTGAGGAAGGCGTAACTCGGCATGATCGACTCCGGCACGACCGCCCGTGGATCCGCGAGATGCTGGACATGCCATTCGTTGGAGTAACGTGCACCGACACGCGCCAGATCCGGCCCGGTTCGCTTGGATCCCCATTGGAAAGGATGATCGTACATGGACTCGGCCGCGAGCGAATAATGGCCGTAACGTTCGACCTCGTCGCGGAACGGCCTGATCATCTGGCTGTGGCAGAGGTAGCAGCCTTCGCGGATGTAGATGTTCCGGCCGGCCAATTCGAGCGGCGTATACGGCCGCATGCCTTCCACCTTTTCAATCGTATTCTGCAGGTAGAACAGCGGTGCGATTTCGACGATGCCGCCGATGCTCACGACGAGCAGCGAGCCGACGAGAAGAAGCGTCGCGTTCTTCTCGAGGATCTGATGTTTATCTAGTATCGATGCCATGTCTCACCTCATTCGGCAGGCTGTGGTTGGGGCACGAAAGTGGTTGGGATTGCAGCTTCGTCGCGCAGGTGGCCGCGGATCGTCATGAACACGTTCCAGGCCATGACGAGACCGCCTGCCAGGTAAAGCGTTCCGCCGACCGCGCGCAGCACGTAGTAGGGGAACATCGCCGCGACTGTCTCCGCGAAGGAATAGACGAGGAAGCCCTGAGAATTGTACTCGCGCCACATCAGCCCCTGCTGGATGCCGGCAACCCAAAGCACGGCGGCGTAGACGACGATCCCGAGGGTTGCGAGCCAGAAGTGCCAGTTGACCATCCGCAGGCTGTAGAGACGCTCGCGTCCCCATAGCTTCGGCGTCAGATAGTAGATCGCCCCGAAGGTGATCATACCCACCCAGCCGAGGGCGCCGGAATGCACGTGGCCGATCGTCCATTCGGTATAGTGGCTGAGCGAATTGACGGTTTTCACCGACATCATCGGGCCTTCGAAGGTCGACATCCCGTAAAAGGCGATGGCGACGATCATCATACGGATGATCGGATCGGTGCGGATCTTGTCCCAGGCGCCTGAAAGGGTCATGAGACCGTTGATCATGCCGCCCCAGGAGGGCATCCAGAGCATGATCGAGAAAACCATGCCGAGCGTTTGGGCCCAGTCGGGCAGTGCCGTGTAGTGCAGATGATGCGGGCCGGCCCAGATGTACATGAAGATCAGCGCCCAGAAGTGGATGATCGAAAGCCGGTATGAATAGACGGGTCGGTTGGCCTGCTTCGGCACGAAATAGTACATCATGCCCAGGAAGCCGGCGGTGAGGAAAAAGCCGACGGCGTTGTGGCCGTACCACCATTGGGTCAGCGCGTCCTGGACACCCGAGGAGACAGAATAGCTCTTGGAGCCAAGGAACGAGGTGGGAACCGCCAGGTTGTTGACCACGTGCAGCATGGCGATGGTGATGATGAAGGCAAGGTAGAACCAGTTTGCTACATAAATGTGCGGCTCTTTGCGCTTCAGGATCGTCCCAAAATACACTGCTAGGTAGGCCACCCAAACGATGGTCAGCCAGAGGTCGACGTACCACTCAGGTTCGGCATATTCACGGCCTTGGGTGATTCCGAGAACGTATCCGGTCGCAGCCATCACAATAAAAAGCTGGTAGCCCCAGAATACGTACCAAGCCAGGCTACCGCCGAAAAGACGTGCGCGACAGGTGCGTTGCACCACGTAGAACGACGTCATGATGAGCGCATTGCCGCCAAAGGCGAAGATAACCGCCGACGTATGAACGGGCCGCAGCCTCCCGAAATTGAGATAAGGGGCGATGTTGAGGTCGGGATAGGCAAGTTGCAGCGCGATGATCACGCCAACCAGGAAGCCGACCACGCCCCAGAATACCGTGGCGATCAAGCCATACCGTATCACCTCGTCGAAGTAGCCGGACTTATCGGCGTTACGCTGTTGGCCTGCCGGCGAAAATTCAACCTTGCTGACCATCAGCACAGCCCCCATAACGAGGCAGAGGCAAAGTATGCCCATATGAACCGCAAAGAGATGATCATGCGCGAATGCGGCTAGTAGCAGCGCTAGAAACGCCGCGACCGCGATCACCATCGTTTCCGTTGTGTAATTCATGATGTCGTCCCCAGTACGCCGACGACCGCGTCGCGGCCGTCTTTCTCGCCAGGACTGTCATGAAGCCGCGAATTGCGCCTTGATCTGCGTCAACGAGAGGTCGGGAAGACGGGACTGCGCTACGATTATAATACAATGGGTCGTTTAGTCGTTCGGCACATTGCAACTGTCCTGACATCACGCTGGGTGTGTTAGATCACGTTTTTGTGGTGGATCAGTTCTCCCGGATTGGCGGAACGCGTTATGGGCCAGGTGTTATAGACGAGCGCACGACGACAGATGCAGCCCATCAAACAATGTCAGAGTTTGCTGACGCGCTATAGGATCAACCTGAGGAAGGTGGCCGGAAGAAAAATTATGTTTTTGGCCGACATGCCGTAGGAAACGCCGAATTTAGGGCGCTGCACCCTTGAGGTGAGATGTCCAGAAGGAGGGCTTAGGAAATCGTTGCTAACATCGGCTGGGATACATGTTTCGAGCGGCAACTTGTCGACGGCGTGCAAGCCCGGCGTATAATCAATGAAACACGAGCCGATTGGAAGCAAGCTGCGCGCTTCGCTCGATCGTGTCAGAAACGCCGCTACGGGTGAGCGGCATTATTGTTCCTCTCTATGTTGGTTGTCTGGTCAAAAAGGGGACCGTCCAACACCTGGTTCGCCAAGATAGGTGGAAGTCTCCGATTCGATCAGAGCGTTCCGCAGGGAGCGTTCTCCTCTCGTCGTACAGGGCTGCGCGAGTCGTCCGGCGGCTGGAAGGTGCGCCGAAGACCAAACGCAATGCCATCAAATGGAGGCGCTAGTCATATGCCACCGCGGCGCGGACTGCCGCCAGCCGCATCAATGACCGCGAATGCGAGCTCAATACCTTGCGATGGGTTCTGGCGACCAGCAAGCACTTCATGATCGAGCCTGAGTCAGACAACGATATGCTGGCGCACCGGAGTCGAAGGCTATCAACTTCAGCCGCATTGGGCTGCCTCGTCTTCAATAACGGGAAAGCGCCGATCCGGAACCTACAACCCTATCCGTATTCACCGGTCGGGTCTGTCCGCGCCCTGTCCGTGCGATGAAGACTGCATGTTGAACTCGACGATGTGCCGGGTTATCAGAGCGGTGGAACAGGCGATCGCCGCCAGCGATCAAATGGCTACCAAGTCGACGCGTCCCTGGGCCGATGGCCAGATCAAGCGATTTCGCCGCCGCCTCCATTCGGGCGTCGCTTGTGGCGCTGTTTAGTCGTTCTCTATCACAAGATCGCCAATGGCTGCAGGATGCATTTGTTCGTGGATGTTTTGCGCATGTGCCATGGCGCTCTCGTAGTCAACGTGAAGGTGGACGCGCGACATCGCGCCATTAAGCTCGGTCACCACGACCTTTGATCCGATGGCGACGGCGCGCGTGCCTGCCGTTTCGACGAGGCGCATCGCGAAATCGATGTCGGTTATGATGCAAAGGCAGGGCCTGCCGTCCTCTTCAAAGCATATCGAGCTAATATCGTGTTGATCAAGAAAGACACAGAGAGCATCGCGTTCTGCAACACTCGCGACAGCTAATACTGCTGTGTCGCGTGCTAGTGTCACGGAAGCGGAGTATCCGTGGCCTGTGATGATCGTGCCCGTCGCCGCTCCGTTATCAGTCAGTGCTTTGCACACTATGGTGACTGCGTGCTTATTAGCATAATCCACTGCCCTGTGGTGCAGCACCTTTGCGCCCTGTCGCGACATCTGCGCGATTGTCCCATACCCAATCTTCGGGATGAATCGTGCCCCTGGTACAAGATGAGGATCTGCCGTGTAGACGCCCTTAACATCTGAATATATTTCGCACACTTGCCCTCCCAACATAGCCGCGATCACGACCGCTGTCAGATCGGAGCTGTTTCTGCCGAGAAACGTTAGTCTGCCCGACTGATCAACTGCCTGACCACCCGCGACAACGACAATGTCATGCTCCTGAAGTGCAGCCCTGATTGGCTGAGGATCGACGCTTTCAACTGAGGCGCGACCGAAGTCCGAATTTGTGTGTATCCCTAGGACATAGCCGTTCAACGACGTTACGGGAATCCCAAGGCGACTGACCGCAGCTTCCAACAGGCACGCACTCAGCATCTCGCCGATAGCAAGCGTCGCATCGAGATTCGATGGCGTTGCTTCCCTATTGACGCCAAGCACGGTTGATTTCAGCTCGTCGGTCATTCCAGACATTGCGCTGACCACGGCAACTATCTTGCTTCCTCCTTCAGCTCGCAGCTCAGCTAAATACCGAGCAACTCGGGCATAATGGCAAGGGTCTCGAAAACTCGAGCCCCCGAATTTGACAATAGTCGTCTTCATGATTCACCGATCAAATTTTTGGCGATCGCAAGCTGTGCGATGAGGAGTGCGTTGAGTGCGGCCCCAACCTGAACGTTGTCGGCTACAACCCACATCCACAGCCCGCGCGGGTTCTCTGGATTAACTCGGACCCGTCCGACGTGAACATCTGCAGGATCTCCCAGATAGCGCGGCGTTGGATATCCGTCAGCATAAAGTCGAACACCTGGTTCATTTGCCAGGAGCTCATGGACCTGTTCTAGTCGAACATGTTCGTCAAACTCGACGTATACCGCCTCGGAATGACCCGTCTTTACCGGCACTCTGACGCAGGTGGCGGCTAACTGCAGATGAGGCATACCGAAGATCTTCCGTGACTCTTGAACCAGCTTGCGTTCCTCAAGAGCCACGCCTTCGCGGGAAATCTGTCCGATCTGCGGTATGACGTTGAATGCAAGAGGGACAGGGAAGCTCTCCGCAGCGGGTCCGGTGCTCCCCTCGAGCCAGGCTTTGACACCGTCTTCCAGCTCCTTAATCCCGCGCAGGCCAACTCCTGAGGCGGCTTGAAAGGTGGTCAAAAGAACCTGGCTAATGCCGAACGTCGCTATCAACGGTCGCAGTGCCCGAACCAGCTGTATCGTGGAGCAATTTGGATTTGCTACTATTCCAGACGGTGGACGAACCGTAAGTGAACACGCGTTAACTTGTGGTACGATGAGGGGTACGTCAGGCCTCATTCGAAAGGCATTCGAGTTATCAATCACCAAGGCTCCTTGGGATGCGAACCGAGGTATCCATTCGCCGCTTACGTCGCCGCCTGCAGAGAAGAATGCAATGTCGGTTTTGGTATCACCGATATCGCTAATGTCGCGGAGTGCCTCAACCTGGTATGTTTGGTCTCGAAACTTGAATTGGCGCGCACCCGAACTGGAGGCGAACATCCGCAGTCGATTGACCTTAATCTCACTTTTTTCCAATAACTTGATCAGGGCCGTTCCGACCGCCCCGGTTGCTCCAACGATAGAAATATCTAATGGTCTCATGAGTACCTCATTTAGACGCTCGTGGTTGGATCTTGCTTTCAATATTCGAAGCTCGCTTCGGCCGCCCAAGGATGTAACTGGAAGTCTGTCGTCGCGGCTTGATGCACAGTTCAATGCCTCCTCTCTTCAGATCGTTGGACTTTCGACCTGGTGTTTCCTGCAATAATTGCCTCCGAATGGCAGATTGGACGCCTAGAAAGGTCTTCGCGTCGCCAGCCGGATTTGCTTTCAGGAAGCTGCCATGCGGCCTTCTCCACGTCTTCGAACCGATGCGATAGTCTCGCAATTTGGACGGTGCCGGCGGCTTCTAGCGCTCGGAACGGAATTCAAGATTCGTGCGGTGAAAGATGATCAACGGCGATATGAGTCTGGCAGTTCTTTGGACAGACGCGGGCGCACGCTCCGCAGCCGATACAGCGGCCGGGATAATCAATGACCATGATGACCCGACTGAGTTCACCATTAAAGTCGTCCTCGCCATCGCAGGCACCGAGCATGTCGCCTGCTTCATCGATGCCGTAGGGATGCATGACCTCGCGTGAGCAGACCTTGAAGCAGCGACCGCAGCCAATGCAGGTCGCAGGGTTGATCGAATTCAAATATTCCGGCATCCATTGGGATCCGTCGCGAGTCACGCATGAGCTTGTCATAGATTCCTCCAATTTAGCGAGTTCTGCCGATGGCAAATGTGACAGCCGAAGGCCCGCCGATTGCCAGACAAAAACGAGTTGGCAGCTGTCTACAATCTTTGCCCAGCGCAGCCTCACCTTCGCTTCGATGTCTTTCGATCTTGTCGGAGATATTCTCGATCCCGGCGGCTTCCACGAAGGTCCACGTGTCGCTTGTCTCGTCGTAGGTGGCAAATAGTCTGACCGATGCAAACCGCGCTGTCAGTCCCTTCATATCTTGCGTGACGATCGCAATTCGCAGAGCGCCTGCCGGCAGTTTCGGCCGCTGTTGCTGGAGTCTCCCATTGAAGAGTGAGAGGCGACGAATTGATCTCATTTGCGATTCCCGCCTGTCGGTTGGGTCAACTGGACCGTGGGTTCGGAGGGTGGTTGGCCTGAATGATGTTTGCGAGGTCAAAGATCACATCGCGGGTTCCCCGGTATAATATTGTAAGCTTTTGCTGGCTGCCGACGCGGTCGAAAATTGGCAAACCAAGCCGCATCAGCGGAACGCCGAGGCGTTTGGCAGCTTCCCGGCCGTGCGAGTGTGTGGCGATAAGATCGGCCGTTGCGGCGAGACTCTCCAGATCGCTGAGATCACCGACTTTGACGGTGTTGGCCGGTACCATCTCGAGTGCCTTCGAAGTGCCGGTCGTGGCGACTGCGACCGCAATTTCCGCACCCATGGCAGTAAAAAGATTGGAGAACTGGAAAAGCTGATCCGGCTCGGAGGCGATTGCGATCTTCTTGCCTGCCATATGGAAATGTCCGTCGAGCATCGCATCCTGCAGCTGCATTCGATTGCGGCGGACGTTGAGCGGCGCCTGTTTCCGTGACAGAGCGGCAAGCACGCGAATAAAGCGATCGACGTTCTCTAGGCCCGTTAGCGATCTAAACAGGACGTATGGGACGCCGGTCAGTCTCTGTAGCGCTTCAGCCGGTCGCCGCATATGCTCACCGATTGCGATACACTGCATCGCAGTACCAAGATCGCGGATTTCCTGCACTTTCGTGCCGCCATATGTGGTCGGCATCCATTCTTCGGGGATGGACCCGTCGAGCGCTCCCGACACATCGGGAAGGATAACCGGATCGAGCCCGAAGCTTACGGCCGTCTCGCGCAAATGTTCGATATCAGCAACTGTTAAGTTGCAGCCAGGCAAGATCGCGATCTTGCCTGCATCTCGATACTGCTTTTCAGGTCGTGTTATTGCCTCGATCATGGCGGTAACAGCTTTAGACCAACCTTCCTCTATGGCGCCGTCAAAGTCCGGCGTGTTGGCGAGTACCACTTCGGTGCCCACAAGTTCTATCGCCCGCTTGCGTTTTATGTTTTCGACGTCACCGGCGACATCCTCGTCGCGGGCCTCTACCGATGCGGTCGTGCATATCCCGATCAGTCGTGGTCTTGTGCGGGCTTTGAGGCTGAGAATTGCCTCTTCGAGACGATCCGCGCCGCCGACGATTATCGCGGTTTCGTTCATCGCCGTCGTTTGCAGCGGGATCGCTTCATTGAAATGCCTCACGAGCAGTGCGAGCGCGAAGCTCGTACATCCCTGGCTGCCATGGAGCAGAGGTATTGCGCCGTCGACGCCCAGAAAGGCGAAGGCAGCACCAAGCGGCTGAGACGACTTCAGGGGGTTGACCGCCGCCGACTTATTTTGAGATACGACGCGTGCCATAGTACGACCTCAAGATTTTTTGCGAGTGATCTCGCGGTTTTGGTTCGACGCGCTTACGCTTCTCTTTTAGCTCGTTTTTAAACGACCAAGGCCGGCTCCCATGGCGCCGGCTCGCGCACCTGCGGCCACATCGGATTGTGGATTGCCAGGTCAATTTGTCGAGCAAGTTGCACCATTCCCTCATAGCCAGCGTAAGCGTGATGACGCTCCTGGTTGATGTCGAGCCAGGGCAGTTTTGCCTTTAGCGCTATATACTGGGTGCGTCCGCCCGACAGCATGATGTCAGCCTTTCTCTCGAGTAGAAGCGAGAAAAGTTCGCGCGGCGACATCGACTCGAACAGGAGGTTCTCCTCCTTCAGGGTCTGTTTCACTCGCTCTCTATCTTCGAGCGTCGATTTCTTGACTGATGTGCCGACGATCTCCATGCCGATCTCCATCAAGGCATGGACGACCGACCATGATTTCACGCCGCCTGTATTTAGAAGCACGCGCTTGCCCTCAAGGCGAGGTCGGTAGGCTTCCAGCCTCTTCCACACCTTTTCCTCTTCTTCCGCTACAAGGATTTCCGTGCGACGCAAAAGCGAGGGGTCAGCACCTTTCCTTACAAGCAGATCGGCGATCCGCCGGAGCGCCTCCGAGGTGCCGGAAATGCCATAGAAGGAGCCCTCAAAAAATGGAATGTCCCAGCGTTCCTGCATCTTACGTGCCAAAGCAACGAACGCTGTCGAACACACCGTCATCGCTGCGCGTGAGCGGTGGGCGGAGGCGACGTGCAGGTATCGCGCGTCTCCCGGGATACAGGCGCGGACGCGGATGCCGAGCTTATCCAAGAGCGGCTTCACCAGCCAGAACTCACCCGAGAGGTTAAATTCGCCGAGTATGTTGATATCGCAAACGCTTGGTTCATCGGCCTCCACGGTACCAATGACATGCTTGAGTAGCGCCTCGCCCGCTAGCTTGTTGCCGAGGTTCTTAGATCCGAGGAAGCCTGGCGCATTGACCGGCACCACTGGTAACGCAAATTCGTCCGACGCTCGCTTGCAAACAACCCCGATGTCGTCGCCGATCATCGCCGTTATGCAGGTTGAATAGACGAAGATTGCCGCGGGCGCATACCCCTCCTTGATTTCCCGGATTGCTTTAAAGAGCTTCCGTTCACTGTGGCCCATTACGATGTCGATTTCCGTAAGATCAGTCGTGAAGCTCGTGCGCCAAAGTGTTGGACCTGACGAGGCAGTGCCACGGTTGTCCCAGGAATTTCCCTCGCAGGCGAGCGGTCCGTGAATCAGATGCGCGACATCGGTAATCGGCTGCAGTGCGACCTTGGCGCCGTCGAAAGCGCAACCGCCGACAGCCGTTCCCGGGGCCATTGGCCTCGCGCAATTCTTTCGGCGCGCCTTAGGACCCTTGCCGCCGCTCCTTTCACTCGCTAGCTCGTGGAAGGCATCTTTGATTTTGGCGTTGGGCGAGGACATTCGTCTGCCTTCATATCTGGTTTGAGAGATAGGCCGCCTGGCCGGCCGCCGCTCTTAGCGAGTGAGGTCATACGAATAGTCTGTGACACCGGCGTGCATTGTTTCGCGATCGAGGTTGTCGAAGATCTTGTCGAGGATCGCGGTCAAAAGACGCAGTCCGCCCTGGTAGCCCATGAGGGGGAATCGATGATGATGGTGCCGGTCAAAAATTGGAAAGGTCAGCCGAACCAGTGGGGTACCGGTGTCCCGTTCGAGATACTTCCCATAAGAATTGCCTATCAGGAGATCCACGGGCTCAGTGAAAAGTAGCGAGCGCAGTGCCCAGAGATCTTTGCCTGGCCAAACCTGTGCATTCTTCCCGAAGGGCGAGGATGCGAGGAGTTCCTTCATCTCGTCCTCCCAAGCTGAGGTGCCGTTAGTGGCAAGGCAGTGGGTTGGCTCGCCGCCGGTTTCCATGATGAAGCGCGCCATCCCATAGACGAAATCTGGATCGCCGTAGATCGCGTATTTTTTTCCATACAGCCAAGCTTGGCTGTCCGCCATCGCGTCGATGAGTCGCCCGCGCTCCAGACGGATCACCTCGGGAATTTCTCTCGTGGAAATGTCAGATATCGCCATCAGGAGTTCGTCGGTAGCTTCGACGCCAAGAGGATAGCGGAAGGAGGTCGTCGCTTGTCCAACGGCTCTGCAGTAATCCAGCGTCTTGCGAGTGTTGTAATATTGCAGGGACAACGTCCCCTCCGCGTTCAACGCCGCCTTCACGTCATTGATTTTGGTCCCCCCGTCATACATACGAAAGTTACCATCGGAGGGGGTATCGAACTGATCTGATGCGTCCTGGATGAACATGTAAGTCACTTGCATCAAGTCGAGCAGGCGTTTTAATTCGCGATTGTTCCCAACGCAGAAGCCATCAAATCCAGGAATGATGTTAATAGAAGCGGTGGCTTCACTTCGCGCGGTGCCCTTCCAGAAATTCTCCAGCACACCTTTTACCATGCTGTCGTAGCCATCGACATGGCTGCCGACAAAGGCTGGTGTGTGGGCAAAGGGGACATCGAAATCGCGCGGGACCGAACCTTCACTTTTGGCATTTTCGATAAAACCATGCAGGTCATCTCCGATGACCTCTGCCATACATGTGGTCGACACCGCGATCATCTTCGGGTTATAGAGCTTGTACGTGTTGGCGAGACCGTCGACCATATTTTTCAGGCCACCAAAAACAGCCGCGTCTTCTGTCATCGATGACGAGACCACCGATGACGGCTCCTTGAAATGGCGCGATAGGTGCGATCTATAGTAGGCAACGCAACCTTGGCTGCCATGGACGAACGACATCGTTCGCTCGAATCCCGCCGCTGCGAAGACCGCACCGAGGGGCTGGCAGGCTTTGGCTGGATTGACGACAAGGGCTTGGCGGGCCAAGTTTTTCTCTCGGTATTCCCAGCTCTTCGTGAATTCGCGCTGGTCCGACACGACCTGATCCGGGTGTGGGCACTCGAATTTCAGCTTTTTTTTGGCCAACATCTTCCTGTATTCAGGCTCGCAGAATAGGGGCGCGTGGTCGAGAGTTTTCTCAGCTGACTGCGGCATAGGGTCACCTCTTTCGATCTGGCCGCGGCTCAAGGGCGGTCCAGAAACATGCGTCGTTTAAGCCGTTGCGCGTTTACGCGCGAACGCTATGTTCTCACCCAGCAACCGCCGCCAAAATGCGGTCATTTTTCCAGGGCGCGTCGTAGAGACCCCAAACTGGATTGTTGATGGCCATGTCCATGTCCCGAGCGAAAATTGCGAAGCCGTCATAACCGTGATACGGACCAGAATAGTCCCAGGAGTGCATCTGACGGAATGGAATGCCCATTTTCTGCACCGGGTATTTTTCTTTAACGCCGGACCCGACGAGATCGGGCCGAATTCCCTCAATGAATTTCTCAAGTTCATAGCCAGTCACATCGTCGTAGATCAGCGTGCCATCTTTTACATAATGGCCAGTGCGCTGATAGTCGTCGCCGTGACCGAATTCGTAGCCGGTTCCTACGATTTCCATCCCGAGGTCCTCATAGGCGGTGACGACGTGACGAGGACGCAATCCCCCGACGTAGAGCATCACCCGTTTGCCGGAAAGGCGCTGCCAGTATTTGTCGATTACGGCCCAAACGAGGGGTTGGTATTTGGCTATGACCTTTTCGGCTTTTTCTTGGATCTCCGGCCCGAAGTGTTCGGCAATGTTGCGCAGCGAGGCATCGATTTGGGAGTGTCCAAAGAAATTGTATTCCATCCAAGGGATGCCATATTTTTCCTCCATATGCCTGGAGATGTAATTCATCGACCGATAGCAGTGAATGAGGTTGAGTGCCGCTCTCGGCGCGCGCTCCACTTCGGCGAGAGTTGCATCTCCGGACCAGTTGCCGACCACGCGCAATCCGATCTCCTCGAGCAGGATGCGCGAGGCCCATGCGTCGCCGCCAATGTTATAGTCGCCTATGACATTTACGTCGTAGGGACCTGGATCGAATTTTATGTCTTTCTTGTCGAAGACCCAATCTCGAATTGCGTCGTTGGCGATGTGGTGGCCAAGCGATTGCGACACGCCACGGAAGCCTTCGCAGCGTACCGGCACGACGGTCGTCGCGTGTTCTTTGGCCTTCTTTCGCGCTACGGCCTCAATATCGTCGCCAATCAGACCGATCGGACATTCTGATTGTAGGGTGATGCCATTGCTTAGCGGGAAAAGTTCAGCAATCTCATCGATGACCTTTTCCAGTTTCTTGTCACCACCGAAGACGATATCTTTTTCCTGAAAATCAGATGTAAATTGCATCGTCACGAATGTGTCGATGCCTGTCAGACCGACGTAATAGTTGCGACGTTGCGACCAGGAATATTGACCGCAACCCACAGGCCCGTGTGAAATGTGAACCATATCCTTGATTGGTCCCCAGACGACACCTTTTGAACCGGCATAGGCGCAGCCGCGTATCGTCATCACGCCTGGAACAGACTTGATGTTCGACTTTACCTCGCATTCGCTGATCGCGTTTGCGTCCGTTTCGCTCGTTGCAACGCTGAGGTGTTTACTGCGGCGCTTCGCTGCTTTGCCCGGGTATTGCGACAGCACGTCTGCAATAAGCTTCGCATGGAAGTCACTGTCATTATCGTATTTGAGGCTCATTGACACTACCCCTTAGAAAATCCGGATGAAGCCTCATGGCGAAACCTCCCTCACGGGACGGCGGGCGCCTTGCGTGTCGCTGCGCGTCAGTGTGATCACTGGGCAGCTATCAACTTGGCATCCCTGGCTTGAAGTTCGGCAAGCATCTGCTCATCGGTTTTCATGATCCCGAAATCGAGAAGCATGTCCTCAAGTTCTTCCATGGTGATGGGGGTCGGGATGGTGCCTTTGCCCGAATTGTCATGTATTCTTTGGGCAAGTGTCCGGTACTCGGCCGCTTGCTGAGAGTCCGGCGCATATTGGATCACCGTCATCTTTCTAAGTTCGGCATGTTGGACAATGTTGTCGCGTGGCACGAAGTGGATGAGCTTGGAATTGAGTTTGGCAGCCAGCGCTTCGGCGAGGTCGAGTTCGCGGTCGGTCTGACGCTCGTTACAAATGAGGCCACCCAGGCGCACGCTGCCGCCTGCAGCATATTTTAGAATGCCCCTGGCGATATTGTTGGCGGCATAGAGGGCCATCATTTCGCCGGACATGACGATGTAGATTTCCTGAGCTTTGTTTTCACGGATCGGCATCGCGAAGCCGCCGCACACAACGTCACCGAGCACGTCATAAGACACGTAGTCGACATCGTTGTAGGCGCCGTTCTCTTCGAGAAAGTTGATCGACGTGATAACGCCGCGTCCCGCGCATCCGACGCCTGGCTCCGGGCCGCCAGACTCCACGCATTTGATACCCTTATAGCCTACCTTGAGCACGTCTTCGAGTTCAAGATCTTCAACCGAACCTCTCGTTGCTGCGAGATCAAGAACCGTATCCTGGGCCTTCGAGTTCAAGATCAGGCGCGTAGAGTCGGCCTTAGGGTCACAGCCGACGATGAGGATCTTCTGCCCATGGTCCACAAGGGCGGCTAGCGTGTTTTGGGACGTAGTGGACTTGCCAATTCCGCCCTTTCCATAGAATGCGATCTGACGCAGAGCTGCCATGCTTGGCGTTCCTTCATGTGTTCGAGCAATGCGGTTATCCCGCAAAGCGAAAAGCGGAGGCCGTTCCGCTGCCTCGCAATAGCTCTCAAGATTCGTGCCAAGCGGGCCGATAGAGATGACGAACAATAATTAGCTGCGAATCCAGTTATGTGGGCGTAGAATACGGGATTGAAAACAGGAGCGCTTGTCACGTAACCGACAAAGGTGATGACAATGTCGAAAATAGATTGTCACGCTCTGAGGGCCAATGAACGGTGCGGCCCTTTGTGCAATATCTGACCAACCGACAGGATGTCTCATTTTGTGTAGCGGACTATTGTTAGAGCAGTTTCTATCCCATCACCAGACCGGCCGTAACGAATTCTGATCGCTTCCCCTAAAGAGTTGTCTTCGGTGGATATTGATGATGATCATGATCATGCTATCTAGGCTCGACTGCGCCACGGCGAGCGGTCTACTTCACAAGGAAGACGTCATTCGCGCCTCGACTGGTCCCCTACATAAAGTTAACTTCCTGCTCTGCTGTCGGTCATGATAGTGGCAGTGATGTCAACGAAGCTCTCGCCCCTGCTCACGCGGTCAGCAATCATGACCACTCGACGACGAAGAAGGCGCCACGTTCTGACGAACGTCGTGTGGCGCGGTCCTATTGAGTACGGATCTTCTCGAATGCGCTTCAACGTGGCATCCGTCCTTCGAAGTGGCTTACTTTTCTTCAAGGGCACTAGCCGGATGTAGATCGTTCAGAATTGTTCCGCGTTTCAGTGGCGTCCAGCTTCAGAACAGATCTTTGTCTCAAGGCCTTCGTCGAATGATTACTTCGCCCCGTTAGGGATCGTAACTGGCAAATTCTAAATGGCCTAATTAGTTGGAGTAGGTCACGAGTTAAGGCATTGTCGCCCACCTTTGTCGGTTACGTGACAGGCGTTGTTCTTCCTCAATTCCGAATTTTTCGTCAGTTAGCTGAAATGGCAGCGAAATTGTTGCTCGCCAGCTAAATCGGCCTGCTTGGCACGAATCTTGAGAGCTATTGCGAAGTGGCGGAACGGCCGACACATCCGCAGTGCAGGGTAACCGCATTTGGTTTTGAACACGTGACGGAACACCAAGCATGGTTGATGTGAAGGTAGGTGACTCAGCGCCTTCGATCATTGATGTGGGCTGGGTTCGTGGCAGGCCTCTCGAGACCTTCCAGCCAGGCAATGTTTACATTCTCGTGTTTCTGACGGCCACCCGCGGAGGCTGCGCGGAAATAATGCCCGATCTCGTGCAGTTGCAGGAAAAATACCGGACTGATGGTCTTGAGGTCATCGGCATCGTGATCAAATGGCCTACAACGGCGGCTGCGGCTCGTGTTTATGTGAACGCATGGCTAAACCAAACCTGCCCGAATCTCAATTTTCGAGTAGGGGTCGATTTCACAGGTCAAATTCACAGCCTCTGGATGGACCCGATCCATTCTGTTGTGCCGTACTCGTTCGTTCTCGACCGCGGCGGAAAGGTCGCCTCTGTCCACCCGATAGACCTTGATGACGTTGTGCGGAAAGCGCTTGACGTAAGCCAACGCAAAGCCACGCCGCATAGGCGCTGTTGATGTTTCACGGGCATGATTGATCCAATCAAGGCCGCTCGACCTCATAGGTGCCAAGACCGTCCCCGTCATAGAGCACCAAGCGCCATAACGCAGTGGAGCGCAGATATGGTTGATTGCGGATTGGCTCCGTCGATTAAAGCGCAGGACTGGCTGCGAGGCGATCTCTTTTCGACCTTCCAGCGCGGCATTATGCACATCCCCGGATCCTTTCCTCGTGCGTGTCTGCATACCGGCACTGGCCCGCCTGGAGCAGGTGCCGGAGAAATACGGAACATGGGTTGGAGGGTATCGGCGTTGCAGCAGATGAGGAAGCTGCGACCGCTGACGGCTAGAGCTCACCCACCTGTACATGTGGCTAACGGCAAAGTTCCCTCATTTTGACGCAGCTGGCGCACCAGCAAGAAGCGAACGATCTGACAAAGGAGAACGAAATGGATGCCGCTGGACAATCATTGATCGATCGCATCTGGGCGGCGATAGAGGCTAAGGATTGGAAGACGGCACTGTCGCTACTACAAGATGGCATCAGTGTTATGCCGGACAGCCTCTACCTATTCCAGTTATATGCAGACATATTGATTGACGAATTGCAAGACATGGAGGCCGCCTGCCTGATGCTACGCAAATTTGTCCGCCTTGCAATTGAGAAGGACTCAAAAGACTGGCTTCTTGGAGCGATGCATCAACTCTTTGACTCATCGCATGACTACTCGCGATTTCCATTTGGTGAACGCTTGTCGATGGGCAAGGCGCTCTCCGAGCACATGCTGACACTGTGCCAGTGGGAAAATGCCCACTCAAGAGCGGAGTATTATCAGGCCATGGCCTACTTCTTCCATGAGATCGGCAACAACATCGTGGCAGTGGAGTTGTTCGAAATGACTGTGACTTTGGTAAAGGGGTTGCCCATCCAAGACGAAGTGAAGCGGCTAGCCCGATTGCAGAAGACATTAGCCGAGTACAAGTGCCACGAAGCAGTTCGCGCGGAGCTGCTTTGCTAGGGTGGAAAGAGGCGATGCCTGGGCAGCGGGTCTTAAACCAGCTTGGTGCGCTCGATCGCAATGCCGACCCGCCACCACGCCGATAGTTTTGACGGATTGTAGTGGCTGGCGAAGGCAAGCGTGGTCACTTCTAGGCAGGTGACGAACCGCGATCGATAAACAACGACTGAATGCTTTGGTCAACCCCTCCTTTGCCGATTCAAAGTGATCACAGCATAAAGATAAACGACTCGCACATGAGTTCCACGCGCCACAAGCGGTTAACCGTGCATAGGCGTCACGATGTACGACATTGTCTTTGCTGGTTCAGCGACATGCCTGCATTTCTCGGCCCCGTATTTGGGCGCCTGAATAGCTGGCATAGCAGTGAATAATATGGGTCGTCTATAAAGAAGCTGACTGGCACGAAACTTGAAAGAAATGGGCCGGACGAAGGTTGCAAGTCATCACCGTTGAGCCGAGCCGGAATTCCGATCGGACCCTAGCTCGGACAGCAGACCGAAATTGCAGCGGTTAAAAAGGAGTAAGATCGTGTTCCCTGACAACAACTCCAACTCGCTTTCTGTGTTCGAAAATCTCGAGTCGAACGTGAGGTCGTATTCGCGATCCTTTCCTACCGTATTTAGGAGGGGCGTCGGAGCCATTATCGAGGACGAGAAGGGCTGCAAATACATCGACTTTCTCTCCGGCGCGGGTGCTCTCAACTACGGTCACAACGATCCCGAGTTGATAAATGCCATGGTAGAATACACGAAATCGAGTGCAATAATCCATGGATTGGACATGGCTACGTCAGCTAAACGAGAGTTTATGGAGTTTTTCAATGCCACAATTTTACGCCCGCGTGGTTTGAAATATAAATTTCAATTCCCCGGCCCGACCGGCGCCAATGCCGTGGAGGCTGCCTTGAAGCTCGCACGCAAAGTCACTGGACGGCATAACATAATTTCATTCACCAACGGCTTTCATGGAGTGAGCCTGGGCGCGCTTGCGGTGACAGGTAATCGTTACTACCGCGATGCGGCAGGCCTTCCTCCAGCCGGCGCCGTATTCATGCCCTATGACGGCTACTTCGGGCCTGAAACAGACACGTCGGAGTACCTGGACAAAGTGTTTTCGGATGCAAGCAGCGGCATAGATCTGCCAGCAGCCATCATTTTGGAAACCGTTCAAGGCGAGGGGGGCATAAACGTCGCGAGCGAGAAGTGGCTGCGGTCGGTCGAGCGAATTTGCAGAAAGAACGACATTCTCCTCATCGTTGACGACATTCAAGCAGGATGTGGGAGAACCGGCAGTTTCTTCAGCTTTGAATACGCCGGTATATCGCCCGACATAATCGTTCTCTCGAAGTCGCTGAGTGGCATTGGGCTGCCGCTGTCTCTTTTGCTGCTCAAGCCGGAGTTGGACGTATGGCAGCCGGCAGAGCACATCGGGACGTTCCGAGGCAACAACCTTGCGCTCGTGACAGCGACGGGCGCCTTGAGAAAGTTCTGGGCAAATGAAAATCTATCTGACGATGTCATGGAAAAAGGAAGCAACATGAGCGAGCGCCTGCGGCAGATCGCGCAAAGCACCCAAAATCACAATCTATCCGTCCGCGGAAGAGGCCTGATGCTGGCGCTCGACTGCGCTGAAGGCAATGTGGCCGAAAGGATCGTTCGCAAAGCCTTTGATGAGGGGCTTGTGGTAGAGAGATGCGGTGCAGAGGACCAAGTTATCAAGTTTCTTCCACCTCTGACGATCGATGCGCAAACGCTTCAGCGTGGTCTGGACATTCTGGACCTGTCTGTCCACGCGAGCGTCTGACTCTAAGAGCCGAAAATCGGACAGAGGCTCAATGCAGGGTCAGCGAGACATGAACTTCCTTCGAAAACGCGTTGGCTTACGGTCGCGGAAACTGATGTTGCTGAGTGGCGGACTTGAAGCAGAAGATGCTCATCGCCGACGGCGGCGCCTCGCAGCTGGCTCGCAGGCCTCATGTTTAACGTAGAGGCCCAGGAAGGTCCCTCATCTCGCGGCAAGGTGGATGAAGGGGCCCAACTCGTGGCTTAGTCGAAAGCCGCATGTGCTTCACTCATATTCAGGAGGTAACGATGAGCGAACCTGTTGGCCTTTATATTGATCACCAGATGACCGTCGCCAATCTCCCAAGTAGCGAAGCTCGGATATATTCGTCGACGGCTGCGAAGAAAATAGACAGCTCAGCGGAGATTGGGCTCCCGGTGGCTATAGGCCGTAGACCGCGGCGGCATGCGTGTCCGATTACGCCGCAATGCAGGGGTGACCAAACAGACGACTCATCTGTTGGGCGAAATGCCCTCTAGCGATCTTCGCCGCAAACACTGGTGAATAGGAGAAGTGACATGCACGGAAACGTGACGACGCTCGATGTATCAAAATATATCTGCGCAACAAACGAGTTGGCACGCCGATCCGGTCTCAGCATTACAATGGGCGAAGACTTTGAGGAATATGTGGGGATCACCAGCAAACTTCCCGGAAAGCGGCCCACGTATCCAAACTTCCGTCCAGACTGTTCCGATCTTTTCCCTGGAAAGGCTTTTTGGATCGTCGGGCGGGACAGAAAAGGAACCGTGGCACATGTCCAAGCAATGCGCGTCGACGATCTACTTGACACGAACCTTGCAGAGCACCTCGAGTCGCTAAAATCCTGCTTCAAGGATCCTGTCTTGAAAGCGGGACAATACTCCTCATGTCGCTGCTACGCTCCGAGTGCTCGAGGAATAACCGGCGTTGTAGCATATCGTGGCGATCTGTGGCTGCGGGAAGACTTTAGGGGCCGCGGCCTCATGAGTTATATTGGTCACATCGCATTCGGATTGGCATGGGCTAAATGGGCGCCCGATTTCATTTATTCGCTGGTTGCCGACTGGTATGTGGCAAAAGGGGTCCTTGGTCGTTCTGGTTACGTGAACCGAGAGCAGCATGGCTCGGTCCTGCGCCTGGATGCCGAGGGCATCGATGATGATGATTGGCTCCTTTGGATGACGCGAGACCAGGTGCTGCAAATGATTTCGTCCACTTTGGAGACTGACAACAGCTAATTTGTCTGTGGTACGTGGCCGCGCTCGGCGCTCGGTTTGTCCCCAAAGCGACAGACAGCTTAGTGATGCGCGTTCCCGCTCGTAAGGCATCGGTCAAGACCAAGGAAATCCTTAGAGGGATAGGTTATCAAGCATGACCTTATGCCATGGTTTATCAGTCGGTGAAGGCATAGTTGCCTGCTTGCTTATGGCCCAGAGGGATCGGGCTTTCCTCCCGCCGAATAATTGACCGGGCACCGGACCAAACCATGCCGCGAGGTAGGCATCCTGTAGAGTTTGTCTACTTCAAAACACGACGCTGTTGCCCTGCCTCCATGCTTTTATGCCGTAACCAGTTGAAAAGTAATGGCAATGTCGTCTGAGGCTCGTTCGACGCTGTTGGCACGATATTCGCAACGAAAGAAGCGGCGACGTCAACAGGCACTTCTGTGGCGTCCCTCAATCGGTGGAACGAATCGAAATGGATAAGGTGGCATGGAGTGTGTTCCTAGCCTCTCTCCACGCGAGAAAGAATGTCTCCTGTGGATAGCGCAGGGAAAGACATCGTGGGAAACGGCCGTGATCATGGGGATTTCCGAAAATACGGTCGCTTTTCATGTGAAGAATTGCCTACGAAAATTGGATGTCCGAACCAGAACGGCCGCCGTCGCGACGGCAACACGATTCGGACTCCTGAAGCTATAGCGAGCACTACTTTAGCATGGCCTGGCACGTTCCTACCTCGTAGGCTTCGATACTCGCCAGAGCCTCTGCAGAGGGTGCTATCGAAACCATGGAGGTCAACGCCATTGGCCAAAAGAGCGCTTATTCTGGTTGAGGGCCATAGAACTATTGGCCACCTGTACGTGAAGGAAGCCCGGCGTTTGGGTCTTTACCCAATCACGCTTTCTGCTCACCCAGCTCAGTATGCATATCTCGAGGCGGAAGGCACTGAGGTCATCCCAGTCGCCACGGACAATGTCCAGGCTCTGCTTCATGAATGTTCAATACTGCGTTCAACCCATGAAATCGCTGGCATAACTGGCTTCTCGGGACTTGACGAGTCGATTTATGTGACAGTCAGCGAACTCTGCCGGCATTTCAGTCTACCGGGGCCGGACCCTGCTTCAATCGATCGATGCAACGACAAATTCAATCAACGTCAGTTGCTCAGAAAGGCAGGCATTCCGATGCCCGCTTATCGCTTAGCAATGGATGCAAAGGAGGTAGAATACGCAGCCGCAGAGATCGGCCTACCTGTAGTTCTAAAGCCAGCTGAAGGAAGCGGCAGCAGTGGCGTTCGATTGTGCCGCGATGTCGCCGAATTGGCCGCTCATACGAGCTATCTGCTGGGCGGGGAACACACTTGGCGGTCCACGCCGAGGATACTGGTCGAAGAATTCGCAAGGGGAACGTTTTTCAGTGCTAATTTAATGGGGAGTGAAGTCGTTGCAATCGGTGCTTCTGAATTCGGCCCCCCACCGAACTTCGTCTTCCATGAGACTGTTGTTCCGGCCCCTGTGACTAATGAGGAATATCATCGCGTGGTCGATCTGTCCCGGCGCTGTTTGGAAGGTCTCGGGCTTGGCTGGGGACCGTCAAACATTGAATTCCGATCGACAAAGCAGGGGCCCGTGGTGATTGAAGTCAATCCGCGTCTTGCCGGTGGCGCCAGTCCTCGGCTGGTTCAGCTCTCCTGCGGTATCGACCTCATACACGAGCATATAAAGGTTGTTATCGGCCAGGAATGGGATTTGCGCAGCCGGCATTCATGCACTGCAATTGTACGGCATTTAGTTCCTGATAGCGATGGTACGTTAGATTGGATTAGTGGCGGCGCCCGGGCGGCCTCTATCCAGGGTGTCGCCGATGTGAAGTTCCATGTAAAACCTAACGCCCGGATCATCAGGAGAGGCGACTATACAGATACTCTTGGACATGTCATCGCCGCGTCAACCAACCTCGTATTAACGAAGGAGATCCTCCAGCGGGCTGTTGACGAAGTCACCTGGTCAATCACACCATTTAGGACAAACGACGAATAGGTTGGGCTCCTCCCGCCAGCGGCTGATGGGAGGGAAATTTGTATTGATGTGACTCATAACAGAGGGAATCGTTGATGACGCTCTCATTAATAATTATCACGGAAGCTAAAGCCTACGAACGGTGCCGGTTCCCCCATTTCCCTCCTCGACTACGACGTGGCGGCGCCCGCCTGGCGACCAATCTTGGTCAGCTTCCCCGTGGCACCTCAAAGTGCAAGCTTCTAGCGACAGTGGACAGAGTACGTCCATGACATTTAGAGCGGACCACGACCGTGACTTTTAGAAAGAGCGCTTTCAAAGCTGCGCAGCCTGCATACCAGCGCGTCTTCGCATTGCCTCCGCCGCTTGTGCGAGGGAACGTTTACTGGGTGCGAGCCGTCTCGTCTGCATTTTGCAACGGATGGCCGGCGGCAGGACTCCTAGCCGTATTGGCGTTTTCGTGCGCCACAAGCGGATTCGTCCCTATCCGATCCAGTAGGTTTCGGACTGCACGCGAGATGATATCACTGAATTTAGGAAAGGAGATTTGCGTCAGCGCCAGCCGGCGCCGGACCGTTAGATCAATAGTGTTGATCTTGCTGAAACGTGTCATCCGTCCGTCGACGCGAGATTGCCGCTGATATTCCTCACCAGCATCGCTGGTGGGAAAGAGGAGCAGAAGAGGGCCAAGTCATGCCAACATTCAGCTCAAGTCCGACAGCCAAGAAGATTGCTGCCAATGCGATCAAGCCTCGTGCCCAGGGCCTTTACGATCCACGGAACGAGCGTGATGCCTGCGGCTTCGGCTTCGTCGCGCATCTAAAGGGCCATAGGTCGCACCGGAACGTCGTGGATGGTCTGGGCATGCTCGAGAGACTGATGCATCGCGGCGCCGTCGGGGCCGATCCGCTGATGGGTGACGGCGCCGGCATCCTGGTGCAGATCCCCGACCGTTTCTTCCGCGAGGAAATGGCCGAGCAGGGCATCACCCTGCCGCCGGTCGGCGAATATGGCGTCGGCCATATCTTCATGCCCCGCGATGAAAAGCAGATCGAGCACTTCAAGAAGGTGATCAAGGATGTCATCACCGAGGAAGGTCAGGTGTTCATCGGCTTTCGCGACGTGCCCGTCGACAATTCCTCGCTCTCCAAGGCGCCGGCCATTGCCGCCACCGAGCCGCATCATGTGCAGGTCTTCATCGGCGCCGGCGAGGATGCCGAAAACAACGACGAGTTCGAGCGCCGGCTGTTCACGCTGCGCAAGGTGATCTCCAACCGCATCTATGACGAGTTCGACGGCGAGGAGAGCAATTTCTATCCGGTATCGCTGTCGTCGGCGACGGTGGTCTACAAGGGCATGTTCCTGGCCTATCAGGTCGGCGTCTATTACAAGGATCTGTCGGATCCGCGTTTCGAAAGCGCGGTCGCCCTGGTGCATCAGCGCTTCTCGACCAACACCTTCCCATCGTGGAAGCTCGCGCATCCCTACAGCATGATCGCCCATAACGGCGAGATCAACACGGTGAACGGCAACGTCAAATGGATGGAGGCGCGCCGCCAGGCCTCGGTCTCCTCGTCGCTGTTCGGCGAGGACATCTCCAAGCTCTGGCCGATCTTCGAAAAAGGGCAGTCGGACACCGCCTATCTCAACGACACACTCGAATTCCTGGTGCGCGGCGGTTATTCGATGGCGCATGCGATGATGATGCTAATCCCGGAACCCTGGGCCGGAGACCACTCGATGGCCGCCGAACTCAAGGCTTTCTACGAATATCACGCCGCACAGATGGAACCATGGGACGGACCGACTGCCATCGCCTTCACCGACGGCAAGCAGATCGGCGCCAAGCTCGACCGCAACGGCCTGCGGCCGGCGCGCTACCTCGTCACCGATGACGACCGCGTCATCATGGCGTCCGAAGCCGGCGTGCTGCCGGTTCCGGAGGAGAAGATCATCCAGAAGGGGCGCCTGCAGCCGGGCAAGATGCTGCTGATCGACATGGTAGAACGCCGCGTCATCTCCGACGACGAGGTGAAGTCGCAGCTTGCGACAGCGCATCCCTATCGCAGCTGGCTCAACCGCACCCAGCTCATCCTCGAAGACCTGAAGCGGGCGGAGCCGCGGGCGCTGCGCCGCGACGTGTCGCTGCTCGACCGCCAGCAGGCCTTCGGCTACACTGCGGAGGACTTGGCGACGGTCTTGAAGCCAATGGTCATTAACGGCGAAGAGGCTCTCGGCTCGATGGGAATGGACACGCCCATCTCGGCGATGTCGGAAAAGTCGAAGCTGCTCTACACCTATTTCAAGCAGAACTTCGCGCAGGTGACCAACCCGCCGATCGACCCGATCCGCGAGGAACTGGTGATGAACCTGGAGTCCTTCATCGGGCCGCGGCCGAACATTCTCGACCACGAGGGTGCGGCGAACGTCAAGTGGCTCAAGGTTCGCCAGCCAATCCTGACCAATGGCGATCTTGAAAAGATCCGCTCGACCGACCGTTTCGACACCAAGACGCTCGATTTCACCTATGATATCGAGCGTGGTGCCGAAGGCATGCCCGAGATGCTCGACCAGCTCTGTGAGCGCGCAGAAGCGGCCGTCAAGGGCGGCTCCAACATCATCGTGCTCTCCGACCGCCAGATCGGGCCGGACCGGATCGCGATTCCCGCATTGCTTGCCACAGCTGCCGTGCACCATCACCTGATCCGCAAGGGACTGCGCACCTCGGTCGGTCTCGTCGTCGAGTCCGGCGAACCGCGCGAGGTTCATCATTTCTGCCTGCTCGCCGGCTACGGCGCCGAGGCGATCAACCCTTATCTTGCCTTCGACACGTTGCTCGACATGCATGCCAAGGGCGAATTCCCGAAGGAAGTGGATTTTTCCGAAGTCGTCTACCGCTACATCAAGGCAGTCGGCAAAGGCATCCTCAAGGTCATGTCGAAGATGGGCATCTCGACCTACCAGTCCTATTGCGGCGCGCAGATCTTCGATGCGATCGGCCTGCAGTCGGAACTGGTCGACAAGTATTTCTTAGGCACCGCGACGAAGATCGAAGGCGTCGGCCTCGAGGCGATCGCCGCGGAAACCGTCGCCCGCCATAACGCGGCCTTCGGTACCGATCCACTTCTTGCCACGACACTCGATATCGGCGGCGAATATGCCCGACAAAAAGGCGGCGAAAGCCATGCCTGGACACCGGATGCGGTCGCAGCCCTTCAGCATGCCGCGTGCGGCAATGCCGAGGACCGCTACCGCGAATTCGCCGACATGTTGAACAATTCGGCGCTGCGCATGAACACGATCCGCGGGCTGTTCAAGATCAAGAGCGCCGAAGCGCTCGGCCGCAAGCCGGTATCGATCGACGAGGTCGAGCCGGCGGCCGATATCGTCAAGCGTTTCTCGACGGGGGCGATGTCCTTCGGCTCGATTTCCAGGGAGGCGCATACGACCCTGGCGATCGCCATGAACCGGATCGGCGGCAAGTCGAACACCGGCGAGGGCGGCGAAGAATCCGACCGCTACATACCGCTGGCCAATGGTTCGATGAACCCGGAACGTTCGGCGATCAAGCAGATCGCCTCGGGCCGCTTCGGCGTCACGACCGAATATCTCGTCAATGCCGACATGCTGCAGATCAAGATGGCGCAGGGCGCCAAGCCTGGCGAAGGTGGCCAGCTGCCGGGTCACAAGGTCGATGCGACCATTGCCAAGACCCGCCATTCGACCCCGGGTGTCGACTTGATCTCGCCGCCGCCGCACCACGACATCTATTCCATCGAAGATCTGGCGCAGCTGATCTACGATCTGAAGAACGTCAACCCGGCCGCCGATGTCTCGGTCAAGCTGGTCTCTGAAGTTGGCGTCGGCACGGTTGCCGCCGGTGTCGCCAAGGCAGGCGCCGATCATATTACTATTTCGGGCTCCGACGGCGGTACGGGTGCGTCGCCACTAACGTCGCTGAAACATGCCGGCAGCCCCTGGGAAATCGGCCTTGCCGGGACCCAGCAGACGCTGGTGCTGAAGGGTTTGCGTTCACGTGTCGCCCTGCAGGTAGACGGCGGCCTGAAGACAGGCCGCGACGTCATCATCGGGGCGCTGCTTGGAGCCGACGAATTCGGCTTTGCCACCGCGCCGCTGATTGCCGCCGGCTGCATCATGTGTCGCGGGTGCCATCTCAACACCTGTCCGGTGGGCGTGGCGACCCAGAATCCGGCGCTGCGCAAGCGCTTCAAGGGTGCGCCGGAGCACGTCATCAACTACTTCTTCTTCGTCGCCAACGAAGTGCGCGAAATCCTCGCCTCGCTCGGCTTCACCCGGCTTGACGAGATCATCGGCGCCTCGGAGCTGCTGGAGAAGGACGAGATGCTGTCGCACTTGAAGGCCAAGGGCCTCGACTTCAGCCGCATCTTCCACAAGGTTGACGCTCCCAAGGAAGAGACCTTCTGGACGAGCCGGCAGAAGCACCCGATCGACGACATTCTCGACCGCGTGCTGATCGAACAGGCGCAGCCGGCACTGACGGCCAAGACACCCGTCGCCTTCGAGGTCGGCATCAAGAACGTCGACCGTTCGGTGGGCGCGATGCTTTCTGGCGAGGTCGCCAAGCGTTATCGCCATCGCGGTCTGAAGGAAGACACGATCAATGTGACGCTTCGCGGCACGGCGGGACAGAGCTTCGGCGCCTTCCTGGCACGCGGCGTCACCTTCAACCTGATCGGCGACGGCAACGACTATGTCGGCAAGGGGCTTTCAGGCGGCAAGATCATCATCCGGCCGCCGGAGAATTCAAGGATCGTGGCCGAGGACTCGATCATCGTCGGCAACACCGTGCTTTATGGTGCGACCGAGGGCGAGTGCTATTTCCGCGGCGTGGCGGGCGAACGTTTCGCCGTGCGCAATTCGGGCGCGATCGCCATCGTCGAGGGTGTCGGCGACCATGGCTGCGAATACATGACCGGCGGCGTCGTCGTCGTGCTCGGCGCCACGGGCCGCAACTTCGCAGCCGGCATGTCCGGCGGTGTCGCCTACGTGCTCGATGAAACCGGTGATTTCGCCAGCCGCTGCAACATGGCGATGGTCGAGCTCGAGCCGTTGCCCGAGGAAGACGACATGCTGGAGAAGCTGCACCATCACGGCGGTGATCTCATGCACAAGGGACGGGTCGACGTCTCCGGACACATGACGCGCCATGACGAGGAGCTTCTCTACCAGCTGATCTCCAACCATCTGCACTATACGGGCTCGGCCCGCGCCACTGAGATTCTCGACAACTGGGCCGAATACCGTCTGAAGTTCCGCAAGTGTATTCCGCGAGGCCAAGGCCGCTTGCTGGTGAAGAGGGAAACCAAGTGAACGGAAGTGGCAGCGACAAAATCGTTTGGTTTTGTCCGACAATGTCGGCCATAAATATCGTCACAGAAAGTTAACGTGCTGTTTTCACAAGCGTTTTCCGTTCGGCATCGAAATTGCACAGATTGGTGGACAGGCAAGAGGAGAAATCGTCCCGACATCGAGCCTACTGAAAATGCTCCCGCTTCAACGGGTTAAGCTGACTTTGATCGACGCGGCGAAGGACCAAACATGGACCCGCTAAAAAGGCTGCTCAAGCTTATCAAAGACAACGACGTCCAAGAAATCGACTTCCGCTTCACGGAAATAGGCGGCAAGTTGAAGCACATCACATACGACGTCGCAATAATCGACTCGGACACAATGACTAAAGGTTTAATGATAGACGGTTCGTCCTTTGACGGCTGGAAGGCGATCAACGAGTCCGACATGGGCCTTATTCCAGATCCGACGACCGCCCAAATGGATCCGTTCCTCTCGGTACCCACGCTGACGATCATCTGCAACATTTTCGAACCTGTCACGGGTGAGCGCTACAACCGCGACCCACGCGCCATAGCCGAAAAGGCTGAGAATTACGTGCGGTCGATTGGAATCGCCGACACGGTGCATGTGGGTGCCGAGCCCGAGTTCTTCGTCTTCGACGACGTTAAGTACCAGGCTGACCCCTACAACACCGGCTTCAAACTCGATTCCGCGGAGCTGCCGATCAACAGTGATAAGTCTTACGAAGGAGGGAATCTCGGCCACCGCATCCAGACCAAGGCCGGCTATCTGTCAACGCCGCCGGAGGATTCTGGTCAAGAAATGCGCAGCGAGATGTCAGCACAGATAAGATCGATGGGCGTGACAGTGGAAAAGCACCACCACGAAGTGGCTCCTGCCCAGCACGAGATCAGCACGCAGTTCAAGACCCTGGTTCGCAGCGCCGACGAGGTGCAGATCTTCAAATACTGCGTCCGCAATGTCGCTGAACGTTACGGCAAGACGGCGACATTCATGCCGAAGCCGGTCATTGGCGTGAATGGCTCGGGCATGCACGTGCACCTATCGCTGTGGAAGGGCGACAAGCCGATATTTGCCGGCGACGAATATGCCGGCCTTTCGGAGAGCTGCCTGTACTATATCGGCGGCATCATCAAGCATGCCAAAGCGCTCAACGCCTTCACCAACCCGTCAACGAATTCCTACAAGCGTCTCGTCCCGGGTTACGAAGCACCTGTGTTGCTTGCCTATTCGGCCCGCAATCGATCGGCCGCCTGCCGTATTCCGTTCGGCTCCAATCCGGAGGCAAAGCGTGTGGAGGTCCGCTTCCCGGATCCGGCCGCCAACCCCTATCTCGCCTTCGCCGCCATCCAAATGGCCGGTCTCGATGGCATCAGGAACAAGATCGATCCAGGTCCAGCGATCGACAAAGACCTCTACGATCTGCCACTGCACGAAAAGGAAAAAATTCCGACCGTCTCTCTATCGTTGCGCGAAGCTCTTGACAGTCTCCACGACGACCGCGCCTTCCTCAAGGCCGGTGGCGTCTTTAACGATGATTTCATCGACAGCTATATCAAGCTGAAAATGGAAGAGGTTACTCTTTTAGAGACAACCCCGCACCCGGTTGAGTTCCAGATGTACTACTCATGACAGAAAGGAGCGGCGACATCATCACATTGAGATCGCACAATCACATGACACCCCAATTTCAAGGAGTCGCCCATGTCTATTTGCAATGTTGATAAAGAGAGCTTTCAATCAGAAGTTCTGGAATCCGAAAAACCGGTCGTGGTCGATTTCTGGGCCGCTTGGTGCGGCCCCTGCATAGTGATTGCTCAGGTGCTCGAGGAAATCGCCGTCGAATCGGAAGGCAAGGTCAAATTCGCCAAGCTGAATGTCGATGAGAACCCAGAACTCGCCTCGCAATTTGGTGTGGAGTCTATTCCGACCCTTGCAATCTTCAAGCGCGGCGAACTTGTCGATAAGCTGGTCGGTGCAACACCGAAGACTGCTCTTTTGAACTGGATTTCGAACGTTGCCTGAATGATATCGTCCAACTGTTATCCATTGACGAAAATTCCGGTGCCACCGGTCCTTTTTTATCGCAGTCGCCATCTCGAGGATGCCATTGTCGGCTGGAAGTGAGCTTTGAGGTTGTCCATCCGGAGGGAATTTTCGCAGACTGGAGTTGCCACACCTCGATTTCCAGAATCACTCCGAATGAACATCCGTAAGAATGAACCACTGATACGGCTGCATCGAGAGGAAAAGGCTATGGCCGTTGCATCCATGGGGACATTATGAGGGTCATCGTTCTAGGCGCCGGCATTGTTGGCGTCACCTCCGCTTACCAGCTGGCAAAAGCTGGTCACACGGTAACCGTTATCGACAGGCAGAAAGGTCCGGCGCTTGAGACAAGCTTCGCCAATGCAGGCGAAGTTTCCTTCGGATACTGCTCGCCTTGGGCAGCGCCAGGAATTCCGATGAAGGCTTTGAAATGGCTATTCATGGAACGTGCGCCGCTGATCCTGCGGCCAAAGATCGATGGCGCCATGCTGTCATGGCTTTTAAAGATCCTATCGAACTGCACTTCCGAGCGCTATGCTATCAACAAGAGCCGCATGCTACGGCTGGCTGACTACAGTCGTATCTCCCTCGCTGCCCTGCGCAAAGAGACTGCCATCGAATACGACCAACGTATGCAGGGCACGCTGCAGCTCTTCCGCACGCAGGTACAGCTCGATGCCTCCGCCAAGGACGTCGAGGCGCTTGCAGCCGACGGCATTCCCTACGAGGTACTCGATCGTGATGCCTGCGTTCGCACTGAGCCGGCGCTCGCACATGTCCGCGAGAAGATCGTTGGTGGCCTGTTGACGCCGAAGGACGAAACTGGCGATTGCTTCAAGTTCACCAACGAACTGGCCAAAAAGGCAGAGCAGCTTGGCGTCCGGTTTTCCTGGAGTACGGAGATTAAGGGCTTGGATATCGAGGCCGGCCGTGTGCGTGGCGTTGTGACCAAATGGGGAACCCTGCCAGCAGATGCAGTTGTTGTGGCACTTGGCAGCTACTCTCCGTTGCTTCTCAAATGCCACGGCATCAAGCTCCCTGTCTATCCGGTCAAGGGCTACTCCCTGACTATCCCCATCACTGACTCCTCGCGGGCGCCGGAATCGACGATCATGGACGAAACTTTCAAGATCGCGATCACGCGTCTTGGTGACCGTATCCGCGTCGGGGGCATGGCAGAAATCTCCGGCTATTCGAACGACCTCGGCCTAGCCCGCCGGAGCACCCTCGAGCATTCCGTCATGGATCTTTTTCCCGGTGGTGATGCAAAAGAGGCGACATTCTGGTCGGGTCTTCGCCCGATGACTCCGGATGGAACGCCGGCGATTGGTCCCACCAAGATCGCGGGCCTCTTCCTCAACACCGGACACGGCACACTCGGTTGGACGATGAGCTTTGGCTCAGCCCGGGTCATCGCTGATCTCGTGTCCGGTCGAAAGCCCGAAATCGACGCAACTGACCTGGCGGTTAGCCGCTACGCTTTAAGCCACTGTCAGAAATCTCACGGAGGATAAAACCTTGATTGAACAAATTTCGACGACCGACGCTCCTGGAGCCGTCGGCCCATACTCACAAGCAATCAAGGCCGGCGATCTACTCTTTGTTTCGGGCCAACTGCCAATTGATCCGGCCACAGGCGAATTCAATTCCGCAAACGCCGTAGAGCAGGCCGAGCAGTGCCTCAGAAACCTTCAGGCGATCGCGAGGGCCGCCGGTACGGAACTGTCAAAGACAATCAAGACGACCGTCTTGCTAACCGATCTGGGTGACTTCGCTGACGTCAACCGCGTTTACGCGAGCTTTTTCTCGACCGCCTTTCCCGCTCGCGCATGCTACGAGGTAAGGGGCCTCCCAAAAGGCGCGAAGGTCGAGATCGAAGCTGTCATTTCCCTGATTTGACCGACCACGACAGTAAGGCATGTAGCCAGGGCGCTGACGTCATCGCTCCAGTTTTGTCGTTCTGGACAGACGGAAATACAGACGGCTGGGTGCACAATCGGGAGTAGGAAGAGCAATGACCCTAACGACAGCATTGACGCGCCACCTGAACCGACCGGAGCTATTCCTTGGTCTTGCCAATGACCGTTGTTCTTCGACTGCAGGGCTAAGCAGAAGATTTGCCGTGCTCAATCCGTCCACGGGAGAATTGCTGGCCGAAGTACCGGACATGAGTGCCGAGGATGCTCGGTTCGCCATTGAAAGAGCTCACGCCGCGAAAGAGGCCTGGGCTGGGCTGACTGCTCGGGCACGATCGGATGTGTTGTGGAACTGGCACCAATTAATGATTGAGCATAGCGACGATCTCGGAGCGATCCTGACCGCGGAGATGGGAAAACCGCTGGCAGAGGCCAAATCGGAGATCTCGCATGCGGCGGCCTATGTGCAATGGTATGCCGAGGAAGCCAACCGCATTTACGGCGAAACCATCCCGGGTCCGTCGATTGATCGCCGAATGCTGGTCATCAAGCAGCCGATCGGGGTGGTCGGCGCGATCACTCCCTGGAACTTCCCAGCTTCGATGGTGACGCGCAAGATTTCGCCGGCGCTTGCAGCCGGTTGTACCGTCGTCCTCAAACCCGCTGAGCAGACGCCATTGATTGCTGCGGCTATGTTCAACTTGGCAAAGCTGGCTGGCTTCCCCAACGGCGTCTTGAACCTGGTCTATGCGTCAGAAGGTGATGCGATTGGTCGCGAACTATGCGTCAACCCTAAGGTGCGGAAAATTAGTTTTACCGGTTCGACAGAGGTCGGCCGGCTGCTCATGCGCCAGTGCTCTGACCAAATTAAGCGAATCAGCTTCGAACTCGGCGGCAATGCCCCTTTTATTGTCTTCGATGACGCCGAGATCGATGCTGCGGTTGAGGGAGCGATCCAAGCGAAGTTTCGCAATGCTGGACAGACTTGCGTATCCGCCAATCGGATTTACGTTCAGTCGCGGGTCTATGCTGAATTTGCCGAGAAGTTCACTGAGCGCGTGCGATTGCTTAAGGTCGGAGACGGGTTTGATCCTGATGTGACGATTGGTCCATTGATCAACGGGAACGCGCTCGAAAAGATCGAATTACACATCACCGATGCGGTGCAGAAGGGGGCAAGGGTTCGCTGCGGCGGACGTCGGCTTGGAACTTCAGGAACATTCTTCGAACCGACTGTGGTTACGGACGTTGCGAAAACGACGCTTGTGGCGCAGGACGAGACGTTCGGCCCGCTTGCACCACTTTTCCGCTTCGAGGACTCCGACGACGTGATCCGCGAAGCCAACGACACCATTTACGGCCTGGCGGCCTACTTCTACGCTTCCAACCTCAAGCGGGTCTGGCGCGTCGCTGAAGCGTTGGAATATGGCATGGTTGGCATCAACACGGGGCGTATGTCCTCGGAGGCTGCGCCATTTGGCGGCATCAAGCAATCCGGGATAGGACGCGAGGGCTCGTGGCATGGCCTAGAAGACTACCTCGAAATGAAATATCTTTGCATGGGAGGGCTCTAAAAGTCGCAGGAGTGCCCGCTGTGCATGGAACGGAATTTCCTTCCCCCGAACGACATCGTTGCTGTGCCCGCGTCCGTCCATATCGACCATTATTGTCGCTGGCAGCCTTTGATCTTTTTGCCCGCAGCATAGCCGTGCGGACCGCCGCTCTCATGGTTTTGACACTCTGACTATCCAGCACAGCAGCACTCGGAGAGGCATGGCAGCCCGGTCCGCTCACGGGCCACGGGCTAATCGCTGCGGCATCAGGCGCGAGTAGCGAAACGACAGCACCCGTGCTGGATCCGGGACGGGGCAAGACCAAGACCGGCCAGCTCTGGGCGTATTCCCGCGATGACGGGCCTTGGCAGGGAACCGATCCGCCCGGCGTCGTCTATGTCTACGCGCCGGATCGCAAAGCCGAGCGTCCGATGGCCCATCTCGAGGCTTCGTCGGCATTCTTCAGGTAGACGGCTATAGCGGCTATCGCCCGTTGACTGCCAAGAACACCGTATCTCTGGCATATTGCTGGTCGCATGTCCGTCGGCGCTTTTACGAGCTGGCAGCCGCCGGTCCCGCACCCATTGCCACCGAGGCACTCAGACGCATTGCTGAACTCTACAAGATCGAAGATGAGATACGTGGTCGCACGCACAAAGAGCGCAGCACCGCTCGGCAAGAAAGTAGCCGTCCGATCACCGATAGCCTCGCTCCTTGGCTACGCGAAGAGCTTGGCCTCCAGAAGACAAAACTGGCCGAGGCGATCCGTTATGCCCTGTCACGCTGGGACGGGCTGACAAGATTTATCGACGATGGCCGGATCGAGATCGACTCCAACACTATCGAGCGATCCATCAGGCCGATTGCCGGACCTGAGTCATTGTGCACTCCTTCTCTCAGTATCTGTAAACATTGGAAGCGTCTCCATGTCAGCAATGCGACACGGGCGGCCCTTTCGGGCTATCGCGGCTTGGACCCTCGCAGAAGCCAGGTCGCTGACCCTAATTTGATACGGCGCACCGCGAACCACCTCTTCAGCGGACAACACCTTCATCTTTGTCAGATGGCGTATTCGATGGTTAGTTACGCCTAATGCCGCCGCAGCCTCGGTCATGGTCAGCCATTCGCCGTCTTTGTCGGCTGATTTGTACGCGTGGATCGCACGTACCCGCCTTACAGAAACGACCCGATGCGCGGTCAGGTTTTTCCTTGCCCCGTTGGATGCCCATTCGATTAAGCGACGCGGCGATATGTTCATCGGACCAGCGACCAGCCATGCTGCGCATCACCGCCAGGGCATCCTCAGTGGTGGCACAACCGTGTTCACCGGTCTGAGGCTTACGGACCTTGAGTTCCGAATGCTGACCGCCCTTCCAATGGATCGTCAGCACCACGTCACGCACCGCATCGTCGACATGCGCCACGCCGCATCTGGCGAGAAGGGAAAAAAGCCTTGACGAGTGCGGCGCAAGAGAAGACGACACCTTGGCCTAGTCGACCAAACACTCTCAGTCTTCGATCGGAAAGGCAAATCCAGCCTTCACGCGGTCCATGACAACCATTGTTTTAAACCCTTTAATATCATTGTTCTCGTAGAAGAAACGACGCGTGAACTGCTCGTAATCCTCCATATCTTTTGCCGTAACGACGAGCAGGAAGTCGGCGTCACCGGTTACATAGTAGCCGATCATGACTTCGCGCGTGTTTTTGATTGCTGCCTTAAAGCGATCGATAATGTCAGCCCTCTCTCGCTCGAGGGATACCAGGACGACGACCGTCACATGCCTGCCGACTGCCTTCGGCGACACGATTGAAACGTCAGCCTCGATGACGCCCTCGGCCCGCAAGCGTTTGAGCCGGCGCTGGCAGGCTGTCGGTGAAAGATGTGCTCGTTCTGCCAGTTCCTCGGACGTGAGCTTGTTGTTCTTTTGAACGGCGTTTAGAAGCGCGATGTCCGCGCGGTCGAGTTCCATGGTCGTGAAATCCTGCAGCTAGCTTTAAAATTCGCAGAATTCCTGCATAGGTGGCATTATATCCGCCGTCAATCGGCATCAATTTCGCAGCACATTGAACCATCGAATATAGATGCGGGAAATCAGCGGAGCATATCACGCTGGCTTCAGCCGCTTCACTCCATCGCGCTACGGAAGGGGTCAGAATGACCATCAACATCAAGGACATCGCCGAGAAGGACCGCAACTCGGTCCTGCATCCGTTCACGCAGCTGCAGGACTTTGCCAGCGGCAAGCTTGGCGAGCCGACGATTGTCGAAACGGGCAAGGGTATCCACATCCAGGACGCCTACGGCAATCAGCTCATCGATGGCTTTGCCGGCCTTTACTGCGTCAATGTCGGCTATGGCCGAACCGAGGTGGCCGAGGCGATCTCGCGCCAAGCCTACCGGCTTGCCTATTACCACTCCTATGCCGCCCACACGACCGACGAACTGGCGATCCTGTCAGACCGTCTGGTGAAGATGGCGCCGGGCAAGATGAGCAAGGTGTTCTACGGCATGTCCGGCTCCGACGCCAACGAGACTCAGGCGAAGCTCGTTTGGTACTACAATAACCTCCGCGGCAAGCCCACAAAGAAGAAGATCATCTCACGCGAGCGCGGCTACCACGGCTGCAGCGTCGTCTCCGGTTCGATGACCGGCATGAGCTTCTACCATGATCACATGGACCTTCCGCTGCCGCAGATCACCCATACCGGCGTGCCGCATCATTATTGGGGCGCCCATCCTGGCGAGACCGAGCGGGAATTCTCCGCGCGCCGGGCTGTTGAGCTCGACCAGCTCATCGAACAGCTTGGGCCTGACAATGTCGGCGGTTTCATCGCTGAACCGGTGCTTGGCACTGGCGGTATCACCCCGCCGCCGGAAGGCTATTGGGAGGCCATCCAGCCGGTGCTGAAGAAGCACGACGTGCTGCTAATCGCCGATGAAGTGATCACCGGTTTTGGACGCACCGGCTCCATGTTCGGCTCGCAACATTATGCCATCGAACCGGACCTGATCACGGTCGCCAAGGGCCTGACGTCTGCCTACTTCCCACTCTCGGCAGCGATCGTCGGGGAGAAGGTCTATCAGGTGCTGGAGGACGGAGCCGACAGGGTCGGCGCTTTCTCGCATGGCTATACCTATTCCGGCCATCCGATCGGCGCAGCCGCAGCCAACGCCGTACTCGACATCGTTGAGAAGGAAGATCTGCCGGGGAACGCCCGCGATGTTGGCGCCTATTTCCAGGCGCAGCTCAAGGAAAAATTCGCGCAATTGCCGATCGTCGGCGAGGTGCGTGGTGTTGGCCTGATGGGTGCAATCGAGTTCGTCGGCGACCGCGAGAGCAAGACCCGTTTCGATCCGTCGCTGAAGGTGGGTGCACGTGTCTCGAAGACAGCTCGCGACGGCGGTCTGATCGCCCGTGCGATGCCGCATGGCGACATCCTCGGCTTCGCACCGCCACTGGTCACCACCAAGGAAGAGATCGACGAGATCGTCTTGATTGCCGAGAAGGCAGTGCGCTCGGTCATGGACGACCTGGTGCGCGACGGCCAGAAGCTCTGACCGAGAGCGGCTTGCGTTTTCCAGGCCATCGCCTGAACAGCCAGTCGCAATCAGATTGTCGTTGTCGACCACATCAAGTGGGCACAGGGTGGGGGTAAGACCTCACCCTGCCCGAAGACCATACCCGCCGGTCATGCAGGCGCTTCATCAGGGAAAGGGGAGCTGGTCTATGACCGCCGCCAAACTTCAGATCAAAACTGGCTTGCAGCCCATATTTGTTTACAGTCCGTTTGACGGCTCGCTGATCGGATCGGTCGACACGACGGACGCAGAGGACGTCGGGGAACTCATTGCTCGCGCCCGTCGCGGGGCCGAGATCTCGCGCAACCTGCCGCGGCACAAGCGGGCAAGCATCCTCGACGGTGCCGCGCAACTTATCGAGCGCCGCCGTGATGCCTTTGCCGAGACCATCGTGCGCGAAGCCGGAAAGACGATCGTTCAGGCACGCAAGGAAGTTAGTCGTTGTGTCAACACGCTCAAGCTTTCGGCCGAGGAAGCAAAACGCAACGCAGGCGAGATCATCCCCTTCGATGCATTTGCCGGATCAGAACAGCGCCAGGGTTGGTTCACGCGGGAGCCGCTCGGTATCATCACCGCTATCACCCCGTATAACGATCCGCTGAACCTGGTCGCGCACAAGCTTGGCCCGGCGATCGCAGGCGGCAACGCGGTTCTGCTGAAGCCGTCGAATTTGACGCCGTTCTCCGCCATCAAGCTCGTTGACGCTCTTTTGGAAGCCGGCCTGCCTGACGATGTCGTTACCATTGCTCACGGTGATAGGGAGTTGGTCACTGCTTTCATCTCGTCCCGCGATGTCCGCATGGTGTCGTTTACCGGTGGCTTTGCCACCGGCGAAGCCATCAGCCGAACGGCGGGGCTGAAGAAACTGGCGATGGAGTTGGGCGGCAATGCCCCAGTGATAGTGATGAATGACTGTGATTTCGATAAAGCTGTTGAGGGTTGCGTTTCCGGCGCGTTCTGGGCGGCTGGCCAAAACTGTATCGGCGCCCAGCGCGTCCTGGTGCAAGCGGCTATCTATGAGCGGTTTCGTGATGCCTTCGTCGCTGGAACCAAAAAACTTAAAGCCGGCGATCCGTTGTGCGACGACACCGACGTCGGCCCGATGATCTCCGTCCAATCAGCCGAACGGACCGAAGCTGCTGTCAATGACGCAGTCGCAGCTGGGGCCACGCTGCTGTGGGGTCATCGTCGGGAAGGCTCCCTTTATCATCCGACGGTGCTCGAAGGCACGCCGCGAACTTGCGGGCTCTGGAGTGAGGAAGTGTTCGCCCCGGTTGTCATGCTGGCGCCGTTCGAGACCATAGATCAAGCCATCGAGATGGCCAACGACCCCGAATACAGCCTGCATGCGGGCATCTTCACCAACGATCTCAATGTGGCGCTCGACGCAGCAAACAGGATTGAGGCAGGCGGCGTGATGATCAACGATAGCTCCGACTACCGCTTCGATGCCATGCCCTTTGGCGGCTTCAAATACGGCAGCATGGGCCGCGAGGGCGTTCGCTTCGCCTACGAAGACATGACCCAGCCAAAGGTCGTTTGTATCAATCGGGGATGATGTCGCCTGGAACTGCTGCTGAATCTTCCGTAATCCTGGGCTACGCGAGGCAACGCGGCCTGAACAATCGAGGCCACTATGTCTAATGACACTCGTATCGAACACGATCCGCTTGGCCCGGTGAGCGTGCCGTCAGAGCGATATTATGGCGCCCAGACGGCCAGAGCGCTCGCTAACTTCCCGATCTCGGGCATACCGATCAAGACCATGCCGTCCGTCATACAGGCACTCGCCCACGTAAAGATGGCTGCTGCACAAGCAAATTGTGACGAGGGATTGCTTCCGAACGAAAAGCGAGACGCGATCGTGCTGGCTTGCCAGGAAGTGCTGGCGGGTAAACACGACGACGAATTTCTGGTCGACGTCTTCCAAGGTGGGGCAGGGACCTCCACCAATATGAACATGAACGAAGTGCTGGCCAATCGTGCGAGCGAATTGCTGGGCGGAGTCAGGGGCGAGGGGCGTTTGGTTCATCCAAATGACGACGTTAACCGATGCCAATCAACAAACGACGCCTACGCGACTGCCGTCCGGCTTTCTGTGATTCCGGCTAGCCGCCAACTGCGCGATGCGCTCGCCGATCTCGCCACGGTTCTCAATTGCAAAGCAAAAGAGTTTGCAGACATCCGCAAGCTCGGGCGCACACAATTGCAGGACGCTGTTCCGATGACGCTTGGACAGGAGTTCGCAGCGTTCGCGACGACACTTTTGGAAGACTGTGACCGTCTTGACGAGACAGAGCGGCTGTTCCTGGAGGTCAACCTCGGCGGTACAGCAATCGGAACCGGGGTCGCAGCCACCCCATCCTACCGACAGCGGGCGATCGAGAATTTATCCCGCAACATGCAATTGCCAGTGGTCGGATCAAAAGATCTACTGGAGGCAAGTTGGGACATGGGCGCATTCATGCTTCACATGGGGCTTTTGAAGCGAACTGCGGCGAAGCTTTCGAAGATCGCGAATGATTTTCGGCTCCTGTCAAGCGGCCCGCGCGGGGGCATCGGCGAGATTGTGTTGCCCTCCCTTCAACCGGGTTCTTCGTTGATGCCTGGAAAGGTCAACCCGGTTGCAGCGGAAGCGCTGAACCAAGTCTGCTTCTGCGTCTACGGCATGGACACGACCGTCGGCATAGCTGCCGAAGCAGGGCAGCTTCAGCTGAACGCCATGGAGCCGGTGATCATTTTCAGTATCCACAACGCCATGGAACTCCTCAAGCAAGCGATCGGGACATTTAGGAGAACATGCGTCGAGGGGGTTCAGGCCAACGCTGCACGGTGCGAAGCCAACTTGCAAAATAGTACGGCGTTCGCAACAGAACTTGTGACGTCGATTGGCTACGAGGCAGCGGCCAAAATCGTGAAAGCACGATTGGCGAGTTGATTTCTCCGCAAGGTACGTCCGAGTTTCCCCGCCCTCCGGGGCGAACTGGCTGTCGTCGAATCCGCTGCGCGGCAGCCTCTTTTCGGATGGGCTGACAACGTGGCTTGGCGGACAGCTGGCGATGTGTGCCAGAATTTGGCTCTGCCACCCATCACGCATTGCTTTGTGAGGACTCATCCGGACCTCCGACTACCGGGCCCACAGGCCGCATGTTCAGCATGCTGGGCAGGATGAGAGACAGTTCATTGCCTTTAAAATTCAACGAACGAACGATTGAGGATAGATTCATGACGGAAAAGCTGGCGGTTAATTCTGGGCATGATGATAATGGACCGGTTCAGCCAGGCCTCTACGACGTCGATGGCTGCGTTGAGACAAACGTCGCAGATGGCTTCACGCTGGCGGCAGTTGGCGACCTGATCGTCACGCGACCGCTCACAAAAGGTCACCATCCAGGGTTCGGTGAGGTGGTCGAGATCCTGCGCAATGCTGACGCCACTTTTGGGAATATGG
>NZ_JABDWD010000025.1:0-83095 GCF_019685115.1 Rhizobium sp. NZLR11 | reverse complement strand
AGCTGGTCACCGGCCGCAACTGGATGGGCACCGCCTTCGGCGGCGCGCGCGGGCGCACCGACGTGCCGAAGATCGTCGACTGGTACATGCAGGGCAAGATCCAGATCGACCCGATGATCACCCACACGATGCCGCTCGACGACATCAACAAAGGCTTCGAACTGATGCATTCCGGCAAGAGCATCCGCGGCGTGGTGGTTTACTGATGGCTTCGACGACCTGCATGGCCGACATCAAGACCTTCGATGAGCTCCTCGCGCGGGAGCTCTACGACCTCTTGAAAATGCGCGTCGATGTCTTCGTCGTCGAGCAGAACTGTGCCTATCCGGAACTCGACGGCAAGGATATCGATGCCTTGCATCTAAGGCTGATGGAGAGCGGCGAACTCCTGGCTTCGGCGCGGATTCTGACACCGCACGAGCCGCATGATCCGTCAAAAATCGGCCGCGTCGTCGTCTCGCCCACCCATCGCGGCAAGCGCCTCGGCGATGCATTGATGCGCGAAGCGATCTCCGCTTGCGAGCGGCTTTATCCGGCACACCACATTGCCTTGTCGGCGCAGGCCCATTTGCGCCGCTTCTACGAATCCTTCGGCTTCATCGTGGCATCGGAGGAATATCTGGAAGACGGCATTCCCCATATCGATATGGTCCGCCAGCTGGCCATCCAGCCGGCAAGGATATTGTCATGATTTATGTCGATGCCGATGCCTGCCCGGTGAAGCCGGAAGTGCTGAAGGTCGCCGAACGCCACGGCCTCGAAGTCACCTTCGTCGCCAATTCCGGCCTACGCCCATCGCGCGATCCGATGATCCACAACGTCATCGTCTCCAACGCCTTCGACGCTGCCGACAACTGGATTGCCGAGCGCGCCGGCCCCGGTGATGTCGTCGTCACCGCCGATGTACCGCTCGCCGTGCGCTGTGTCGCCACCGGCGCCTTCGTCAGCGGCCCGACCGGGCGCGTCTTCGACGAGACCAATATCGGCATGGCGAGCGCCATGCGCGATCTCGGCGCGCATCTGCGTGAAACCGGTGAAAGCAAGGGCTACAACGCCGCCTTCAGCCCGAAGGACCGCTCGCGCTTCCTCGAAACCTTCGACCGCCTCTGCCGCCGCGCCAAGAGTTTTTCCGCGGAGGCTGGTGGGCAGCCCTGATCCCGACCGGCATGAAACGGGTGGCATAGCGGCCATGCGGATTCCTACCTTGAACGGAGCCGTTCCCTTACGCATATAGGGGTTATCGCAGACGACTGCGGCATCCTGAGGATGCAACCGTCGCGGGGACGGCCTCGCTCTTGAACAAGGAGAGTCGTATGGCCTGGTTTCTGCTTTTTCTCGCCGGTCTTTTCGAATGTGGCTGGGCGATCGGCCTTAAATATACCGATGGTTTCACACGGCCGCTGCCGACGGCGCTGACCGTCATATCCATGGTGGTCAGCATCGTGCTGCTCGGCCTGGCGGTGAAGCACCTGCCGATCGGCACCGCTTATGCGGTCTGGACCGGCATCGGCACGGTCGGCACCGTGCTCCTCGGCATCTGGCTGCTTGGCGATGAGGCAAGTGTCTCCCGTCTTGCCTGCATCGTGCTGATCGTCGGCGGCATCGCCGGTCTCAAGCTCACCGCTTGATCACCAAAACGCTGCGGGGCATCGTAACGCCCCGCAATCTATGTCGGCTCAGGCTGCCTTGCGGTTATCGACGGAAAATGCGCCGGGACCGGAGAAGAACATGTAGAGGAAGACGAAGCAGAACAGGATCGCGGCGTCGCCCTGATTGACGGCTGGGAAGAAGCTGTTCGGAGCATGCGCCATGAAATAGGCGACCGCCATTTCGCCGGCGAGCAGTAAGGCGACGGGACGCGTCAGCAGGCCGACGAGAATGAGGATGCCGCCGACAAGCTCAAGAAAGGCGGCGAAAAGCATCAGCGGCGGCAGCGAGCCCGACATCTGCGAGGCCGGGAAGCCGAAAAGCTTCATCGTGCCATGTTCGATGAACAGCAGTGCGGTGATGATCCTGAGAGCGGCCAGCCCATAGGGGCGGTAGGCAGAAAGACGCTCGAAAGTTGACATAAAATCTCTCCATTAAAAGAATACCGCCGAGCGTTAGCCTGTCGTCGGCAAGGATTGAACACACGGATCGCTGACAACCGTTCACATTTTCGACAGCAGCTAAACACCTGACCGGACGAATATATTCATCGGCCAAATCTCAAAGCGGGATGTTGTCGTGTTTCTTCCAGGGATTGGTGAGATCCTTGTTGCGCAGCATCTTCAGGCCGCGCGCCAGCCGCCGCCGGGTCGAATGCGGCATGATTACCTCGTCGACATAGCCGCGCTCGGCGGCGACGAAGGGTGAAAGGAACCGGTCCTCGTACATTTTCGTGTGGGCGGCGATCTTCTCGGGATCGGCGATATCCTTCCGGAAGATGATCTCGACCGCGCCCTTGGCACCCATCACCGCGATCTGCGCTGTTGGCCAGGCGTAGTTGAGATCTCCGCGCAGATGCTTCGACGCCATCACGTCATAGGCGCCGCCGAAGGCTTTGCGGGTGATGACCGTCAGCTTCGGCACCGTCGCCTCCGCATAGGCGAATAGCAGCTTGGCGCCGTGCTTGATGAGGCCGCCATACTCCTGCGCCGTCCCCGGCAGGAAACCCGGCACGTCGACGAAGGTGACGATCGGAATGTTGAAGCAGTCGCAGAAGCGAACGAAGCGCGCCGCCTTGCGCGACGCGTCGCTGTCGAGCACGCCGGCCAGCACCATCGGCTGGTTGGCGACAAAACCGACGGTGGAGCCTTCGACGCGGCCGAAGCCACAGACGATATTCCCGGCGAATTTCGCCTGGATCTCGAAGAAATCCCCCTCGTCCGCCACCTTCCGGATCAGTTCCTTGATGTCATAGGGCTTGTTGGCGCTGGCCGGCACCAGCGTATCGAGCGACATATCGACCTCTGTCACCGACTGGTAACATTCGATTTCAGGCAGTGGCGCGGTGTTCGAAAGCGGCAGGAAATCGATCAGCCGGCGCACCTGCAGCAGCGTTTCGACATCATTCTCATAGGCGCCATCGGCAATCGAAGAGCGCACAGTGTGGACCACGGCGCCGCCGAGTTGTTCCGCCGTCACCGTCTCGTTGGTGACGGTTTTCACCACATCGGGGCCGGTGACGAACATGTAGGAGGTATCACGCACCATGAAGATGAAATCGGTCATCGCCGGCGAATAGACGTCGCCACCGGCACAGGGACCCATGATGACGGAGATCTGCGGGATGACGCCGGAAGCGAGCACATTGCGCTGGAACACTTCGGCGTAACCGCCAAGTGCGGCCACGCCCTCCTGGATGCGGGCGCCGCCGGCATCATAGATGCCGACGATCGGCGCGCGGTTCTTCAGCGCCATGTCCTGCACCTTCATGATCTTCTCGGCATGCGCTTCCGAAAGCGAGCCGCCGAAGACGGTGAAGTCCTTGGCGAAGACGAACACCGTGCGGCCATTGACCGTGCCCCAGCCGGTGACGACCCCGTCGCCGGCAACACGGCTCTTGTCCATGCCGAAATCGGTGGAGCGATGTTCGACGAACATGTCGAATTCCTCGAAGGAGCCTTCATCGAGGAAGAGGTCGATACGCTCGCGCGCCGTCAACTTGCCACGCTTGTGCTGGGCGAGGATGCGCGTCTCACCGCCGCCGAGGCGGGCGACGCCGCGGCGCCGTTCCAGTTCTTCGAGAATTTCCTTCATGCGATCTCCCTCGCCGCTTGTGCTAGTGGCTTCGCCCGCTGAGTGAGAAAACCGAGCGTATCCTGGCTGCGACGTCCTCGGCCAAGATCTCGTCGGCAAGCTTGGGGTCGGCGGCGATGCTGGTCACGTCGAAGGCGCTGACCGCGATGACCGAGCCGTCCTCGACGGAAGCTGCGTCGATGCTGATCTTGGCGACGTTGCGGTCCTTCTGGAAGCCGAGGCCCTTCTCGATCGACACGACGCGGATCGTCAGCACCACCCGCGGCAGCACGGTGTCACGCACCGTGGCGTTGATCGCGGCATTGACGCGGTCGTTGATGCCGCCAAGCAGCTCGGCCGGCATGTTCGGCCCGGAGACAACGACGGCGCTGCGCACATCATAGACCGGTGCCTCCGGCTTTTTCGCCGAGAGGCTGCCGCAGGCTGCAAGCGCGACACAGACGAGTGCGGCCCGGCAAAAACACGACCTCAGCCAATTCATCGCAAAATCCCGCACGACCCCGTTGGAGTCGCAGATTTCGTCATAATGGCGGGGAAGGCAATATGTTTCAGGCGCTTAGGGCGAAAAAAACATCCGTCGCCGCCTTGAAGTCGGCAAAGCGCTTGGCCCGCCGCTCCTCGGCTTCTTCGTCGCTGCCCCAATGCTCGATCGTCCAGTCCTCGTCGAGATGGGCAAGCGACCAGGCTTCCTCCATCGTCACCCGGCCACAGGCGAAGGCGAGAGCCAGGATCGCCGAACCGGTGAGCGTGGTGACTGTGTGCAGTGCTGCGAGCGCGATCGGGTTGTCATATCTGGCGAGCGTGACGGCGAAGGCGGCGGTCGCCTCGCGCGGCTGCTCACGCGGCATCACGCCTTCGACGAGGATGAAACGGGCGCCGAGATCGTTTGCCGCCCAGTCGACCATCGGGTCCCAGCGCTCGGCCTGGCGTTCGACCAGCAGTTCCGGCCCATCGGCGCGATAGCAGATAAGGTCGCTCGAGGAAAAGCGCAGGATATCTTCAAGGATCGCCTGCGTGTTGCCGGTAATGCCGTCGAGCGCGGTGTTGACGAGCCGCGTCATGGGCATCGTCATGGGATCGATCTCTTCGCCCTGCGCCTGCCATTCGGCGGCGACAAGCTGCGCCAGCGCCTCGGTCGGAACCGCAAGAACCAGCCGTGCCGGCGTGCGCACCATCTTGCCGTCGAGCGTGATCGCAAAACCGCCCTCGTATTCGGCAACCGAGACGTCGGTATAGAAACGCTTCGGCAGCGGCTTCTTCATCTGGATCTGCGCCCGGCGGATCGGATCGGGATGGCTCAGGCCTTCGGAAAGATCGTTCAGCAGATCGCGCATAGGCTTACCTCAGGAAAAATGGCTTAGTATCTCGTTTGGATGATAGGCGATCGCATCGGCGCCGTTGGCGATCAGCTCATCCACGCTGGCATAGCCCCAGGCAACGCCGATCGCCTTGGCGCCGGCAGCCTTTGCCATCTGCATATCGAAAATGGCATCGCCGATGACAATGGCATCAGCGGCATTCATGCCGGTTTCGTCACAGCATTCCGTCACCATGGCCGGATGCGGCTTGGAAGGGCAATCGTCGGCGGTGCGCGCAACGGTGAAATATCGGTCGAAGCCGTGCGTCTCCATCACCAGGTTCAGCCCGCGCCTGGATTTCCCTGTCACTGCGCCGATCAGCAGATCCTCGCGCCCGGTGATCGCGTCGATCATCTCGCGGATGCCGGGAAACAGCGGCTCCCTGTAGTCGAGATCCTGGCGCACCACCGAAAACAGCGATTTGTAATGCGCCGTCATCTCGATATCGTCCTGCTCGACATGCGGCCTGCCCTGCATGCGGGCAATCGCGATATCCAGCGACAGGCCGATAATCGCCTTGGTGTCCTCAAATCGCGGTTCCGGCTTGCCGAATTTCTCGAAGGTCCGACGCATGGTTTCATGGATCAGGCCGGCGCTGTCGACCAGCGTGCCGTCGCAATCGAAAAGGGCGAGTTTCATTCGCTGTCCCTTTCAGCACCGGCAAGGTCGAGACCGAGCAGGTTCCATGTCTGCACCATATGCGACGGCAGTGGCGCGCTGACGCGCAGGCGGCCGCCGGAGGGGTGCGGGATGTCGATGCGGCGCGCATGCAGATGCAGCTTCTTCTGCACGCCGCCCGGAAAATCCCAATTCGGATCATCGTCGAAATATTTCGGATCGCCGATGATCGGATGGCCGATATGCAGGGCATGAACGCGCAATTGGTGGGTTCGGCCGGTATAGGGCTCCATCTCCAGCCATGCGAGGTTCTGCGCCGCCGTCTCCAGCACGCGGTAGAAGGAAATCGCATGGTCGGCACCGTCCTCGCCGTGTCTGGCGATGCGCATCCGGTCGCCATCGGCGGTCGGCTCCTTGACGAGCCAGGTCGAGATCTTGTCTTCGTGCTTGCGCGGAACGCCCTTGACCAGCGCCCAATAGGTCTTCTTGGTATCACGCTCGCGGAAGGCGGCCGTCAGCTTCTGTGCGGCGCCGCGGGTGCGGGCGATGACGAGAACCCCTGACGTATCGCGGTCGAGGCGGTGGACGAGCCGCGGCTTCTCGCCCTTCGGGCTGGTCCAGGCTTCGAGCATCTGGTCGATATGCCGGGCTACACCGGAGCCGCCCTGCACCGCAATACCGGGCGGCTTGTTGAGCACGATCACCTTATCGTCCTCATGCAGCACCATGCGCGACAGGAGTTCGAAATCGGACGAATGCTTGAGATCCTTGCCGGCGATCGGTCCGGACTTCTTCGCATCGACATCCAGCGGCGGCACCCGCACCGTCTGCCCTGGCTGCACGCGCGCATCCGATTTGACACGGCCGCCGTCGACACGCACCTGGCCGGAGCGCAAAAGCTTCTGCAGCGGACCGAAACCGAGCCCGGGAAAATGCACCTTGAACCAGCGATCGAGCCGCATGCCTGCTTCGTCGGGTTCAACCTTGATATGTTCTATGCCAGCCATAAAAAATCTTTCGGAAATTGCAGCGCGGGCCAAGCCGGCGTTCTTGCCGCAGCCTTTAGAGCATTTTCAAGCAAAACGGAAACCGGAAAAGAAATCAGGCCAAAGCGCGCATGACGGCAAGGCCTGCCACGACGGCGGCCATCGAAAACCCGACGCTCGCCATGATGTAGATACCGCCCGCCGCCGCCTCGCCACGCTCGAACAGCGAGATCGCATCCAGCGAAAAGGCCGAGAAGGTGGTGAAGCCGCCGAGGAAGCCGGTGATCAGCAAAAGCCGCAGTTCCACCGAGGCGTTGAACCTCCGCGCGATCAGCTCGGCGAAGACGCCGATGACGAAGCAGCCGACGACATTGACCGCAAGCGTGCCCCAGGGAAAGGCCGGGCCCATGAGCCTCAGCGTCCACTGGCCGACATAATATCTGAGGAGGGAACCGATAGCGCCGCCGACGGCGACGAGAAGAGCCTGGATCATCCGCCGGATTTATCGCAACTCCGCAAAGATTCCAATCGTGACGGAATGAATTCTTACCATCCGGTCAAATGCCGATGATTTTGTTATGATGGCGCCAATATCATGCCGATACCGTGACGGCATGACCCAGCTCCTGTCCGTATCGGCCAACACCGCTGCCATTGCCTTCGAATCGCTGAGGATTCCCCAGCGTGTCGCGACCAGCACCGCCGCGCGCGATGCACGCCGCATCGCCGACCGGCAATTGAAGGCCGACAGCCCCGATCAGGCCGAGGAGCCCTCCAGCATCATCCAGTCGACGGAAGTGGCGCTCGACCTGATGGCCAAGGGCAACCGCCAGCCGCAGGCCGGCCTCAAGCAGGCTCTGCAATCCTACGAAGAGGTCTGAGGCAACCGCCTTTTGAAGGAAAGCCTGCGACTGCGATCACAGTCGCAGGCTTTACTGTTTCATCTGATCGCGCTTACTTGCCCTGCACCGACAGCACCTGCAGCACCAGGTCGATCTTTCCGGCCTTTTCGAAGGTCAGCGTCACCGGCACGCTATCGCCCTGCTTGAACGGCGTCTTCACCTTCTGGAACATCAGATGCAGGTTGCCGGGCTCGAGCTTGACCGTCTGGCCAGCGGCGATGGAGATGCCGTCCTTCAGCTGGCGCATCCGCATGACGTTGTCCTTGGTCACCATCTCGTGGATCTGAACCTCGCCTGCTGCAGGCGATGTCACGGATAGCAGCCGGTCGTCCGTCTGGCCGTTGTTCTTCACGGTGAAAAAGCCGCCGCCGACCGGCTGGCCGGGCAGCATCGCCTTGGCGAACCCGCCGGAGACTTCGAGATCGCCGGCCTTGACCGTTTCTCCAGCCGGTGCCGCAGCACCCATACCGGTCATACCGGACATGTCCATGCCGGCCATGTCGTCATGGTCATGGCCATGGTCTTCGCCGGCGACGACCTTCAGAAGCGGTGCCGGGCTTTTCATCCCATGCGCGTCGCCGCCATCCTTTGCCACCTGATCCCAGGCCTCGACCGTGTCACCGCACATCTGCGTCACCGGAAAGGCGAGCGAGGTGCCGGCATCGACGCCCGAAACCTTACCCTGGATGACGAAGGTGTCGTAGAAATCGTCGGAGAGATTGCCGTTCTTCCAGCGGATCTCGACCGCGCCTGTCTTCACCTTGTCGCCGTGATTGTCGTAGATCTTCTGGTAGTCGCCCTTGATCACCTCGAGCTCCCAGCCGGCCTTCGGCTGCGGCTTGGCGAAGACGAAGCCTTCCGGCAGCTTGACCCGCACTTCCGTGGTGGCCTTGCCGTCGCAGCCGTGCGGCAGCTGCAGCGTCGCGAGAATGGTGGTCTCCTCAGTCGCTTCCCTGTCGAGGAAGGTCACATGCGCTTCTGCGCCGGCGATGGCGGTCGCGGAAAGAAGGGCGGCAAGCGCGAATGTCTTGCCAAATGTCTTGCTAATCTTCATCGGATATCTCCTCGCCGGCCGCGAATTTCTCTCAGGCGGACCGGCATGCTGCATCATTAAGTGCGAAGGCAGATCAGCCGAGGATGGGAGGCGCGCGGGAATTTGCCCGGCTGACGGCGCGTGCACCGGTAACGGCGGCGGTTTCGATCGGCGAATTGACGAGCGAGGCGAGCTTGCGTTCGAGCCAGGAGCCGGCATCCGGTGCCGGTAGGATCACGGTGGCCGACAGCCGGCAGGCTTCGCAATTCGGCTTGAAGGAGGCGGTCTTGCCGTCTGCGTCCTTCACCGTGACGCAGAGCGAAGCGAAGCTGCCGTCGGGCAGCATATAGGCCGCCGCATGATAGCCTTCGGAGGCGACAGCCTGCGGCGGCTGATGGGCAAGACCGAGCAACGCGAAGCTCAATGCGCAAAGCATGCGCAAAAACAGCGTCGCTTTCAGTCCGGTCGGCCGCATGAGATCCCCTTCAACAGCAAGTCGCGATAGCCGGTTTACAGCCGAAATGCAAAAGCAGATTTGCTGCAGTTTAAGGCCGGATCGGTATAAGACGACAAAAATTTGCTCGGTGACGACATTTGCCGCTTGCCAAGAGCCACAACCGCCGGATAATTGCGCCAACCTTGTTGGGAGAATCCGGTGCTTTCGCCACCGGTGCCGAAGGAGCAACCGCCCCGGAAACTCTCAGGCAAAAGGACCAGCAAGGGGCAGACGGAACTCTGGAGAGAAGCGTTCTCGAAACGCTCGCCGAAGGGATAACAATCTCAGGCAAAGGGACAGAGGGGGCTCAGGAGAGAAGTGCGCAGCCGCGCCTTCAGATTTGAGCCCGTGCCTTCGCGAGAAGGCGCAAACCCCGGAGGCGTCTTTTGGACGATACTGCTGCCCTGAAGAAAACCCCGCTGCATGCCCTGCATCTCTCGCGCGGCGCCCGCATGGTGCCGTTCGCGGGTTACGACATGCCGGTGCAATATCCCGCCGGCGTCATGAAGGAGCACCTTCATACCCGCACCGAGGTCGGCCTCTTCGATGTCTCCCACATGGGCCAAGTCATCGTGAAGGCGAAATCCGGCAGCTACGAGGATGCCGCGCTGGCGCTCGAAAGCCTGGTTCCGGTCGATATCCTCGGTCTTGCCGAAGGCCGCCAGCGTTATGGCTTTTTCACCGACAACAGCGGCTGCATTCTCGACGACCTGATGATCGCCCATCTCGACGACCATCTTTTCGTCGTCGTCAACGCGTCCTGCAAGGAGGCCGATCTGGCCCATCTGCAGGCCCATATCGGCGACCGATGCGATATCACGCTGCTGAACCGCGCTTTGATCGCGCTGCAGGGACCGCGTGCGGTCGAGGTTCTCGCCGAACTCTGGGCCGACGTCGCAGCGATGAAATTCATGGATGTGCGCCACTGCCGCCTGCACGATGTTTCCTGTCTTGTCTCGCGCTCCGGCTATAGCGGCGAGGACGGTTTCGAAATCTCGATCCCGGCTGATAAGGCCGAGGATGTCACCATGCGGCTGCTCGAGCATCCCGATGTCCAGGCGATCGGCCTCGGCGCCCGTGACTCTCTGCGCCTTGAAGCCGGTCTCTGCCTCTATGGCAACGATATCGACACCACCACCTCGCCGGTCGAAGCAGCGCTGGAATGGGCGATGCAGAAGGCGCGGCGCACGGGCGGCGCACGCGCCGGCGGCTTCCCGGGCTCCGGCCGAATCCTTTCCGAACTCGAAAACGGCGCTGCCCGCCGCCGCGTCGGCCTGAAGCCGGAAGGCAAGGCGCCGGTGCGCGGCCATGCCAAGCTCTATGCCGATGCCGAGGGCAAGGTCGAAATCGGCGAAGTCACCTCGGGCGGCTTCGGCCCCAGCGTCGAAGGTCCCGTCGCCATGGGCTATGTTCCGGTCTCCCATGCAGCGGCCGGCACGCTCGTCTACGCCGAGGTGCGCGGCAAATATCTGCCGATCACCGTCAGCGCCCTGCCCTTCGTCACACCGACCTACAAACGCTAAAGCTTTTCCAGAGAGGACGAACAATGCTGAAATTTACCGAAGAACACGAATGGCTGCAGATCGAAGGCGGCGTTGCGACGGTTGGTATCACCAATTATGCCGTCGATCAGCTCGGCGACCTGGTTTTCGTCGAACTGCCGGAAGTCGGCGCGACCTTCTCCAAGAACGGCAATGCCGCGACAGTTGAATCCGTCAAGGCTGCCTCCGACGTCTATTGTCCGCTCGACGGCGAGATCACCGAGGTCAATCCGGCCATCGTTGCCGATCCGTCGCTGGTCAATTCCGATCCTCAGGGCGCCGGCTGGTTCTTCAAGCTGAAGCTTGCAAATGCCGCGGATGCCAACGGCTTGCTCGACGAGGCCGCCTATAAGGAGCTCACCGCGTAATGACGACGCCGACCGAATTCCAGTTCACCGACTATCAGCCCTACGATTTTGCCAATCGCCGTCACATCGGCCCCTCGCCGGCCGAGATGACCGACATGCTGAAGGTGATCGGCTATAACAGCCTCGACGGCTTGATCGACGCGACGTTGCCGCCCTCGATCCGCCAGAAGGCGCCACTCGTCTGGGGCGCGCCGATGACCGAGCGCGAGGCGCTCGACAAGCTGCGCGAGACCGCCAACAAGAACAAGGTGCTGGTGTCGCTGATCGGCCAGGGATACTACGGCACGATCACGCCGCCGGTCATCCAGCGCAACATCCTGGAAAATCCCGCCTGGTATACGGCCTATACGCCCTACCAGCCGGAGATCAGCCAGGGCCGCCTGGAAGCGCTTCTCAACTACCAGACGATGGTCTGCGACCTCACCGGCCTCGACGTCGCCAATGCCTCGCTGCTCGACGAGGCGACCGCCGCCGCCGAAGGCATGGCGATTGCCGAACGCGTAGCCAAGTCGAAGGCGAAGGCCTTCTTCGTCGATGCCGATTGCCATCCGCAAACCATCGCCCTGATCCGCACCCGCGCCGAGCCGCTCGGCTGGCAGGTGATTGTCGGCAATCCCTTCACCGATCTCGATCCGGTCGATGTCTTCGGCGCAATCTTCCAATATCCGGGCACGCATGGTCACGTCCATGATTTCACCGGCCTGATCGCCCGCCTGCACCAGGCCGGCGCCATATCGATCGTCGCCGCCGACATCCTGGCGCTGACGCTCTTGAAATCGCCCGGCGAAATGGGTGCCGATATCGCCGTCGGCTCCTCGCAGCGCTTCGGTGTCCCGGTCGGCTACGGCGGCCCGCATGCGGCCTACATGTCGGTCAAGGATGCCATCAAGCGCTCCATGCCCGGCCGTCTCGTCGGCGTTTCCGTCGATGCCCGCGGCAACCGCGCCTATCGCCTGTCGCTGCAGACCCGCGAGCAGCATATCCGCCGCGAGAAGGCGACGTCGAACATCTGCACCGCCCAGGTGCTGCTCGCCGTCATGGCCTCGATGTATGCGGTCTTCCATGGTCCCGAGGGTATCAAGGCGATCGCCCAGCAGGTTCACCAGAAGGCCGTGCTGATGGCCAAGGGTCTGGAAAAGCTCGGCTATAAGGTCGAGCCGGAGACCTTCTTCGACACCATCACCGTCGATGTCGGCCACATGCAGGGGCTCATCCTGCGCGCCGCCGTTGCCGAAGGCGTCAATCTGCGCAAGGTCGGCGAAACCGGGATCGGCATGAGCGTCGACGAGCGCACGCGGCCGGCAACGCTCGAAGCCGTCTGGCGCGCCTTCGGTGGCAATTTCACCATCGCCGATTTCGAGCCTTCCTACCGGCTGCCGAGAGGCCTGCTCAGAACCAGCAATTACCTCACCCATCCGATCTTCCACATGAACCGCGCCGAAAGCGAGATGACGCGTTACATCCGCCGGCTCTCCGACCGGGATCTGGCCCTCGACCGCTCGATGATCCCGCTTGGTTCGTGCACGATGAAGCTCAATGCGACGGCGGAAATGCTGCCGATCACCTGGCCGGAATTTTCCGACATCCATCCCTTCGTGCCGACCGATCAGGCGCTCGGCTACCGCGAGATGATCGACGACCTGATCGAAAAGCTCTGCGCCATCACCGGCTACGACGCCTTCTCCATGCAGCCGAATTCCGGCGCGCAAGGTGAATATGCCGGTCTGCTGACGATCCGCAACTTTCATATCGCCAACGGCGAGGGCCATCGCGACGTCTGCCTGATCCCGACCTCGGCGCACGGCACCAACCCGGCCTCGGCCCAGATGGTCGGTATGAAGGTGGTGGTCATCAAAGTGCGCGAGAATGGCGACATCGATCTCGACGACTTCCGCGCCAAGGCTGAGGAGCATGCGGCAAACCTCTCCTGCTGCATGATCACCTACCCTTCGACGCACGGCGTCTTCGAAGAGACCGTCAAGGAAATCTGCGATCTCGTGCATACCAATGGCGGCCAGGTCTATCTCGACGGCGCCAACATGAACGCCATGGTCGGCCTGTCCCGTCCCGGCGACATCGGCTCGGACGTTTCCCACCTCAACCTGCACAAGACCTTCTGCATCCCGCATGGCGGCGGCGGCCCCGGTATGGGTCCGATCGGCGTCAAAGCGCACCTGGCGCCGTACCTGCCAGGGCACCCGGAAACCGACGGCCGTTCCGGCGCGGTTTCGGCCGCCGCCTTCGGCTCGGCCTCGATCCTGCCGATCTCCTGGAGCTACTGCCTGATGATGGGCGGCGAAGGGCTGACGCAGGCGACCAAGGTGGCGATCCTCAACGCCAACTACATCGCCGCCCGCCTGAAGGGCGCCTATGACGTGCTTTACAAATCGGCCGCCGGCCGCGTCGCGCACGAATGCATCATCGACACCCGCCCTCTGGTCGACAGCGCAGGTGTCACCGTCGACGACGTCGCCAAGCGGCTGATCGACTGCGGCTTCCATGCGCCGACGATGAGCTGGCCGGTATCAGGCACGCTGATGATCGAGCCGACGGAAAGCGAGACCAAGGCCGAACTCGACCGCTTCTGCGAGGCGATGCTGGCGATCCGCGAGGAGGCTCGCGCGATTGAGGAAGGCCGCATGGACAAGGTCAACAACCCGCTGAAGAACGCTCCGCACACGGTGGAAGACCTCGTCGGCGAATGGGAGCGCCCCTATTCGCGCGAACAGGCCTGCTTCCCGCCCGGCGCCTTCCGCGTCGACAAATACTGGTCGCCGGTCAACCGCGTCGACAATGTCTATGGCGACCGCAACCTGCTCTGCACCTGCCCGCCGGTCGAAACTTATGCCGAGGCGGCGGAGTAGCAGCAATTCGGCCAGCCCCTCTCACAGGTTGGGAGGGGCTGCCTTCAAGATCAGCTTTCGATACGTGATACGGCGCCGAACCCGGCGATGCCCGTTTCGAGGCATTGGGTTCAAATTTAACCTTTCTTAGCAAGTCTCTGTTAGCAATTGAAAATGGGCGGTTTCCCTCCAGCAGGAATGTTGCCGTCGACCTTTTGTTTTGCGTGCAGGTTCTCATGCGTTCATCGGCTTTGCCAGCAATCCTCCTTGCCGCCCTGATCCTGTCGGGATGCGCCGCCAGTTCCGGCGCCGAAGATGTGCTGGGCAACGTGCCATCGCCGGAAACGACGAATGCGATCACCAAACCGAACGGCCCGATACCGGCTGCCACCGTCGGCGACACTACACAGGCAAACGCGCCGCAGGAAGCGTTGAGCTGGACCGGACCGGTTCCGGAGCCACAGGCGCTCGTGCCCCAGGACAGGCCGGTCGGCATGCCGATGCCGACGGAAAAGCCCGTCGCGATGCTCATGCCCACCAATCCGGGAATCGATCCCGATGTCGGCAGGAGATCGCCGGCACGCGGACAGATCTACGGCCACCGCTTCCGCGATGCCAAGCCGATCAACTTCGGCTCCACCTCGCCGAGAAAGCTTGCCGTGCATGGCGTCGACGTCTCGCGCTGGCAGGGCGAGATCGATTGGGAGACGTTGCGCGGGCAAGGCGCGAACTTCGTCTACATCAAGGCGACGGACGGCGGCGATCACCTCGATCCGATGTTCAAGAAAAACTGGCGCCGGGCCAAGGAAGCCGGCCTGAAACACGGCGCCTATCACTTCTTCTACTGGTGCCGGACGGCAGGCGAACAGGCCGACTGGTTCATCCGCAACGTGCCGAGGGAAGCAAACGCGCTTCCGCCGGTCATCGACGTCGAATGGAATGGCGAATCGAGCTGCAAGCGCCGCATATCCCCCGCCCGCGTCCGGGAAAAGATGCAGGTGTTCATGGACAAGCTGGAGCGTTATTACGGTCAGCGCCCGATCATCTACACGGCGCCGGATTTCTACCGCGACAATCTGAAGGGCCAGATGCTCGACTATCCCTTCTGGCTGCGCTCGGTTGCCGCTCACCCCTCCAAGGTCTACCCCGGCCGCAAGTGGCTCTTCTGGCAATACTCCGGCTCCGGCCTCTCCGAAGGCGTCGAAGGCAAGATCGACCTCAACGTGTTCAACGGCAACGAAAGCGATTGGCACGACTGGGTGGCGTCACGATAATGCATGTCGCCGGGAAGTGTGCAGCGGTTCCCGGATAACGACATGCATAAAAACAAAGAGCTAAATCGCGTCGAATGAATCAAGTTAAATGCGACGCGCTTTAGCTTGAGGCAGGCAAGCGCCTCCCCCGCTTACGCCGACTTCTGCACCTTCACAGGCACACCCTTATAGGCAGGGGTTCCCGATTTTCGGTCGTAATCGGCAAGCGCGATGACCCGGTTCATCTCGGGATAATATCCAGCCACGGAGCCGGCCGGAATGTCGTAGGCCACCGCGGTGAAGCCTTTGACCGACTTGCTGGCTGTTTCCCCAACCGATTCGATATCGACCCTGTCGCCATCGGCCAGGCCGCGAGCGGAGAGATCCTTGCTGTTCATGAAGATGATGTCACGGCGGCCGAAGACGCCGCGATAGCGGTCGTCGAGGCTGTAGATCGTCGTATTGTACTGGTCGTGACTGCGCAGCGTCGTCAGAACCAACGTGTCCGCGTCGACAAGCCGGGGATCTTCTTCCAGTCCCGGCGCAGTGAGGAAATGCGCCTTGCCTGAAGGAGTGTGCCATTGCCGGTCAGCGGCGGCGACCGTCAGCCGGAAGCCGCCGGGTTTCCTGACCCTGGTGTTGAAGTCATGAAAATCGGGAAAGACTACCGCGATCTTTTCCCGAATACGGCTGTAATCACCGACCATCCCGTCCCAATCGATATCGTATTTGCTGCCGAGCGTTGCCTTGGCGATACCGGCGATGATCGCAGGCTCGGAGCGAAGCTGGTCGCCGGGCGGTTTCAGGAAACCGCGCGAGGCATGCACCATCGACATGGAATCCTCGACGGTCACCGATTGCGGTCCGGTCTTCTGGATGTCCTGGTCGGTGCGGCCGAGAACGGGAAAAATGATCGAGGTCCGGGCGATCAACAGGTGCGAGCGATTGAGTTTCGTCGCGATGTGAACGGCAAGGTGGAGTTTGCGCATGCCTATGAACGTCGCGTCCGGATCGGATATCGCCACGGCCAGATTGCCGCCGAGGCAGACCAGCGCCTTCGACCGGCCCTCGATGATCGCCTCGATGGCTTCGACGGCGTTGTGGCCCTTCTCCTCCGGAGGGCGGAAACCGAAGGCCTTTTCCATGCCGTCGAGAAGCGCCCTATTGGGGATTTCGGTGATACCGACCGTGCGGTCGCCCTGAACGTTCGAATGTCCCCGAAGCGGGCAGATGCCGGCGCCCTGGCGGCCGATATTCCCCCGCAGCATCAGGAAATTGGCCAGCTGCTGGACGTTGGCGGTGCCGTGGCTGTGCTGGGTGATGCCCATGCCGTAGCAGAGGATAACGTTGCGGGCATTGAGATAGACCTCGACAGCACTATCCAGCGCTTCGAACGTCAGGCCCGATTTCCTGAGGATCGACGCCCACTCCGTCTGTGCGACATCGGCCTTGAGAGCCTCCAGCCCGATCGTGTGTGCCTTGATGAACTCGCGATCGAGAAAGCCCTTGCCGCCTGCGGTGATATCGGCGTCGTCGCGTTCGAATATCCGCTTCATCATCCCCTTGAGGGCCGCAAGATCCCCGCCGGTGCGGACCTGGTGATAGGCCGATGCGATCGGCGTCGACGACATCATCGCCATTTCTACCGGGTTCTGCGGTGCTGCGAATTTTTCAAGCGCCCTTTCTTTCAAGGGATTGAAGACCACGATCGGAACGCCGCGCCTCGCGGCATCGTGCAGGGTGGTCATCATCCGAGGATGGTTGGTGCCCGGATTGTGACCGAAGCTGAAGATGGCATCGGCATGATCGAAATCCTCGAGCGTCACCGTGCCCTTGCCGACCCCGATCGAGTCGGGCAGGCCGACGCTGGTCGCCTCATGGCACATGTTCGAGCAGTCGGGAAAATTGTTGGTGCCGTAGGCCCTAACAAAAAGCTGGAACAGAAATGCCGCCTCGTTTGAGGCGCGTCCGGACGTATAGAATTCGGCCATGTCAGGGTCGGGCAGTTTGCGCAGTTCGTCGCCGATCAGCGCAAGGGCCTCGTCCCAGCCGATCGGCAGGTAATGGTCGCTGACATGGTCATAGATCAACGGGTGCGTCAGGCGGCCCTGGTCTTCCAGCTGGTGGTCGTTCCATTGCCAGAGTTCGGCAACGCCGTGCGTCGCGAAAAAGTCGGGTCCGGCGCGCTTTGCCGTCGATTCCCAGGTGATCGCCTTGGCACCGTTTTCGCAGAATTCGAATGAGCTCGTATGTTTGGGATCGGGCCATGCGCAGCCGGGGCAATCGAAACCCTCGGGCTGATTGGCTTTCAGCAGCGTCGCAGCACCCTGGGCGATGACCTGCTGGCGTGCAAGGGTTTCGGCAACGGCTTTGAGTGCACCCCAGCCGCCGGCCGGGGCCGTGTATGTCTCGATGCCTTTCGGCCGCTTCTTGGTCATCACCTGCTCCACAAATCACGCGAAGGCCAGAGCCTATCAGCCGGCAATGTAGGGGAATGCCATCCGTCGGGATAGGTCGGGGACTTGCCGATGTCGATTGGCACGTGCTGCCGGCTCTATCGCCACCGACCCCTGGCTATCATCCCGTTCCAATCCGGAACAGATACGGCCGCACGCGCCCGACCTGTAGGTCTTCGCTAACGCAATGCCTTCAGCATTCCCTAAACCCTTGCAGGTAAAAGACGATTATCCAGTTCTGGGGAAACGCTGATGAACATATCGGGCATTACGAACACTGCTCTTTCGGGAATGCGGGCGCAGACGACCCGGATCAGCGCGATCGCCAACAACGTCGCAAACAGCAGTACACCGGATTATACCAGGCTGAACACCAGCCTCACCTCCGTTGTTTCAGGCGGTGTCCAGGCCGCCGTCAGGCCGACGACGTCGGATGTCGATCCGGCCACCGAACTGACCGACCTGATCGAAGCCGAGCAGAGCTACAAGGCAAACGCCGTGGTCTTCGAGACCGGCGCCGACATGTGGGAAATGCTGATGGGCATCAAGCGCGACTGAGCACGGCCCGTAAGTCGCGATGCTGTTATAATCCCGTCTTGAATCAGACCTATGCCGATCCGCGCCAATGATGGGGATCGATGCCATGCCGGAATATCAGGATTTCATTTCGATCTCAGGAAGAACCGCACTCGATCCAGCACCCCTGGTGCTGCTGCATGGAAGCGGCATGCATGAACGCAATCTGATCGCGCTTGCCGACAAGGTTGGGGCGGATCGGCCCTATCTGTCGCTGAGGGGCGCGGTTAAATGGGATGAAGGCTTTGCTTTCTTTCGCCGAAACCCCGACCGGACGCTTGATGACGCCGACCTCTTCAACGAGACCCATCATCTCGCCGATTTTCTGGCGAAGGCCTCGACAACCGGGCTCCTGAAACGGCCGCCTGTGCTGGTCGGCTTTTCGAACGGCGCGATCATCGCCGCCTCGATCCTGCTGCATCGCCCGGAAACCATAGCCGGGGCCGTCCTGCTGCGGCCGCTATCACCCGCACCCGCCGCCGATTTTCCCGACCTCAGAAACCATCGCATCCTCATTCTGGCAGGCGAACGCGACGAGCGGCGCGCGCCTGAGGACGTTGTGCTCATCAGGGATCAGATTGAAAAAAGCGGTGCCGGCGCCACGACGAGACTGGTCCCGACCCGCCATGATCTCGGCGACGACGAGCCGGATTTCATCAGGAATTGGCTGGCGGAGAATTTCCCACCAGCCTGAAGGGCACAGGTGTCAGGTGTGCGCCGGCTCGTTTTGGCGCTGTGCGGCTAGGGCCGCGAGATCGGCGGGTTTCAGCTCGACGGATTCGCCGCAGCCGCAGGCCGATGTCTGGTTCGGATTGGTGAAGGTGAAGCCGGAGCGCAGCGTCGTCGCCTCGAAACCCATTTCGGTGCCGAGCAGGTAAAGAGCCGCCGATGGCTCGACCCAGACTTTGGCACCGTCGCGCTCGATCAAATCGTCCTTGGCATTGGGTTCGGTCACCAGGTCGATGGTATATTCCATCCCGGCGCAGCCGCCCTTCTTGATGCCGACGCGCACACCCTTGGCCTCCGGCCCCGAGTTCTCGACGATCGCTTTGACGCGGGCCGCAGCCCCGTCCGTCATGCTCATAATTGCAAAGCCCATGGGCCTCATCTCCTTCCGCAACCGGGGTCAAGATCCGGCGCTTCGTGATTCAAATGTAGTCGTCGCAAGTAAACGGATCAATACCGGCCTGCTTAATACCAACCGACCGCGACCTGCGCCTCTTCGGACATACGATCCGGCGTCCACGGCGGATCGAAGGTCATCGCCACTTCGACACCCGATACACCTTCGACGGCGCCGACGGCATTTTCGACCCAGCCCGGCATCTCGCCGGCAACCGGGCAGCCGGGGGCGGTCAGTGTCATCATGATTTTCACCATCCGGTCGTCCTCGATGTCGATCTTGTAGATCAGACCGAGTTCGAAGATGTCGGCCGGAATTTCCGGATCGTAGACGGTCTTCAGCGCGCTGATGACGTCGTCGCTGAGCCGCGCCAGCTCATCGGCCGGAATGCTGGAATGCACGATGCCTTCGCGCACATCGATCTTCTGTTCGCTTTCGTCCAGGCTCATCACGGACACTCCTCAAGCAAAGAACTTGCGCGCATATTCAAGCGCATCGGCCAGGGCATCGACCTCGGCGCGGGTATTGTACATGCCGAAAGATGCACGGCATGTGGAGGTGACGCCGAAGCGTTTCAAGAGCGGCATGGCGCAATGGGTGCCGGCCCGCACCGCAACGCCCTGCCGGTCGATCACCATCGAGACGTCATGGGCATGGATGCCGGCAAGCTCGAAGGAAAAGATACTGCCCTTGTCGGGCGCCGTTCCGAACACCCGCAGCGAATTGACCGATTTCAGCCGCTCGACGGCGTAAGCCGCAAGATCGGCCTCATGGCGGGCGATCGCCTCGCGGCCGACCTTCTCCATGTAGTCGAGCGCATAACCGAGCCCGATCGCCTGCACGATCGGTGGCGTGCCGGCCTCGAAGCGATGCGGCGGATCATTATAGGTGACAGCATCCTCGGCAACTTCGAAAATCATCTCGCCGCCGCCCTGGAACGGGCGCATCTGCGAAAGCCGCTCCTTCTTGCCGTAGAGCACGCCGATGCCGGATGGGCCGTAGAGCTTGTGGCCGGTCATCACGTACCAGTCGCAATCGATATCCTGCACATCCACGGGCAGATGCACCGCACCCTGGCTGCCGTCGATCAGCACCGGAATACCGCGCTCGTGCGCGATGCGGCAGACTTCCTTGACGGGAACGATGGTGCCGAGCGCATTCGACATATGGGTGATGGCGACGAGCTTGGTGCGCTCCGTCAGGCTCTTTTCGAAATCTTCGATATGGAAGGCGCCCTCGTCATCGACGGGAACCCAGACCAGCTTGGCGCCCTGCCGCTCACGGATGAAGTGCCAGGGCACGATGTTGGAATGATGCTCCATGATCGTCAGGACGATCTCGTCGCCTTCGCCGATCTCAGGCATGCCCCAGCCATAGGCGACGGTGTTGATTGCTTCCGTCGAATTCTTGGTGAAGACGATGTCGTTGACCGAAGGGGCATTGAGGAAGCGGCGCACCTTGTCGCGCGATGCCTCATAGGCATCCGTGGCGGCATTGGAGAGATAGTGCAGGCCGCGATGCACATTGGCATATTCGTGGCTATAGGCATGCGAGATGGCATCGATCACCACCTGCGGCTTCTGCGCCGAGGCGCCGTTGTCGAGATAGACCAGCGGCTTGCCGTGCACCTTCTCCGCCAGGATCGGAAAATCCCGGCGGATGGCTTCGACGTCGTATGGCGCGGCCGGTACGATCTTGTCCATTGCTATATCCGATCAGGCGTGCTTTTCGAGCCAGGCCGAAATCACGCCTTCCAGCGCCTCGACCAGAGCCTCGTCTTCCAGTTCCTCGATGATCTCGGCGACGAAGGCGTTGACCAGCATCGCCCGCGCCTTGTTCTCCGGAATGCCGCGCGCCATCATGTAATAGAGATGATTGGCGTCGATATCGGTCACCGTCGCCCCGTGGCCGCACTGGACATCGTCGGCAAAGATCTCGAGCTCTGGCTTGACCGAGAATTCGGCATCGTCGGACATCAGCAGCGTGTTGCAGGCCATCTTGGCGTCGGTCTTCTGCGCATCGGGCGCCACCCGGATCATGCCCTGGAAGACCCCCTTGGCGCGGTCGAAGACGACGTTGCGGATCACTTCGGTCGAGCCGGTGTGCGGCACGTCGTGGCCAAGCATCATCGTCACGTCGGTATGGCTCTCACCGCCGAGCAGGTTGATGCCGCGCACCGTCAGGTCGGCGCCCTCGCCCGTCACCTTGATATGCAGTTCCTGGCGCACCAGCCTGCCACCGGCATTGATGACGAACAGGCGAAGCCTGGCGTCCGTGCCGAGATCGATGCGGATCTGGCCGAGATGCGTATCGTCTGCCCCATGCTGCTGCAGGATGATCCAGGTTAGCTCGGCGCCCTCGCCGACAGTGATGTCACTGACATGGGACACGAGTGCCGCATCGCTGGTCACTGCAAGGTGACGTTCGATGACGGTTGCCTTGACACCGGCGCCGAAGGCAACGGGAAGGCGTGTATGTGCCTGCCCGCCTGCATGGACAAACTGGATTTCGAGCGGATCTTCAAGCTCGGTATCGGCAGGCACGTCGACGACATAGCCGTCGCGCACGAAGCTGCCGTTGATGCGGCCGACCGCGTCGTCGCTGCCAAGCGCATCGAGCCCGTCTGCGGCGGAACCGTCGAGCAGATGTTCGCTATAGGCTGAAACGCCAAGACCGTCGGCCGCAGCCTTCTGGTTGGCGTGGCCCTGGATCACCGCCAGCACCGTCGAGCCGGCAACCAGAGGCTCAAGCGCATCGGAGCCGGCATCACCGACCTGCGGCGGCAAGGCGCGCAGCAGGTTTTTCAGATCGGTATAGTGCCAGGCCTCGATGCGGCGCGTCGGCAGGCCGGCCTTCTTCAGGTCGTCGAGAAGCCGGTCGCGTAGCGCCGTCACCGCGCCGTTGCCCGGCAGATCGCCGATCTGATGGTTGAATGCCTCGATCAACGCCGTTTCGGCCACGGTCAGGCGGCTCGTCGTCTGCATATTCATGGACGTCGTCCTTTCCACCCGAACTCAGGCCGCCGCGCCGATGATGTCGGCATAGCCGTTGGCTTCCAGCTCATGCGCCAGCGTCTTGTCGCCCGACTTGATCACCTGGCCTTTGTAGAGCACGTGGACGGTATCCGGCACGATGTAGTCGAGCAGGCGCTGGTAATGGGTGATGACCACGACGGCGCGGTCCGGCGAACGCAGCGCGTTGACGCCGTCGGCGACGATCTTCAGCGCGTCTATGTCGAGGCCGGAATCGGTTTCGTCAAGCACGCAGAGCTTCGGCTCCAGCAGCGCCATCTGCAGGATCTCGGCCCGCTTCTTCTCACCGCCGGAGAAGCCGACGTTCAGCGGCCGCTTCAGCATCTCGGTATTGATCTGCAGTTTGCCGGCGGCATCCTTGACGCGACGCATGAAATCCGGCGTCGTCAGCTCGTCTTCGCCGCGCGCCTTGCGCTGCTCGTTCAACGCCACCTTCAGGAATTGCATGGTGGCGACACCCGGGATTTCGACCGGATACTGGAAGGCAAGAAAGATGCCCTTGGTGGCGCGTTCTGCCGGATCGAGCTCGAGAATGCTCTCGCCGTTATAGAGAATGTCGCCCTCGGTGACTTCGTAATCGCTGCGGCCGGACAGCACATAGGAGAGCGTCGACTTGCCGGAGCCGTTCGGCCCCATGATCGCGGCAACTTCGCCGGCCTTCACCGTCAGGTTCAGGCCACGAATGATCTCAGTGCCGTCTTCGGCGATGCGGGCATGAAGGTTTCTGATTTCAAGCATCTTTGGTTCCTGCGTTTTCTCTGCGTAGCTCATTAGAGCCTCGCGTAATTTCTAAGGGCGTCGACGTGTTATGCTCGGCGCTATCGCGCCAAAAAACGAATGACACGGAAAACCGTGAGCGTTACGAGCCAAAGCCATTCGAGAATCTGAATAAACTTTCCTGGTTTTTCCATACGCTGCTGGAGAAACACGTAAGGCTGCTCTGGCGGCTTTTCTGTCTCGTATCTGCTTTCGCGGGGGCGAATTTTCGCCAATATTTCCCCTCGCATATTTTCCAGACGTTCAAGAATGCGCTTCTTGTCCGTCTCGTTCATGTCAGCCTACAGAGCCTTCCAGCGAAATGCTGATCAGCTTCTGCGCCTCGATGGCAAACTCCATCGGCAGTTCCTGCAGCACTTCTTTGACGAAGCCGTTGACGATCAGGGCGATCGCCGCTTCTGTGGGGATGCCGCGCTGCAGGCAGTAGAACAGCTGGTCCTCGGAGATCTTCGAGGTCGTCGCTTCATGCTCGAACTGCGCCGTCGAATTCTTCGCCTCGATGTAAGGCACCGTATGGGCGCCGCACTTGTCGCCGATCAGCAGCGAATCGCACTGGGTGAAATTGCGCGCATTCGAAGCCTTGCGGTGGGCCGAGACCTGGCCGCGATAGGTGTTGTTGGAGACGCCTGCGGCGATGCCCTTGGAGACGATGCGGCTCGACGTGTTCTTGCCGAGATGGATCATCTTGGTGCCGCTGTCGATCTGCTGATGGCCATTGGAGACGGCGATCGAATAGAACTCGCCGCGACTGTCATCGCCGCGCAGGATGCAGGACGGATATTTCCAGGTGATCGCCGATCCGGTTTCGACCTGCGTCCAGGAGATCTTCGAGCGGTCGCCGCGGCAATCGCCACGCTTGGTGACGAAGTTGTAGATGCCGCCTTTGCCGTTCTTGTCGCCGGGATACCAGTTCTGCACCGTCGAATATTTGATCTCGGCATCGTCGAGCGCCACGAGCTCGACCACCGCGGCATGCAGCTGGTTTTCGTCGCGCTGCGGCGCCGTGCAGCCTTCGAGATAGGAGACGTAAGCGCCCTCTTCCGCGATGATCAGCGTGCGCTCGAACTGGCCGGTGCCCTTCTCGTTGATGCGGAAATAGGTGGAAAGCTCCATCGGGCAGCGAACGCCCTTCGGTACGAAGACGAACGAACCGTCGGTGAAGACCGCCGAATTCAGCGTCGCGTAATAATTGTCCGTCGTCGGCACGACCGAGCCGAGATATTTCCGGACGAGATCGGGATATTCGCGGATCGCTTCCGAGATCGACATGAAGATCACGCCGGCCTTCTTCAGCTCTGCCTTGAAGGTGGTGACGACCGAGACGCTGTCGAAAACCGCGTCGACGGCGATCTTCGGCTTCTCGACGCCAGCCAGGATCTCCTGCTCACGCAGCGGGATGCCGAGCTTCTCATAAACCTTCAGCAGCTCCGGATCGACCTCGTCCAGCGACTTCGGACCCGGCGTGCTTTTCGGCGCCGCGTAATAATAAATGTCGTTGAAATCGATCTTCGGATAATCGACGCGCGCCCAGGTCGGCTCTTCCAGCGTCAGCCAGCGGCGATAGGCCTCGAGACGCCATTCCAGCATCCACTCCGGCTCCTGCTTCTTGGCCGAAATGAAGCGGATGATATCCTCGGACAGGCCTTTCGGCGCCTTATCCATTTCGATGACGGTTTCGAAACCGTATTTGTACTGGTCGACATCGATCAGGCGGACCTGGTCGATCGTTTCCTGGACGGCAGCCATTTCGTTCTCCAATCTCGCCGGATACAAGGTCCGGCAGCTTGTAGCGCATGGGCAATTCTCTTGCCCTGATGTAGGTGGCCAAAAGGGACTTTTCAGCCCGATTGGCAAGCGAAAATTTGCGTTTCCGCAAGTTTATGACGCGGTCAAGCCGCCTCGCCGGCCGACCTTCGCCGGCAGGCGATCTTCGCAAAAGCCGCAATCGCCCGGTCGATATCCTCTTCCGTCGTCGCAAAACCGAGCGAGATGCGCAGCGCTCCGAGCTTGGCGTCACGGCCCATCGCCGTCAGCACATGGCTTTCGCCGAGCCGACCGGATGAGCAGGCCGAGCCTGCCGAAAGCGCCACACCTTCGAGATCGAAGGCGATCTGTCCGGTCTCGGCCTTCAGCCCCGGCAGGGTGAAGAAGATCGTATTGACGACACGCTCGCCACCCTCGCCGTGGATCATCACATCGGCAGCCGCCTCACGCATGCCGGCTTCCAGCCGCTCGCGCAGCGCGCCGATTTCCACATTACGCGCCTCGAGTTCGTCGGCCGCGGCTTCTGCCGCCGCACCGAAGCCGATCAGCGCCAGTGAGTTCTGTGTGCCGGAGCGGTGACCCCGCTCCTGTCCGCCGCCCTGGATCAGCGGCCGCGGCATCAGCGCCTCGCCGCGGGCAATTAGCGCGCCGGCGCCCTTCGGCCCGCCGATCTTGTGCGAGGAAATGATCATGAAATCGGCACCGATCTTGCCGATATCGAGCCCGATGCGGCCAGCCGCCTGAACGGCGTCGACGACAAAGAGCCCGCCATGGGCGTGGACGATCTTTGCCGCCGCCTCGACCGGCTGGACGATGCCGGTCTCGTTGTTGACGAGCATGATGGCGACCATCGGCAGGCCGGCGGCCTTGTCATGTGCAGCAAGCAGCAGGCCCAGCGCATCGAGATCGACGATGCCGGCCTCCGTCACCGGGACCTCGGTCATCTTCTCCCTGGCAAAGCGGCCGCCTTCGCGCACAGCCGGATGCTCGATTGCCGAAAAGTAGAGGCGGCCGAGCTGAAGCGGCGTGCGGCCCATGCGGAAATCCGGGGTCAGCACCAGATTGGCGGCCTCGGTGGCGCCGCTGGTAAAGACCACATTGCCGGCGTCGGTGCCGACCAGTGCCGCCACTTTGCGCCGCGCGCCTTCGATTGCAGCGCGGGCGGCACGGCCTTCGCCGTGAACGGAATTTGGATTGCCGAAAATGTCGATGGCGCGCATGATCGCCGCGCGTGCTGCGGGGTGCAGCGGCGCTGTGGCATTCCAGTCGAGATAAAGGCGTGGCGGCGCCATGATCTTCAGTCCTGCGCTTGACGACCTTGCTTCAGCACCCGCGGTTCATTTTTCTTGAAATTTCCGCCGGGCTTGCCTTATGACACATTCCACGATGCGTGGATCGCCATGCAAGTTTCGAATTGTTCTAAACTGCGTTTTAGAAAACCTGACAACACTAGTCAAGTCATGTTGTCGTCCAAACGCAGCGCGAACGCGAAATAAAACCCGGAGTACCAATGCCCGAAGTCATTTTCAACGGCCCAGCCGGCCGTCTTGAAGGCCGCTATCAGCCCTCCAAGGAAAAAAGTGCGCCCATCGCCCTGATTCTGCATCCGCATCCGCAATTCGGCGGCACGATGAACAATCAGATCGTTTACCAGCTCTTCTATATGTTCCAGAAGCGTGGGTTCACGACGCTGCGCTTCAATTTCCGGGGCATCGGCCGCAGCCAGGGCGAATTCGACCACGGCGCCGGCGAACTTTCGGATGCCGCCTCGGCGCTCGACTGGGTGCAAAGCCTTCATCCCGATTCGAAGACCTGTTGGGTCGCCGGTTATTCCTTCGGCTCCTGGATCGGCATGCAGCTGCTGATGCGTCGGCCGGAGATCGAAGGCTTCATGTCGATTTCCCCACAGCCGAATACCTACGACTTCTCCTTCCTGGCGCCCTGCCCCTCCTCCGGCCTGATCATCAACGGCGAGGCCGACAAGGTGGCGCCGGAAAAGGACGTCAACGGCCTTGTCGAGAAGCTGAAAACCCAGAAGGGCATTCTCATTACCCATCGCACCGTTTCCAACGCCAACCATTTCTTCAACGGCCAGGTGGAAACGCTGATGGGCGAATGCGAGGACTATCTCGACCGCCGCCTCAACGGCGAACTGGTGCCGGAGCCGGCGGCCAAGCGGATCCGCTAACGCCATAGCCAGAGCCGGTCATCCCCAAGCGGAGCCGGTCCGGGACGCCACCGGCCCCTTTGTGCCGGAACAGATCGCCTACCGTGTTGCAATCTATATTGCAGTGCGGTAGGTTCCTCGCGATCCTAACTAAAGCGAGGTCCGCAATGACCAAGTCGTTCGGGGAAGTCCTGGATAAGTATAGGGGTATCGGTCCGGGGTTCGATTTTCTTCGAATTGGGCTCGCCTTTTCTATCGTATTGACCCATTCCTTTTTGCTGACAAGGAATGATGCCTTCATCAGGGGGTCGGTATTCTGGTTTGCTGAATACGCTCTTGTTCCGATGTTTTTCGCGTTGAGCGGATTTCTGATCGCCGGCAGCGCCCAGCGACTGAGCCTCCGGAACTTCCTGATCAATCGTGGCTTGCGCATCGTCCCGGCACTTGCCGTCGATATCGTCGTTTGTTCGCTGATCATCGGGCCGATCATAACAATCGTCTATCACTCCGAATATTTTACCGATCCGCGATTTTTCAAATACTTCCTGAATATCGTCGGCTGGATCCATTACGAGTTGCCTGGCGTTTTCCAGGATAATCCGAGCCAACGTGTCAACGGCGCGCTCTGGACGGTTCCCTGGGAGATATTCTGCTACATCATCATGTCGTTCCTGATGGTCACCGCCATCGTGAAGACCCGCTACAAGCTGCTTGCCGTGACGGCCGCCTATATCGTCATCGGCCTCATCGTGCAGAAGATGCCCTATCTGTTCCCGGGCTCGATCAAGCCGATCGCGCGCTTCCTGTTCATGAGCCGGGGCTCCCAGCTGATTACGGCGTTCATGATGGGCATCGCCGTCTTTCAGTTTAAAGCGGTCATTCCGTATTCCCGATGGCTATTCGCCGCCGCCTGCCTGGTTTGCATCGTCGCCATTCTCACCCTCGACAGCCGGGCTGTGGAGTCAGTGATCAACCGGCCGATCGTCATCACCTCGCTGGTTTACATCACAGTCTTCCTCGGCCTGTCGGAGGTGCCCATTCCGGCCTTTTTCAGGAAAGGCGACTATTCCTACGGCGTCTACCTCTACCATGACCCGTTCTTGCAGATCTGGATCAGCTCGTTCCCCACGGTCTTTCTCTACCCGAAATACGGTGCGCTGGCGCTCTATCTCGTCGGCTTGCCCTCGGCTCTCGCCGTCGCGGTGCTGTCCTGGCATTTCATCGAGAAACCGATCCTCGGCCTTCGCAAGAAGTTTTCGTTCATCGCCCAGGTCAGGGGCGTCGAGGATGGCAATCAGGCGGGGCGCAAATCCAATGTCCGGCCGATTGCCGTAAAGAGTTAGATCTTTGCCGGCCGCGTGTCAGCGGTGAGTTAGAAAGCCGTGCATGACGACACTGAGCCGCGGCGTCGTGAGGATGATCCTCACGCTCATGGCCTTGCCAGCACCCCGCCGCTGACGGGAGCGGCGACCCCCGTCGTGCCTGGAAATGTCAATGGCAGCCCATCCAGCGAGCGCACGGCGAGATAGGCCCAGGCCTCGGCCTCCATCGCGTCGCCGTCGAAGCCGGCCTCTTCGGCGGTCAATACCTTCGACCCCAGCGCTTCGGCCATGGCCGAAAGTTCCGCCATCAAGGTGCCGTTCAGCCGCCCGCCGCCGCAGACGATATAGGTCGACGGGGTCTCCGGCAGGAAACCGGCGGATTTGACAATCGACGCGGCGGCGACGTGCGCCAGCGTCCGGGCGCCGTCCTCAAGGCTCGCCTCCCCAACCCGAAGCGGTGCGAAATCGCCGCGATCGAGCGAACGCCGGATATTGCCGCGAAAAAACGGGCTTTCCAGATATCGCTCCGCGAGAGCGGCCACCACCTTGCCGCGTCCGCCGATCTCGCCGCCGGGATCAAAGGTTTTGCCGGTCTGCATCTCCACCCACTGGTCGATCAGCGTATTGCCCGGGCCGCTATCGAAGGCCGATATCCGCCCGTCCGTGCCGATGAAGGTCAGATTGGAGATCCCGCCGATATTGACGAAACAGACAGCCTGCCCGGCCTGCTGGAATTTTCCCGCGAGCGCTGCGTGATAGGCAGGCACCAGCGGTGCGCCCTGGCCGCCGTGAACCATATCGTTGGCCCGCATGTCATAGACCAACGATATGCCGGTTCGGCGCGCCAATTCCCCGCCGTCGCCGATCTGGATTGTTAGCCCCTCTTCGGGCCGGTGAAGCACCGTCTGGCCGTGGAAGCCGAGAACATCGACGGCATCGGCAGCAAGTCCAAAACGCTCCAGGAATGCCGTCACGGCAATTGCATGCCGTTGGGTCAACTCGCGCTCGATGTCGCCAAGCTCAGTGGGCCGCTCGTTCCTGTCGGTCAGCGGCCGCGCCAGTTCCAGCGCCCGTTTCAGCCGCTCGCGAAAATCGGCGTCATAGGGTACCCCCATGAACGGGCCACGCTCGATGAAGCCGCGGCCGTCGGTCCTGAGCAGCGCCACATCGATTCCATCCATCGACGTGCCGCTCATCAGGCCGATCGCGGTTCTGATGACATCCATGCGGCTTGCCTCCCATGCGATTCCCGGATGCACTTTTATAAAAACAGTGCTAAACGCGCCGCGATAGATCAACAACAACGAACTTGCGTGAAGCCATATGGGTCAAACGCAGACACCAAGAGACGAAAGCCATGTCCGAGTTCAAGTCCGATTTCCTCCGCACGCTGAAAGAGCGCGGCTTCATTCATCAGGTCTCCGATGAACGCGGCCTCGACGACCTGTTCGCCAAGGAAACCGTGACGGCTTATATTGGCTTCGATCCGACGGCGCCCAGCCTGCACGCCGGCTCGCTGATCCAGATCATGATGCTGCATTGGATGCAGAAGACCGGTCATCGGGCCATTTCGCTAATGGGCGGCGGCACCGGTATGGTCGGCGACCCCTCCTTCAAGGAAGAGGCGCGCCAGCTCATGACCGTGGATACGATCGAAGGCAACATCGCCTCGATCAAGCGCGCCTTCTCCAATTATCTGAATTACGGCGACGGTCCGAAGGACGCGCTGATGATCAACAATGCCGAATGGCTGCGCTCGCTGAACTACCTCGAATTCCTGCGCGATGTCGGCAAGCACTTCTCCGTCAATCGCATGCTGTCCTTCGACAGCGTGAAGACGCGCCTTGACCGCGAACAGTCGCTGTCCTTCCTGGAATTCAACTACATGATCCTCCAGGCCTACGACTTCGTCGAGATCGCCAAGCGCTATGGCTGCCGTCTGCAGATGGGCGGTTCGGATCAGTGGGGTAATATCGTCAACGGTATCGATCTCGGTCACCGCATGGGGACACCGCAGCTTTATGCACTGACATCGCCGCTGCTGACGACGTCGTCGGGCGCCAAGATGGGCAAGTCGGCGACGGGCGCTATCTGGCTGAACGCCGACATGCTCTCGGCCTACGATTTCTGGCAGTACTGGCGCAACACCGAGGACGCCGACGTCTCGCGCTTCCTGAAGCTCTACACGACGCTGCCGATGGATGAAATCGCCCGTCTCTCGGCGCTCGGCGGTTCGGAGATCAACGAGGTCAAGAAGATCCTCGCGACTGAGGTAACGGCGATCCTGCACGGCCGAGAATTCGCCGATCAGGCCGCCGAAACGGCGCGCAAGACCTTCGAGGAAGGCCGCGTCGCCGAAAACCTGCCTTCGGTCGACATCCCTGGCACCGAACTCGACGGCGGCATCGGCCTGCTGTCGCTGATGGTCCGCGCTGGTCTTGCCGGCTCGAATGGCGAGGCTCGCCGTCACATCCAGGGCGGCGCGGTGCGCATCAACGACGAGGCCGTCAGCGACGAGCGCCGGCTGATCGGCAGCAACGAAATCACCGCCGACGGCGTCATCAAGCTCTCGCTCGGCAAAAAGAAGCACATCCTGATCCGCCGCGCGGCGTAAGCGGCTTCAATTGCGAACAAATCAAAGCCGGCGCTCGCGCCGGCTTTTTCTTTGCCCAACTCATGCGTTGGCGCGCACCCCTCACTCAACTCCGGGCCGAGATGCCGCGTCCGTTCGTTCGGCCTCCCGGAATACATAGGGTGGTGGATTGACGTCTGGCGCGTGCGTCACGCGGGACCACCAGCTGATCGAGAAGATCGGCGGTGTCACCGTCGCATCGAGAGGAACCGCCAGTACATGGGCGGAACGGATGAGCTCCGGCGGTTTCAGCCGCTCGCTCTTCTCTGCAGAGTATGACGCATGGTGGCCGGCTGCAGCAGCGGCCACCGCGACCGATAGGAACGAGACTGTCCGAGCGCACTGCATGGCATCCTCCGACATTGCGCCGACCGTTTTGCGGGCCGGGATTCACATTACATCAGAGTTACCTAAAATAGGCAAAGCATCAATGTCGGACTTGTCAGTATAAGTCGGAATTAGCGAACAAGCCGCACGACAATCAGCGCTTTATCGGAACCTTTTCCGCCCGCCGGGATTTGCGACCAGATTGGATTGGAGCGCCGGCATGATCAACGACCTCTGGTATAAAAACGCCGTCATCTACTGCCTGTCGGTCGAGACCTTCATGGATGCAAACGGTGACGGCGTCGGCGATTTTCAGGGGCTGATGCGGCGCCTCGACTATCTCTCCGGCCTCGGCGTGACGGCAATCTGGCTGATGCCCTTCCAGGCTTCACCCGGTCGCGACGACGGTTACGACGTCTCGGATTATTACAATGTCGACCCACGCTACGGCACGCTCGGCGACTTCGTCGAATTCACCCACGGCGCCAAGCAGCGCGGTATCCGCGTGTTGATCGATCTGGTGATCAATCACACATCCAAGGATCATCCCTGGTTCCAGGAGGCCAGGAGCGATCCGCAGTCACGCTATCGCGATTGGTACGTCTGGTCTGAGAAAAAGCCCGCGAATGCCGATCAGGGCATGGTCTTCCCCGGCGTCCAGAAGACCACATGGACCCATGACGAGAAGGCCAAGGCCTATTATTTCCACCGTTTCTACGATCATCAGCCCGATCTCAACACGTCCAATCCCGAGGTGCAGGCCGAAATCCTCAAGATCATGGGCTTCTGGATCCAGCTCGGCGTCTCCGGCTTTCGGATGGATGCCGCCCCCTTCATCATCGCTAGGAAAGGCGCCGATGTCAGCAAGCCGGTCGAGCAGTTCGACATGTTGAGAAAATTTCGCGAATTCCTGCAGTGGCGGCTCGGCGATTCCATCATCCTCGCCGAAGCCAACATCCTGCCGAAGGACAATTTCGAATATTTCGGCGACGATGGCGACCGCATGCAGATGATGTTCAATTTCCAGGTCAATCAGGCGCTGTTTTATGCTCTTGCCAGCGCCGATACGCGACCGCTAAAGAAGGCGATGGAGACGACGAAACCGCGCCCGGCAACCGCGCAATGGGGCCTGTTTCTCCGCAACCACGACGAACTGGATCTCGGCCGGCTGTCGGAAAAGCAGCGCGACGCCGTCTTTGCCGCCTTCGGGCCTGAAAAGGACATGCAGCTCTATAACAGGGGCATTCGCCGTCGCCTGGCGCCGATGCTCGGCGGCGACCGCCACAGGATCGAGATGGCCTACAGCCTGCTGTTTTCGCTGCCCGGAACGCCGGTCATCCGTTACGGCGACGAGATCGGCATGGGCGACGATCTCGCTCTGCCAGAACGCAATTGCGCCCGCACGCCGATGCAGTGGTCGACCGAACCGGAAGGCGGTTTCACCAAAAGTCGAAAGCCTGTCTCGCCTGTCATCAAGGACGGCCCCTACGGCTTCCAGCATGTCAACGTCGCCGAGCAGCGGCGCGATGCCAATTCATTGCTGAACTGGACCGAACGAATGATCCGGATGCGCAAGGAAGCTCCTGAGATCGGCTGGGGCGATTTCGCTGTGGTCGACACCGGAAACGACGGCGTGCTAGCGCTTCGTTACGACTGGCGCGGCAATTCCGTGTTGATCCTGCACAATCTGCATGCGCAGCCGGCAGAAGTCACCTTCGATCCGGACAGAGGCAAAGACGGGCGACAGTTGATCGATATCGCCGACGGCGCGAGCAGCGAAGCGGACGAGAAAGGCTGCCACACCGTCGTGCTCGACGCCTATGGCTATCGCTGGTACCGCGTCGGTGGCCTCGACTATCTCCTCAGGCGCAAGGAAATTTAATGCATGTCGACCGGAAGTGTGCAGCGGTTCCGGGAAAACGACATGCATAAAAACAAAGAACTAAAGCGCGCCGCATGATTCAAATTTGATGCGACGCGCTTTAGGTTCCGCGCCCTACTGGAATTCGAAGATCTGCCGGAAGACACCCGGTGCGATGATCGACAGCGGGTTGATCTGCAGGTTTGGCTGGTCGAACTTGCCGGTGAGCTTGAAGGTGATGCCGATCAGGCCGCGGTCGCTGCCGTTGCCGAGGATGACGCCGATCAGCGGCAGTTCGGCAAACAGCCGGTTTAGGCCGTAGGCCGGCATGAAGGTGCCGGTCATGTCCATATTGCCCTTGCGGTCGCGCACCACGCCCTGGAAGGTCGCGCCGATCTGGTCGCCGCGCAGCACGCCATTCTCGATGCCGACCATGCCATCGCGCGAGACGACGCGGGCAAAGCCGCGCTGAAAGCGTTGCGACGAGGTATCGATCTCGCGCTTGACGGCTTCGTTGAGGCTGCGCTGCTCGTTGCCGACAGGCGTCGAGACGATCGAGCGCAGCCGTTGTTCGTTGACGATCGAGAACCGGCGCACGTCGAGCGAACCGTCCCAGCCGCCCTGTGCCGAAAGCCTGATTGCCAGATTGAGCAGGCCGCCCTGCATGTGCTTGTAGAGATCGGCAAAACGCGAGACCGCGCCGGCATCGCCGCTGGTGATGTTGATGACGCCACCGTCCTTCATCTGGCTGACCACGGCTTCACCGCTGTCGGTAACGGCGGAAAAGTTCAGCGCTTGCAGCTTGTCGCCGCGAAGTGACACCTGCGCCTGGAAATTGCCGATCTTCTCATCGTTGAAGCCGATGACGTTTTTCAGCCTGGCACGCACCGATACGCCGGTGTCGCCGGCATCCCCGTCACCATCGCCATCGCCCGAGCCCGATTTCAGCCGCGCGATAACTGGCCGCGCATCGGCGCTGTCGCCGGAGACCGAGACGTCGAAATTGCCCTTGCTGCGCTTCACCGACAGGGCGAAATCGTCCAGCGAGGAGAGTTTGACGCTGTCGAAATCGGCTGAGATCAGCCCATTTTTGCCGATGTTCATCGATCCGTTGGCGCCGAAACCGTCGCCCTTCAGCCGAAAGTTCTTGATCTGGGTATCGTCGGCCGGGCCGGAGGTTTCGAATTCGGCCGAAGCTGCAATGCCGCTGCCCTTCGACCAGCCGATCCACGGCAGGTCGAGTTGCGACCGGGTAAGCTCGAGCTGAACGTCCTGCCGGTCGTCGTCGATCCGCGTCAGCACCATCTTCACGCTGCCGCCGACGATTCCGGAAAGGCCGGGGATCAGCTTGTTGCGCTGCTCCTCGGAAAGCGTCGCGGTGATCACCCGCTGCCGCTTCGCACTGTCGGATGCCTCGACCGGTTCGGTAAGATCGATATCGGCGGGGACGCCATCGATCTGGGCCTTGGCGTCGAGCGTGATCTGTTTCGGATTGCCGTTCAGCGTACCGTTGAGATTGCTGATCGTGCGGCCGGAAAACGGCTTGCCAAGATCGACATCGGTGAGCTTCATGGCCGCCGTCCATTCGGCCGGCGGCGGGTTCTGCGAGGCGAGCAGGCCGAAATGCGCCTTCACGTTCGCCTCGATCCGCCCCTTGAAATCGTCGGGCGTAAAGCCGGCGCGCTGCAGCACCCGGATCGGTCTGTAGGTCAGAAGCTCGCCGACGGCATCCGCTGCCCCGGAGACCGTAAGATCGATATCCGCCATCAGCGGCTTGTCGTAGGTGGCGGGCATGATGAAGGTTCCCTGCCCGAGACCGACGGATCGGCCGGAGGGGAAAAACGACGTGCCGCTTTTGATCGCGATCGTCGCAACCGGGCCGGCCAGGTCGAAATGGGCCGAGGTGTCACGGATCGGCGGAATGTCGCCGGCAACGTTCATCCGCGCTCCCGTGATGTCGAAGCCGATGCGGATCTGGTTGGCGTCGAGCTTCAACCCCTTGCCGCCGGCTGCCTCGTCCAGCCTGCCGAAGGGAATGAACACGGAGATGGCAGCGTTGGTGACGGTGCCGCCGAAGAGGTTGCCCTGTACCCAGGTGCGCACCTTGGGCGCCATCCAGAATGGCCACATTTGCTTGATCGCCGTCGTCTGCAGTTGTGCCGACTGGCCGGCAAAGCTGATCTCCGGCGATTTGCCCCCGAGCTTGACGTGCAGTGCCCCGTAAAGCGCGCCGAGCGAGCTGGAGACGGCCATATTGGGAAACTGGAATTCCCGCCCGGCGACAAGGTAGCGCCCGGTCGCCTGGATATCGAAAGAGAGCGGCTGCTCGCCGGAGCCGCTGGGGGCTGCCATGCCGCCGCTGACCAGCAGATCGATGCCGAAGCCCTTGCCGGCCTGCGGGTCGAGCTTGTCGAGATCGATCAGCGCGCCGTTGATCGGAAGCGTGGTCGCGCCGAACCGGGCATTCGACCGGGCGATCTCGAGCGTCTGCTTGGCGAAATCATAGACGAGGTTGATCTGCCCGCCCGATAGCTCCTGCGGATCGCCATCCGCATAGATCAGGCCGGGATCGATGTCGATCGTCGCCGCAAGCGCCGGCTCCACGCCATCGCGCCCCCTGGTGGCCGACACCGTCAGGTCGGCAAACGCGCTGAGCCCCTGCCGGATCACGCCTTGATCGTTGCGTTTGAGCGAAAAGGGCGTGAGGTCGGCATGCCTGAGCGTCGCCACCACCTTCGATACGTGGCCGTCTTCCTTCTCGGCCAGTACATCGAGCTTCGCCACCTCGCCGTTCAGCGCCACCTCGCCGCTCAATTGCAGCGAGGATGGGCCGGCATGGGCAAAGACGAGGTTGTCGACGACCAGCGACAGTGGGCCGTTGGCGGTATCGGCAAGCTTGATAGTTATGCCGGAGATCCGTACCGAATTGGTTGAGCCCCGGGTCACGACGCTGTCGAACATGTCGAATTGCGAGAAGATCTTCTCCGTCGCCGCCGGCATGGCGTCGATGCGCAGATCGTCGAGCGTCAGAGGATTGCCGGAGGGCAAAAGCGCGGTATCGAGCGCGATATCCTCCGCTTCGATGTCGGTGACGGCGATGCGGCCGCGGAAAAGCTGCAGCGGATCGAGCCCCAGGCGCACCGAACCCGTCGTCGACAGGTGCTGGCCGCTCTGCTCATCGATCATGTTGACGTTGCGCGCTTCCAGCGCCAGCCGGAAATCCGAGGTGAAACGGATGACGGTGGAGCCGACCTCGGCGTGGTAACGCGGTCCGGCCACGCCGTTCAACGCCGCCTGCGCCTGCTGCGACAGCGGCTTGTCGAACATGCCGCTCTCGACGGTAAAGACGATCGCCGCGAGAACAAGGAGGATCAGGCCCAGAAATCCCGCGGTCAGCTTCGCTGTCCGGCGCATCGGCGAACGCGGCGGCGGGCAATGGACGATGATCGGATCCTCGGCCTGAGCGGACGGCAAGCGGTCCAGCGCAACGATATCCTTCTTGCGAAACGTGACCTTTTCGCCGCGGATGGCTGACATGCGCCTTCGGGCTCTCCCTTTAAATGAAGAATTGAACCCGGCCATGCTGGACGGGTTTCCGTCCACTATATAATTCGGGGAGAGAAAGTGTCATCCACAAACCCGGCAAAAGAAAGGTTTTCCCAATGGCGGTTCCAGGCATCGGCGCCACGGCTCCTGATTTCAACCTTCCCCGCGACGGCGGCGGCCGCGTCTCGCTGGCCGAATTCCAGGGCAGGCCACTCGTCCTGTTCTTCTATCCCAAGGACGATACGACAGGCTGCACCGCCGAATCACTGGCCTTCACCGCGCTGGCAGGCGAGTTCGAGGCAGCGGGTGTGGCCGTCATCGGCATGTCGCCCGATTCGGCCGCCTGCCATGACAAATTCGTCAGGAAACACCGTCTTTCGGTGGCGCTTGCCTCGGACGAGGAAAAGACCACGTTGCAGGCCTATGGCGTCTGGAAGGAAAAGAGCATGTACGGCCGCAATTTCATGGGCGTCGAGCGCACCACTTTCCTCATCCGCCAGGACGGCACGATCGCCACCATCTGGCAGAAGGTGAAGGTGCAGGGCCATGCCGAAACCGTGCTCGAGGCGGTGCGGAATCTGGCCGCGTGACCGGAGATCTTGCGATAACGTCGCTGCGCGGCGGCGCAATCGATGCCATCTGCTCCGCCGATCTCGACCGCAAGACTGCGCTGGCGCAGGAAAGCGCCACCCGCTGGTTTGCCCGCCGGGTGTCGTTGCGCTCGCCGCTCGATGCAGCGTTGCCGGACAGGCCCGGCCGTCCTGACAGACCGCTGCTGACGCCGCCGACCCAGGTGGAAAAGCGCTCGCTGCATACGTTGAAAGGCCGGATCGCCCTGCTGCATGCCATCGCCCACATCGAGCTCAATGCCGTCGATCTGGCGCTCGATATCGTCGCGCGATTCGCAACCGAGCAGGTGCCGAACTCCTTTTTCGACGGCTGGATGCAGGTTGCCTTCGAGGAGGCGAAGCATTTCCGCATGGTGCGCGCCCGCCTCAACGATCTCGGCGCCGATTATGGCGATCTGCCCGCCCATGACGGGCTCTGGCAGGCCGCCCATTCGACGCGCAACGATCTGACGGCAAGGCTCGCCGTCGTGCCGCTGATTCTCGAAGCCCGCGGCCTCGACGTCACGCCGTCGCTGCAGGCAAAGATGCGCCAGACCGGCGATCTCGAAAGTGCCGCGGTCCTCGACGTCATCTACAACGACGAGAAAGGCCACGTCGCCGTCGGCGCCAAATGGTTCCGCTTCCTATGCGCCCGGGAGAAGCGCGACCCGGCAAAAGCCTTCCAGGAGCTGGTGCGCGCCAATTTCCGCGGACCGTTGAAGCCGCCCTTCAACGATCTTGCCCGCGCCGAGGCCGGCCTGACCCCATCCTTCTACCGCGCGCTCGCATCGATCAGCCACGCCTGAAATAGCTGGTATTTCTGGCGCGGGCGGCGACAAAGAAAGCATTCGTTAACCATAAGAGTGTCTAATTTTCCGAAAGAGGCGTAGCGCATCAATCGGGAGAGCCTGCGTGGACAGCGGACATCAGCACCGGGTATTCGGCAGGCGGGCGCAGGAGCATATCCTGATCCTCGCAAGCGGCGATAAGGTCCGCCACATGACGGTCCGGCCGTGGATGGCAGCCCTTGCTGTCTGCCTCGTCGGCGCCTTTTCGATCGGCTATCTCCTAGCCACCTCCTATCTCGTGCTGCGCGACGATCTGATCGGCGCCACCATGGCGCGGCAAACCCGCATGCAGCACGATTATGAAGACCGCATCGCCGCCCTTCGCGCGCAAGTCGACCGCATCACCTCCCGGCAGCTCCTCGACCAGCAGGTGGTCGAGGACAAGGTCGACAAGCTGATGGAGCAGCAGATGGCGCTGACCTCGCGCCATGGCAAGCTCGACAATCTGCTCGACCGGGCGGAAAGCTCCGGCCTGACGGAAAAGGACGGCGCTCTCGCTGCCCCCTCTTCGCCCGTTCAGTCCTATGCCCCTGATATCAAGGACAAGCGCGCTTCGCTGACCGGTGGCGGCATCCAGGCGATCGAGAAACAGCTGGCGAGCGGCGCCCCCGCCGATGCGACACCCGACAATTCCACGCTTGCCTATGTGCCGGCCGCCGAGACGGTCGGCGACCGTGCCGACCGCATCTTCTCCAACGTGACGCTGTCGCTGAAGGGTGTCGAACAGGACCAGCGCAACCGCGTCGAGCAGCTGACGAGCGACGCCGGCAATGCCGCCAATGTCATCGGCACCGTGCTGACCCGCTTCAAGATTCCGGTGCCGGAGGAGACTGCGGCGAGGCAAGACGACGATGCCGTCGGCGGCCCCTATGTCGAGCCTGAAAGCAACGACGACTTCAACAATTCGCTGGCAGCGCTCGACGGCGCGCTGACCCGGCTGGAGTCCGTGCGCAGCACCGCCGAATCCCTGCCCTTCCGCAATCCCGCGCTCGGCAAGGACGTGACCAGCCCGTTCGGCAATCGCCGCGACCCTTTCCTCGGCCGGCTCGCGCTGCATTCCGGCATCGATTTCCGCTTCACGCCGGGCGAGAAGATCCGCCCGTCGGCGCCTGGCAAGGTCATCGCCGCCGGCTGGACCGGCGGTTACGGCAACATGGTCGAAGTCGATCACGGCAACGGCATATCGACGCGATACGGCCATATGTCGCAAGTGCTGGTCAAGGTCGGCGACACGGTCGACCGCAATGACGTCATCGGCCTTGCCGGCAGCACCGGCCGCTCGACGGGAACGCATCTGCACTATGAGGTGCGCCAGGACGGCCACGCGGTCGATCCAGTATATTTCATGAATGCCGGCCTTAAACTCGCCACCTATATCAAGTAACAGCCGTGAGGTAACCATCGCTTCACTCTGTACCGGGTGCGGCCTCTCTAATTCTTGACTTGCCGGCCATTCGGGGCTATGTCGCGCTGCATTGCGGCACGCAATCCCGCCGACTCGTTCAGAGCTCGGCCGAACCGAAACGGAAACAGTTTTCCCTTTGACGACATTCGCTGACCTTGGCTTGAGCCAAAAAGTGCTATCCGCTGTTACCGACGCGGGCTACACGATCCCCACGCCTATTCAGGCGGGAGCCATTCCCTTTGCGCTCGAGCGCCGCGATATTTGCGGCATCGCGCAGACGGGCACTGGCAAGACGGCATCCTTCGTTCTGCCGATGCTGTCGCTTCTGGAAAAGGGGCGCGCCCGCGCCCGCATGCCCCGTACGCTGATTCTCGAGCCGACGCGCGAACTCGCCGCCCAGGTCGCCGAGAATTTTGAAAAATACGGCAAGAACCACCGTCTCAACGTCGCCCTGCTGATCGGCGGCGTTTCCTTCGAGGACCAGGATCGCAAGCTCGAGCGCGGCGCCGACGTGCTGATTTGCACGCCAGGCCGCCTGCTCGACCATTTCGAGCGCGGCAAGCTTTTGATGAGCGGCGTCGAGATCCTCGTCATCGACGAGGCCGACCGCATGCTCGACATGGGCTTCATCCCCGATATCGAGCGCATCGCCAAGATGATCCCATTCACCCGCCAGACGCTGTTTTTCTCGGCAACCATGCCGTCGGAGATCCAGAAGCTTGCCGACCGCTTCCTGCAAAATCCCGAGCGCATCGAAGTGGCAAAGCCGGCGTCGGCCGCAGAGACCGTGACGCAGCGCTTCGTCGCCTCGCACGGTAAGGACTACGAGAAGCGCGCGGTTCTGCGCGAACTCGTCCGCGCCCAGACCGAACTCAAGAACGCCATCGTCTTCTGCAACCGCAAGAAGGATGTTGCCGATCTCTTCCGGTCGCTGGAGCGCCACGGCTTCTCCGTCGGTGCCCTGCATGGGGATATGGATCAGCGCTCCCGCACGATGACGCTGCAGAGCTTCCGTGACGGCAATCTCCAGCTGCTGGTTGCCTCCGACGTCGCCGCCCGCGGCCTCGACATTCCCGATGTCAGCCACGTCTTCAATTTCGACGTGCCGATCCACTCCGAGGATTACGTCCACCGCATCGGCCGCACCGGCCGTGCCGGCCGCTCGGGTGCCTCCTTCACGCTCGTCACCAAGCGCGACACCAAATTCGTCGATGCGATCGAAAAGCTGATCGGCCAAAAGGTCGAGTGGCTGAGCGGCGATGTGAATTCCTTGCCGCCGGCAGAAGAAAGCGCCGAAAGCGAGCGCCCGCGGCGCAACAGCCGCGAGCGTGGCGCAAAGAGTGAACGGGGTGAGAGGGATCGTGGGCGCGGACGCGGCAATCGCAGCGCCTCGGTTCATAAATCTGATAACGACATCCAGGATAATGGCGTAGACGTGATCCAAGCAGCACCAGTAAAGGCCGACATCGTGAAGAACGAGCGCAAAGCAGAGCAGAAGCCGCAAAACAATGCGCGCAACAGCCGGCCTTATCCGGCAAACGATGACAGCCGCGACCGCCGCCGCCATCGCGACCACGACGACGGCCCGACCCCGGTCGGCTTCGGCGACGATATCCCGGCCTTCATGCTGATCGCCGGCAGCGCCAAGATCTGAACGTCCAATGGGTAAGCCCGGTCTCGATTTTCCGGGCTTCGGCGTCGGCCTGGTGATTCTGCGCGACGCCAAGGTACTCCTGTATAAACGCCTGCGTCCACCGGAAGCCGGCTATTGGAATATCGTCGGCGGCAAGGTCGACCACATGGAGCCGGCCGAGCAGGCTGCGCGCCGCGAGGCCGAGGAAGAAACCGGCCTCAAGATCGGTCGGATCGAGAAAATCGGCATGACCGAACAGATCATCGATACCGACCGCCAGCACTGGATTTCGCTTCTCTATCTCGCCTGCGACGTCGAAGGCGAGCCGCAACTGACGGAACCGGACAAGCTTTCGGATTTCGGCTGGTTTCCCCTGACTGATTTACCCTCGCCGTTGTCGGCCTTCACCAAGGCTGCGATCGCAGCGCTGCCCTCAGCCGAACGCGGTCAGCTATCGGCGCGCAGCGACGCCTCATAGGCAAGCCGCACCCATTTCGCCATCAGATCGGGATCGTCGTAAGCCTCGTCGGGGATCGACCAGTAGGGCATCTTCACCGGCTTGCCCTTCTTGCCCTCGTAGCTCCACTGCGTGGCGCCGGCGGCGGCAAATTCAGGGGCGCTCGTCTCGTCGGCCTTCAGCAACATCTCGTCCCGCACTTCGAGCGCGATGATGCGCCCGAGATGATAGATGCCCTTGCCGCCGAACATGCGCTTGACCGTGACGGGACCGAGCCCCTGAAACATTTCCTCGATGCCGGCAGTGTCCATTCTAATCCCTCGAGATCCTGAAAATCACAGCGCGTGATAATCCCGGTTCATATAGACGAGCGCCGCGTGCTTTTCGCTGAAGCGCACGGCCGCGACCTCGCCGAAGATGACATTGTGCGTCGGCATTTCCTTGATGTCGGTCACCCGGCAATCGAAGGCTGCGAGCGCATCGGCGAGCACAGGCGCGCCGGTGACCAGCGTCTCAAAACGAGCGCTGGCGAAACGCTCGCTATCGGCAAGCGACGTCCGTCCGGAAAAGGCGTCGGCAACGCCCTGATGATGAGCGCCGAGCGTGTTCAGCACGAAGACGCCGCTACGGAAAAAGATCTCGTTCTTCGGATTGGTGTTGTTGAGGCAGATCAGCACCGAGGCTGGATTGTCCGAGACCGAGCAGGCGGCGGTGATGGTGACGCCGCGGCGCAACTCGCCCATCGCCGTCGTCACGAGTTGCACATGGCCGGCATAACGGCTCATGGCGTCTCGATAAAGACCGGGGTCGATATGCTGCCTGTTCAACACCTGCTTCTCCCGTGCTTTTCTGCATGGATCGACTTGTTATCGCGCCAATATGGCGAGCATCAGTTACCTTTTCTACAATAGGACCGGTGAAAAGCACTGCTTCACGCTTGTTTTTCTTTGACGATCGCGGCCTTGCGGATAAAAGGGCATGGACGATGGCTTAGGGATCTCCGCCTTTCATGATCAACCTGCGTGGCATAGCAGCCTTTCTGGCGCTGCTGGGAGCGGCGGCGCAAGGCCATGCGGCCGGCGTGACGATCGGCGTCGTCGCCCCTCAAAACGGCCCGCTCGCTTTGCTCGGCGCCCAGATTGCCGCCGGCGCCGGTTTCGAGATCCAGCAGTCCGGCAATACCCTCGTCGCCATCAACGAGACCTGCGAGGACAATAGTGGCGCTGCGATTGCCGATGCGCTGGTTGCAGCCAAGGTGCAGGTCGCGGTCGGCTTTCTCTGTAGCGAGACGCTGGAAGGCGCGCTGCCGAAGCTGAAGGACGCCAACATTCCTGCGATGACCGTCTCGGCGCGCTCCCGCATCCTGATGGAGGATGCGCTGAAAAACGGCTGGCCGCTGTTTCGCCTGGCGCCCGCCGATGGCGCCGAAGCCGCAAAGATCAACGAAGTGATCCTGAAGGACTGGGCCGCAGATCCGATCGCACTGATCGAGGACGGCACCATCCATGGCCGCGAACTGACGGAAGCGGTGCGCAATGCGCTGGAGCAGAACGGCCTGAAGCCGGTCTTTACCGATACCTACCGGCCAGGACAGGAGCAGCAGATCGCTCTCGTGCGCCGCCTGAAACGGGCCGGTGCGAGCAGGGTTTTCATCGGCGGCGATCGCAACGATGTCGCCATCATCGCCCGCGACGCCAAGGCGGAAAACATCCCGCTGTCCATTCTCGGCGGCGATGCCACGCGCGCCGCCGACCAGCCGCTGCCGCTCAATGCCGGCGTACGCGCCGTCGCCCTGCCCGAATACGCCGCTCTGCCGGAAGGCACGGCTGCAGCCGACGCGCTGCGTACCAAAGGCATCGAGCCGGAAGGCTATGTCCTGCCGTCGCTGGCAGCGGCACTGATTGCCGGCCAGGCCGCGGAAGCCGCCGCTGCGGCCGGCAAGCCTTTCCAGGAGGCACTGATGGGCACGACATTCCAGACGCCGGTCGGCGCCATCGTCTTCACCGCCGCGCATGAACTTTCGCAAAACCCGTATCGCCTGCTCGAATGGCGGGGCAACGGCTTTTTTCCACCGGCCGCGCCGCCGCAATGAGCAGCGGCGCACCAGCCTTGAATTCGGGCGCCACGGTCAAATGGCAGCCCATACGGAGTGATATTTGATGACGCTGCCCATTCGCATTGCCCCCTCGATCCTCGCGGCGGATTTCGCCAGGCTCGGCGAGGAGGTGCGCAACGTCACGGCCGCCGGCGCCGACTGGATCCATCTCGACGTGATGGACGGGCATTTCGTGCCGAACATCTCCTTCGGCGCCGATGTCATCAAGTCGCTACGCTCTTATACCTCAGCCACCTTCGACTGCCATCTGATGATCTCGCCGGTCGACGACTATCTCGAAGCCTTCGCCAAGGCCGGCTGCGACCGGATCACCGTCCATGCCGAAGCCGGGCCGCATCTGCACCGCTCGCTGCAGACCATCCGCAATCTCGGCAAGAAGGTCGGGGTGACGATCAATCCGGCAACCCCGCTCAGCGCCATCGAAAACGTGCTCGACGATGTCGACCTCATCCTGATCATGTCGGTCAATCCTGGCTTTGGCGGGCAGAAGTTCATTCCGGCAATGGCTGCCAAGATCGCGGCGGCGAAGTCACTGATCGGTGATCGGCCGATCGAACTCGAGGTCGATGGCGGCGTCACGATGGAAACGGCACCGGCGATCGCCCGCGCCGGCGGCAACGTCCTCGTCGCTGGCTCGGCAATTTTCAAGGGCGGTACGGTCGAGAACTATCGCCGGACCGTCGCCGATCTGCGTCAGGCAGCCGAAGGGGCACGAGCATGATGAAGCGTCTGATTTTAGGTAGCCTGCTTGCGGTCGCATTGGCCGGCCTGCCCGGCCTGTCCCTTGCCGGCGACATCGCCAATATCCAGCCGATCGGCTTTTCCGCCGACGGCAAGGTCTTCGGATTTCAGGAATTCGGCATCGAGGAGAGCGGCGGCGTCCCCTACTCCAACACCTATTTCGTCGATACCGACAGCGGCCAATATCTCGAGGGCACGCCCTTCCACACCGAGATGACCGACAAGGACGCCAATCTTTCCAAGGCGCGGCGGCAGAACCTGACGGCAGCGCGCAGCCAGATGGATAAATACGATCTCTTGACCAATCCCGGCCTGATCGCCGCCTTCAATCCGCCGACCGAACTCGGTTCTCCTTCAAAGACCATCCGCTACACCACGCTTGCGACCGACGGTCCGCCGAAATCGCCCTATACGCTTTCGCTCGGTGAGGTGCCGGTGCCGGCCCCGAAGGATTGCGCGGCGAGCGACAAACGGGTGCTCGGCTTCAGCCTGCAGATGATCGAGAAGCAAGGCGCTCCGAACCGCCAGGCAGCGCGGCAAGCAACCGCGGTTCCGGCCGATCGCGCCTGTTCTGTGGAATACCGGATCGGCGGGGCGATGGTCTATCAGCCGGAGGCCGGAAACCAGATTCACATCGCCCTTATCCTGGCCTTCGACGCCGACAGGAACGGACGCTGGATCGCCGTTCCGGTTCATCCCTGAGCCCGGACCGCCCAAGGATGGATGGCCCGAATCCGGATCGCCCCAGGACAGATCGCCAGAGGACGGTTCGCCCCAGCAGGGATCGTCTCAGAGCTGCATGGCCGCCCTACCCCGATCTGATTGCCGGCGCATTGTTCTGGGGCACGCAGATGCTCGCCTCCGCCATGCTGGGCCTTTACCTGCGCAACGGCCTGCAGACGAGCCGGCTTGCCGAGGTCGCCGTGCTCTATTTCGCCGGCGGCCTTTTCGCCTGGCCCTTCGCCCTGCCGGTCGCCCGCTTCTTTGCCTATGGCAAGCCGGCCGAGGCGCGTTTCGCCGCCTTCTTCGTAATGCTGACGGCCGCCACGATCGCAATGACCGCCTTCCTCTTCGCCATGGAATACCGGCTCTTCTATTCGCGCTGGCACGCGCCCTTCGGCAGCGTCGTCTGGGCTTTTCAGTTCGTCTTCACCAGCATCAGCGCCGTCTACCAGTTTCTGGTGATCGGTCTTCGCCTTTTCCTGCCGCTTGGCCTCGTCTGCCTTGTCGCCAGCAGCTATCATCTTGCCAAACGCATGCGTTGAGATTGCCGCCCGTCTTTGCTACAGGGGCACTGAAGCAATTCCAGGAAAAGTGCCCCGCGGTTTTCCGTCCGGAATTGCGTAAAAACGAAACGCTCAAATCTCTTGAAGTGAAGGCAGCCGCCCATGATCCCGCGTTATTCCCGCCCCGAAATGGTCGCCATCTGGTCTCCCGAAACCAAGTTCCGCATCTGGTTCGAGATCGAAGCGCATGCCTGCGACGCGCTGGCCGAACTCGGCGTCATCCCCCAATCGGCGGCAAAGACGATCTGGGATAAAGGCGGTGCGGCCACCTTCGACGTCGACCGCATCGACGAGATCGAGGCCGTCACCAAGCATGATGTCATCGCCTTCCTGACCCATCTCGCCGAGATCGTCGGCCCGGATGCGCGTTTCGTCCACCAGGGCATGACCTCATCAGACGTGCTCGACACCTGCTTCAACGTCCAGTTGGTGCGCGCCACCGATATCCTCATCGCCGATATCGACCGCCTGCTCGAGGCGCTCAAAACCCGCGCCTTCGAACACAAGGACACCGTCACCATCGGCCGTTCGCACGGCATCCACGCCGAGCCCACAACCTTCGGCATCAAGCTGGCGCTCGCCTATGCCGAATTCGAGCGCTGCCGCCAGCGCCTCGTAACCGCCCGCGAGGAAATCGCGACCTGCGCCATTTCAGGCGCCGTAGGCACCTTCGCCAATATCGACCCCCGCGTCGAGGAACATGTCGCCGAGGCGCTTGGCCTGAAGGCCGAGCCGGTCTCGACCCAGGTCATCCCGCGCGACCGCCACGCCATGTATTTCGCCACCCTCGGCGTTGTCGCCTCCTCCATCGAGCGCCTGTCGACCGAGATCCGCCACCTGCAGCGCACCGAAGTGCTGGAAGTGGAAGAATATTTCTCGCCCGGCCAGAAGGGCTCCTCGGCGATGCCGCACAAGCGCAACCCGGTGCTGACCGAAAACCTCACCGGCCTTGCCCGCATGGTCCGCTCCTACGCCATGCCAGCCATGGAAAACGTCGCCCTTTGGCATGAGCGCGATATCTCCCACTCCTCGGTCGAACGCATGATCGGCCCGGATGCGACCGTCACTCTCGACTTCGCCCTCTCGCGTCTCGCCGGCGTCATCGAAAAGCTGCTGGTCTACCCCGAGACCATGGAGAAGAACCTCAACAAATTCCGCGGCCTCGTCCACTCCCAACGCGTCCTCCTGGCTCTGACCCAAGCCGGCGCCTCCCGCGAGGACGCCTACCGCCTGGTGCAGCGCAACGCCATGAAGGTATGGGAACAGGGCAAGGACTTTTTGGAGGAACTGCTCGCCGATGCTGAGGTGCGGGCTGCGCTATCCGAAGAAGATATTCGGGAGAAGTTCGACCTTGGGTATCATACCAAGCATGTGGATACGATTTTCCGCCGAGTGTTTGGCGAGGCGTGAGTTCTCCAAATCGACAATATTGCGGCGCCTTTACGGCGCCGTTTTCATGCTTAATTACATTCTGTTACCGCAGTTGTCGCGCCTGCGCTCGCCTGTATTTCCTTAAGGGCTATACCGAAGTTATCTACACGGCCCTACTGACGAAGAGAACCTTCGTCTGGGTTGTTGTCCTTACGCTTGGGACGTGTTGAGCACAGGATGACGAATCCGACCACCCCGCCAATTGCATACTGCATCCATGCGCCAACGAAGGACGCTCTCCCATCGCTGCCAGCGACGTATAACGCCGGCGCAAAACATGTCATGATAAATACACCAATGGCATACGACTGTACGAGTGTAAGGCTGGTAAACTTCCGCAGCACCCATGCAACGGCCGCTCCTGTCAATGCCATTGAAAGCGCCGCTCCTAATAGCTCTGCGATTAAACCCGCCAATGTTCTGTCCTCCCGAAATCAACACTATAGCTTCAGAACAAGGACATATTTTTTCCTACGGGATTGCAATCACTGAATTTTATGATTGTGGACATTGTTGACTATCTATCTCCTCTCAGCGGCCGTTGTTTTTGCTTCGGCGCTTTGGCAGCCATAGCGCGCTTCCTCGTCTCCTCCTTTTTCGGCGCCACCGCGTTGGCAGCCTCCGATATCCGGCAAGCCTCCGTCTCGCCCCTGCCCTTGGCCGCCTTGGCGACCAGCTCGTCGAGACGCTTCAGCTCCTCCTCGTCGAGATTTTCGATGCCGATGAAGCGATTTTCCGCATGGCTGGTCAGGATGATTTCGTTGAGTTTGGCCTGGATCGCCCTTGTGTCGCGCGTCTGAGCGTTCTGCAACACGAAAACCATCAGGAAGGTGATGATCGTCGTGCCGGTGTTGATGACCAGCTGCCAAGTTTCCGAATAATCGAAGAAGGGGCCGAGTGCCGCCCAGATCACGACGGCGATGAGCGCCAGAATGAAGATGACGGGTTTGCCCGCCCATTCCGATATCTTGGTTGCGAAGCGGGCGAACAGATGCTGCATCGTCACCTCCGAAATCCTCCCACAAGCCGGTCACACACAACGCGGCGAGAGGTCTCGAGGTTCCGGGAACGGGCGAAGCTTTGAATTCCGGGGATCACGATAATTCGAGATCCCCGGAAACCTTCGATTACACGCCTTCGCGCGCAATCAGCTTGCGATAAAGATGCCAGGTCGCATGGCCAAGAATCGGAATAACCAGCGCCAGTCCGGCAAAGACCGGGATCGTGCCGATCACGAGCAGTGCCGCAACGATCAGGCCCCAGAGCAGCACTGGCACCGGATTGGCAATCGTCGCCCGGATCGAGGCGAGGACGGCGGCCACCGCTCCGACATCGCGGTCGAGCAACAGCGGAAAGGTAATCACGGATATCGACAGCACGACGAGCGCAAAGACGAAGCCGATCAGATTGCCCCAGATGATCAGCTGCATGCCCTCGGCCGTGCCGAAGACCTGGCGGAAGAAATCCGCCATGCTGCGCGGAAACACTTCACCGAGCAGGTTGCTGTAGAGCGTCTGCGCCGTCACCAGCCAGACGACGAAAAGCGCACAAAGCATCAGCCCGACTGCGACGATCGACGGCAGCGCCGGCGAATGGCGTACGTCGAGCGCATGCGTCCATGACGTGTCGAGGCCGGCCTCGCGCCGGCGGCTGATCTCGTAAAGGCCGATCGCTGCGATCGGGCCGATCAGCACGAAACCTGCCATCAGCGGAAAGACCATCGGCAAAAGATTGGCGCCCGATGACCAGAGCGTCAGGAAGACGCCGGCAATCGGGTACATCAGGCACAGGAACACATAATGCGACGGTTTCTCCATGAAATCGTCGTACCCGCGCTTCAGCGCGTCGAAGACGTCGGCGATACTGATGCGATTGACAACGGGCCGCGCTAAGCTTTCGCCTGCACCCGTCATGACATGAAATGCCGCCATGGCTTTCTCCTCCTCAGCCGAGACCTGGTCGGCGGCGGACACGCAATCGGCGGGCAAGCCGACACGAAATCCGCAACCGGCACTGGAGCAATATAGCAAACCAAAACGCCCGTGTCGCTCTCTCCCTTCACGTCCCCTCTTGACATCTTGGCCGAGCTTTCTCACATCGGCGGCACTATGAAAGCCTCAGACGCAGATATCCTCATCATTCCCGGCTACACCAACTCAGGGCCGAGCCACTGGCAGAGCCGCTGGGAGGCAAAGCTCAGCACGGCGCGGCGCGTCGAACAGGCCGAATGGACAAAGCCCGTCCGCGAGGACTGGATCGCCCGTATCGCCGAGGAAGTGAACGCCTCGACCCGTCCGGTCATCCTCGTTGCCCATTCGCTCGGCGTGGCCTCGGCGATCCACGCCATCCCGCATTTCCGCAAGCCGGTGGCGGGCGCCTTCCTCGTCGCCCCACCCGATGTCGCCAATCCCGACATCCGCCCGAAGCACCTGATGACCTTCGGCCCCTACCCGCGTGATCCGCTGCCCTTCCCGTCGATCACGGTGGCGAGCCGCAACGATCCGTTCGGCAGCTACGAACATGCCGACGATATCGCCGGCAGCTGGGGCTCCTTCATCGTCGATGCCGGCGAGGCAGGCCATATCAATGCCGATTCCGGTCACGGCCCCTGGCCCGAGGGCACGATGGTCTTCGCCCAGTTCCTAAGCAAGCTCTCCGCCTGATTGAGAAAAACAGGCTGCCCCGCTAGTTGCGCAAGTGCTTTCTAAGTCTTTCTTAATGGAATGACAGCAGACTGCACCGAGGTGAATTAAGCGAGAATGCCTGTGAAGAAAGCCCATCCAGAGGCCGATGATCCGCATAACGAGGCCTTAGCGGCCGAGGCAGGCGTCGGCAACGGGGCAGACGATGATTCCGACCTAGCGGAGCGGGAGAGCCGGTGGAACCATGCGCTCGTCGGCTCCGGCCTTGGCGTATGGGATCACAACTACCGTCTTGATCGCAAATATTACTCGCAGACGTGGAAGACCATGCGCGGCATGGCGCCCGACGAGGAAGCCGCTGGCGATTACGACACCTGGCTGCAGCTCGTCCATCCCGATGACCGCGATTTCGTCATCCACGCCATCGACCGGCAAAACGCCGGCGACCCGGATTACCAGATCTTCGAATATCGCGAGCGCCACAGGGACGGTCACTGGATGTGGATCGACTGCCGCGGCGCCTGCGTCGAATGGAACGAGAGCGGCGTACCGTCGCGGATCGTCGGCACCGATACCGATATCACCGCCCGCAAGGAGGCCGAGGAGACGCTGTCGCGTTTGTCGCGCCGGCTCGATCTGGCGCTGGAAATTTCCCGCATCGGCGTCTTCGAGGCGGATATCGAGAATGAGACCGTCGAATGGGATGAGCGTCTCATCGCCATATACGGGCTGCAGGGCGCCCCACGCCAAATCGCCAGCGACGCCTGGGCGAAAAGCCTGCATCCCGACGACCGCGAGCGCGTGCTGGGCTTGTCCGACCGCAGCGTCGAAAGCGGAAGTGACTTCCAGCAGGAATACCGCATCATTCGCGGCGACGGCGCCGAACGCGTTATCCGCGCCCGCTCGGCCTTCTTCGTCGACGGCAACGGCCACCGCAAGCTGATCGGCGCCAATTGGGACGTCACCGGGGAGGTCGCGCTCCGAAACGAGTTGCAGCGCGCCAAGGATCTGGCCGAGGCCCGCAACCGCGAACTCGAAGCCGCCAAGGAGAGCATCGAGCACCTGGCGCTGCACGATTATCTCACCAGCCTGCCGAACCGCCGTTATCTCGACAAGATGCTGGACGAACGCTCCGCCGAATGCCGGGCCAAGGGCCTGGCGCTGGCGATCCTGCATATCGATCTCGACCGCTTCAAGCAGATCAACGACACGCTCGGCCACCGGGCCGGCGACGCCATGCTGCGGCATGCCGCAACCGTACTCAGAAATTCCGTCCGTGCCGCCGATTTCGTGGCCCGCATCGGCGGCGACGAATTCGTCATCCTCTGCATCGTCGATCCCGCATCCAAGAAGATCGGCGGCCTTGCCGAACGTGTCATCCGCGAATTGCGCAAACCCGTCCGATATGAGGGGCACGACTGCCGCTTCGGCGCCAGCATCGGCATCGCCATCGACAGCGGACCGACACTCGACGCCAAGCAGATGCTGCTCGATGCCGATATCGCGCTCTATCGTGCCAAGGGCCTGGGCCGCAATCGCTTCGAATTTTTCTCGGCTGCTGCCCGCCGCGACATCATCTCCGCCAAGCACCTCGCCGACGAGATCCTGATCGGCCTCGAGCGCAATGAATTCGTGCCCTTCTATCAGCTGCAGTTCGATGCCCGCACGCTGGATGTCGCAGGCGTCGAAACACTTGCCCGCTGGCAGCATCCGGTGCATGGGCTGCTGACGCCCGACCGCTTCCTCGATATCGCTGAAGACCTCGACGTCGTCTCGACCATCGACGCCCTGATCCTGGAGCGCGCCATGGCCGATCGCCGCGTCTGGATCAAGGACGGGCTGTCGGTTCCGAAAATATCGGTCAACGTTTCGGCCAGACGGCTCGCCGATCCCGATCTCGGTAAGAAACTCCGCGCCCTGAAAATCCAGCCCGGCACGTTCGCCTTCGAATTGCTGGAATCGATCTCGCTCGACGATTGCGACGAGGCGGTGGCCGCCAACCTGAAAAAGCTGCGCAAGCTCGGCATCGACATCCAGATCGATGATTTCGGCACCGGCCATGCCTCGATCGTCAGCCTGCTGCGCTTGAGCCCGAAGACATTGAAGATCGACCGCGAGCTGATCCGCATGCTGCCGCAATCGGCCGAGCAGCGCAAACTCGTCGGCTCGATCATCGACATCGGTCGCTCGCTGAACATCCTCGTCATCGCCGAGGGTGTCGAGACGGCCGATCATATCCGCATTCTCGAAGAACTCGACTGCGACACGCTGCAGGGTTATGCGCTTGCCCGGCCAATGCCGGCCATGCAGATCCCTTCCTTCATCCGTGCCGGAAGCTGGCGTCACGGGCAAATCGCCGCGCGCGCCCTGCAGACGCAGCTTCGTCACGCGCTGCCAAGCAGAGCCGCCAAATAAAGACCTGCATAAACCTCCCGCCATTTCGCCGTCATTTCACCGTATGGGAAAAGGCGGTAGACTCGTCTTGCGAATTCATTCGATTCTCTTGGCGGTATTTCGTAAAATCCGGAAGCCGGAACCACGAAATCCGGAAACCGGGGCAGAAATCCCGAAACCGGCGAAGGAGAGACAGGCGGATTGTGAAACACACTCTTTTCCTTTAAGGGGACGCCACGAGATCGATCCACTCGCGCTATCCCAAGAGCGCCAACAATAGAGAATGACCACGATGAACCGTCGCCGCCGTATCTACGAGGGCAAGGCAAAGATCTTGTATGAGGGCCCGGAACCGGGCACTTTGATCCAGTTCTTCAAGGACGATGCCACCGCCTTCAACAAGAAGAAACACGAAGTCATCGATGGCAAGGGCGTCCTCAATAACCGCATCTGCGAATATATCTTCAGCCATCTGAACAAGATCGGCATCCCTACTCATTTCATCCGCCGGCTCAACATGCGCGAGCAGCTGATCAAGGAAGTAGAGATGATCCCGCTGGAGATCGTCGTGCGCAACGTCGCCGCCGGTTCGCTCGCCAAGCGCCTCGGGATCGATGAAGGCGTGGTACTGCCGCGCTCGATCATCGAATTCTATTACAAATCAGACGCGCTTGACGATCCGATGGTCTCCGAAGAGCACATCACCGCCTTCGGCTGGGCCAATCCGGCCGAGCTCGACGACATCATGGCGTTGGCCATCCGCGTCAACGACTTCATGACCGGCCTCTTCCTCGGCGTCGGCATCCAGCTCGTCGACTTCAAGATCGAATGCGGCCGCCTCTTCGAAGGCGATATGATGCGCATCATCCTTGCCGACGAAATCTCGCCGGACAGCTGCCGGCTCTGGGATATCGAGACCCACGAGAAGATGGATAAGGATCGTTTCCGCCGCGATCTCGGCGGGCTGCTCGAAGCCTATTCCGAAGTTGCCCGCCGTCTCGGCATCATCAATGAAAACGAGCCTGTGCGCGGCACCGGCCCGGTTCTGGTCAAGTAAAGCAGGGAAGACAAAGTGATCAAGGCTCGTGTCACCGTCACGCTGAAAAACGGCGTTCTCGATCCGCAGGGGAAGGCCATCGAAGGCGCGCTTGGTGCCCTCGGCTTCTCGGGCGTCGGCCATGTAAGACAGGGCAAGGTCTTCGACCTGGAGCTGGAAAGCGCCGACAAGGCCAAGGCAGAGGCCGACCTCAAGGCCATGTGCGAAAAACTGCTCGCCAACACGGTAATCGAGAACTACGCGATCGCGATCGACTGACGATCACAGACCCGTGGTCCGGCGGACTTTGAGGATTTGGCGTCATGACGAAAACAAAGCTGGAGACGGAAGTCTCGAAATTTATGAGCTATGTTTTGCGTCATGCGCCTGATGCCGCGGGTTTGACGCTCGATGCCGAAGGCTGGGTGTCGCTCGATGCGCTCGAAAAAGCGGTGGCATCGAAATACGATGTTTCCCGCGCCGATATTGTCGAGATCGTCGAAAACAATCCGAAGAAGCGCTTCACCCTCGCCGATAACAGAATTCGCGCCAATCAGGGTCATAGCGTCGAGGTCGATCTCGCCTTGAACCCGGTGGAACCGCCCGCAGCACTTTATCACGGCACGTCTCTGACGAACTGGCAGGCGATCGAGCGCGAAGGCTTGAAGAAGATGCAGCGGCACCACGTTCATCTGTCGGCGGATGTCGAAACCGCGAAAATCGTCGCAATGCGCCGCAAGGGTGAGTATGTCATCCTGCGTGTGGACGCGGCCCGCATGTTTTCAGAAGGCCATTCTTTCTTTGTCTCCGACAATGGGGTATGGCTCGCCGAAAGCGTTCCAGTTCAATATCTTTCGCCAGACGCGGGGACCCCATGAAATCAGCCGTCGTTCAACTTCCGGGCCTCAACCGCGACCGCGATATGATCGCCGCCTTGACCAAGATTTCCGGGAAGCCCCCGGTGACGATCTGGCAGACGGAGACTGAGATCCCCGATGTCGACCTGATCGTTATCCCCGGCGGCTTCTCCTATGGCGATTACCTGCGCTGCGGCGCTATCGCGGCCCGCATGCCGGTCATGCAGGCAATCATCGACAAGGCGGCAAAGGGCGTGAAGGTGCTCGGCGTCTGCAACGGCTTCCAGATCCTCGTCGAGGCCGGCCTGCTGCCTGGCGCGCTGATGCGCAATGCCTCGCTGAAATTCGTCTGCCGCGAGATCAAACTCGAAGTCGTCAATGCCGAGACGGATTTCACCCGTGCTTACGCGCAAGGCCAGGTCATCCGCTGCCCGGTCGCTCATCACGACGGTAATTACTTCGCCGACGAAGCAACGCTGGCTCAGATCGAAGGCAATGGTCAGGTGGTCTTCCGTTATGCCGAGGGCACCAATCCGAATGGCTCGATCAGCGACATCGCCGCGGTCATGAACGAAAAGGGCAACGTTCTCGGCATGATGCCGCATCCCGAGAACCTGATCGAAGCCGCCCATGGCGGTTCGGACGGCCGCGGCCTCTTCGCCTCGGCGCTCGACGTCATCGCCGCCTGATCTACAGCGCCGCGCCTCTTTTCAGATACGCGAACATCGCTGTGGCACTTTGAATTCAAAATCCTTTTATCCGGATCCGGAGCAAGATCGATGCGCCCTCGCCATTCTGTCGCTAACGCTGCCCTGCTCGCCACTCTCGCAGCCATGGTCGCAGCCTGCCAGACGCCGGCGCCGACGACGGGTCCGAACCGCGCCGCGCTGCCGACGATGGAACGCGTTGCGCTCGCCGCCAATGCCTGCTGGTTCAAGTCGGGCGATCCGGCTTTTGCTGCGTACAAGCTTGCGCCGGAACTTAATTCCTTCTCCGGCCGCCCGCGCATTCTGGTCGTCCACAAGGGCAGCCCGGAAAGCCGGCCGCTGCTCGTCGTTCAGGCCGAGGGAAGCCCGTCGCGCCTCCAGGCCTTCGGTCCGATGATGTCGGAGCCGGTCGCCGGCCGTATCGCCGCCGACGTCAATCGCTGGTCCGGTGGCAATAAGGCCTGCAGCTGACCGCTGCGATCAGCGCCCAGGCTCGATCAATCCCAGAAGAACGACTTGCCGACTTCGCGCGCGGCATCGGACTGCGACACGCCGATATCCTTGAGTTCGCTCGCCGTCAGATTTCTCAGTGCCCGGCGGCCTTCCCGCTTCTCATTCCAAAGAAGAATCGCCGCCCAGATCCGCCCCAAACGTGTCGTCGCCTCGGCAGGCGCGTCGGGCAGGACGATCTGTCTCCTATCGTCGTAAGAGACAATAGGTACAATCGGCATTTTGATCTCAGGCAAGGCAGACATTCCAGGAATCCTCTCGGTTGTCCGTTGGAATTGACTCTTAATCTTGACAGGGACAATGTGACAATATAGGCAATTGTCACCATGACAAATTGGCTTCCCGATCTCTCCCGCGGTTCCGGTCCGGTCTATCTCCGGCTTGCCGACAGCATCGAAACTGCCATCGCCAGCGGCGCCCTGCCCGCCGGCAGCAAATTGCCGCCGCAACGCAACCTCGCTTACGATATCGGGGTGACCATCGGCACGATCGGCCGCGCCTATGCATTGGTGCACGAACGCGGCCTGGTCGCCGGCGAGGTCGGGCGCGGCACTTATGTGCTGAACCGTTCCGAAACCCAGCCTGGGGAACAGACCGACCCGCTGACTGTCTCGCTTGGCGGCACCCGCGTCCAGGACGCGCCTGCAGACAAGATCCGCTTTGATACCACTGCCGCCCCGGACCTTGGCCAGGGCAAGATCATATCCGGCATCCTCGCCGAAATCGGTGAGCAGCATCTCGCCGAGATTTCATCCTATTCCCGCACTTTTCCGCGCAACTGGTTTGAAGCCGGCCGCCTCTGGCTTGCCCGCGGCGGCTGGACGCCGGAGGCCGAAAACATCGTGCCGACCCTCGGCGCTCATGCGGCGGCGATCGCCGTCATCGCCGCCGTCTCGGCGCCGGGCGACAAGATCGTCTTTGAGGATCTCACTTACACCCAGGTCAGCCGCAGCGCCCGCCTTCTCGGCCGCCGCACGCTGACGGTCGAGTCCGATGAACTCGGCGTGATCCCGGACGATTTCGAGCGGCTCTGCCAGCAGCAGCATCCGAAGATCGCCTTCCTGATGCCGACCGTCCACAATCCCACCGTGGCGATCATGCCCTACGAGCGGCGCGCGGCAATCGCCGCAATCGCCAGGAAACACGGCGTTTGGCTGATCGAAGACGATCTCTACGGCGGCATGGCCGACGATGAGACGCCACTGCTCGCCTCGCTTGCCCCCGATCGAACCTTCCTCGTCAACGGCTTGTCGAAATCGGTGGCCGCTGGTGTGCGCGGCGGCTGGGTCGCATGCCCGCCACATTTTGCCCAGCGCATCCGGGTGACGCACAAGATGATCACCGGTGGTCTGCCCTTCATCCTGGCGGAGACCTGCGCGCGCCTCGTTGAAAGCGGAATGGCCCACGAGATCCGCAAGCAGAGCGTCGAGGAACTCTCCCGGCGCGTCCGGCTTGCGCGGGAGCAATTGCAGGGCTTCGATTTCACGTCGCACCTGCATGCGCCCTTCCTCTGGCTGAAATTGCCGGAGCCCTGGATGTCGGGCACCTTCAAGAATGCCGCCTTCCGTGACGGCGTGCTCGTCGATGACGAGGACGAGTTCAAGGCAGCCCGCGGGGAGAAATCCTATCATCGCGTTCGCATCGGTTTTTCCTCGCCGAAGACGGGGCAGGAACTGATCTCCGGCCTGATGATCCTGCGCCGGCTGCTGGAAAATGGCGGTTCCGCCTATGACGGTGAAATATGACGTGTTGCAGATACACGTCATAATTTAGAAAAACGCCAGAGCCTGTTCACAGCGCTTCACTGACTCAACCTCTATGTTACCTCTTTGTTATTCTCGCCTAACGCGAATCAAAGGACAGGATATGAGGGTCGGCTTCGGAAGAATCGCGTTGGTTTTTTGAGTGCCGCGTCAGTAGCAGCGGTAACCGGAACCTTGATGGCAGATTCGGCAAATGCCGGCGAGCAGATATTCGATGAACTGCGTTTTGGGGTTTCGACCTAGGTGCAATCGGGCCATTCCAGGGAAGACGGCGTCTTTCCTGAGATTACCGCTCTCTTCGATCCTTTCGGATCTGACACGGCCGTCGGCTGGCAGCAGCAGCAGTTGTTACACCCCCGTGTGCATCTCGGCATCTCGATCGGCACGTCGGGCGAGGCCACCCAATTCTTCACAGGTTTCACCTGGACGGTCAATTTCAACGAGAAGCTCTTTGCCGAAGCCGGCTTCGGCGGCGTTGTCCATACCGGCGATCTCGACGGCAATGGCGATGGCCCGGAACTCGGCTGTCGCGTTCTCCGCGAATATGCCGGCGCCGGCTACCGTTTCAATCCTCATTGGAACCTGATGGCCAGATCGCCCACTCCTCGCATGCCAATCTCTGCGACGGCCCGAACGACGGCATGACACGCGCCGGCCGGCAGGTTGGCTACAAGTTCTGACCGGTTTGACCCCTTGTGGGAAAAGCCTGCCCGCCCTCTGTTGACGGCAAGCTTTTTTCTGTCGCGCGTCGCCGCTACATAAGCTAAAGACAGCGCAAAACGCGCCAGGGACTTTCCGCTCATGACCATTCCAAACACCATGCCGATCACGCCGGAACTCATTGCAAGCCATGGCCTGAAACCGGACGAGTACCAGCGCATTCTCGATCTGATCGGCCGCGAACCGACTTTTACCGAACTCGGTATCTTCTCGGCCATGTGGAATGAGCACTGCTCCTACAAATCCTCGAAGAAGTGGCTGCGCACGTTGCCGACCACGGGGCCGCGCGTCATCCAGGGCCCGGGCGAAAATGCCGGCGTGGTCGATATCGATGATGGCGATTGCGTCGTCTTCAAGATGGAGAGCCACAACCACCCCTCCTATATCGAACCCTACCAGGGGGCCGCGACCGGCGTTGGCGGCATCCTGCGCGACGTCTTCACCATGGGTGCGCGCCCGATCGCCGCCATGAACGCGTTGCGCTTCGGCGAGCCGGATCACCCGAAGACCCGCCATCTGGTCTCCGGCGTCGTCTCCGGCGTCGGCGGCTACGGCAATTCCTTCGGCGTGCCGACCGTCGGCGGCGAAGTCGAGTTCGATGCCCGCTATAACGGCAACATCCTCGTCAACGCCTTTGCCGCCGGCATCGCCAAATCCAACGCCATTTTCCTGTCCGAGGCCAAGGGCGTCGGCCTTCCGGTCGTCTATCTCGGCGCCAAGACCGGCCGCGACGGCGTCGGCGGCGCGACGATGGCATCGGCCGAATTCGACGAATCGATCGAGGAAAAGCGCCCGACCGTTCAGGTCGGCGACCCCTTCACCGAAAAGTGCCTGCTCGAAGCCTGCCTTGAGCTGATGCAGACCGGCGCCGTCATCGCCATCCAGGACATGGGTGCGGCCGGCCTCACCTGCTCGGCCGTCGAAATGGGCGCCAAGGGCGATCTCGGCATCCTGCTCGAGCTCGACAAGGTGCCGGTGCGCGAAGAGATGATGACCGCCTACGAGATGATGCTGTCGGAAAGCCAGGAGCGCATGCTCATGGTGCTACAGCCGGAGAAGGAAGCGGAAGCCAAGGCGATCTTCGTCAAATGGGGCCTCGACTTTGCCATCGTCGGTAAAACGACAGACGACCTGCGCTTCCGCGTCATGCATCAGGGCGAGGAGGTCGCCAATCTGCCGATCAAGGATCTCGGCGACCAGGCGCCGGAATATGACCGCCCCTGGCGCGAATCCGGCAAGCAGGCTCCCCTGCCCGCTAATCTCGTCGCAGCCCCTGAGGATTACGGCCAGGCGCTGCTCCAGCTTGTCGGCTCCGCCAATCAGTCGAGCCGCCGCTGGGTCTACGAGCAGTACGACACGCTGATCCAGGGCAATTCGCTGCAGCTTCCGGGCGGCGATGCCGGTGTCGTGCGCGTCGACGGCCACCCGAGCAAGGCGCTCGCCTTCTCCTCCGACGTCACCCCGCGTTATGTCGAGGCCGATCCCTTCGAAGGCGGCAAGCAGGCAGTCGCCGAGTGCTGGCGCAACATCACCGCGACGGGTGCCGAGCCGCTCGCCGCCACCGACAATCTCAATTTCGGCAACCCCGAAAAGCCCGAAATCATGGGCCAGTTCGTCGAAGCGGTGAAGGGCATTGGCGAAGCCTGCCGCGTGCTCGACTTCCCGATCGTCTCAGGTAACGTCTCGCTCTACAACGAGACCAACGGCGTCGCCATCCTGCCGACCCCGACAATTGCGGGCGTCGGCCTGCTGCCGGATTGGCGCCAGATGACCCGCATCGGCTCCGCCAATGACGGCGACAAGGTGATCATGATCGGCGTCGACGGCAGCCACCTCGGCCAGTCGGTCTACCTCCGCGATGTGCTCGCCAGCCGCGAAGGTCCGGCACCCGAAGTGGATCTGTTTGCCGAGCGGCGCAACGGCGATTTTGTCCGCTCCGTCATCCGCAACGGCCAGGCGACCGCCTGCCACGATATTTCGTCGGGCGGCCTTGCTGTGGCGCTCGCCGAAATGGCCATGGCATCGAACAAGGGCCTGATGATCGATCTCGACGAAGGCAAAGGCGCGCCGCATGCGCTGCTCTTCGGCGAAGACCAGGCTCGCTACATCTTGACGGTGCCTGCCGACGTGGCAAATTTCGTCTGCGCCAATGCAGAAGGCGCCGGCGTTCCTTTCCGCCGCCTCGGCACGGTCGGCGGGACGGCGCTCGTCGTCGGCGATCTGATCGCGCTGCCGATTCAGCAATTGCGCGATGCCCATGAATCGTGGTTCCCTGATTTCATGGAAGGCCGCGGCGAACTCGCCGCGGAATGATGCGCAAGGAGTAACGATCATGGCCATGAAACCCGGCGATATCGAAGACATGATCAAGGCTGGGATTCCCGGTGCCAAGGTGACGATCCGCGATCTGGCGGGCGACGGCGATCATTACGCCGCCGAAGTCGTCGCCGAAGTCTTCCGCGGCAAGAGCCGCGTGCAGCAGCACCAGATGGTCTACGAGGCGCTGAAGGGCAATATGGGCGGCGTGTTGCACGCGCTGGCGCTGCAGACCTCCGCGCCGGAATAGGCTCGTCCTGTGGATAAACGACGCCTGGCGCTTGGGTCTAACCCCTAACTTAAATGTGGCATCCAAGTAGATATTAATGCCGAATCCCGTGCGGCGTGAACGTTTCGCGTGGTTTATCTTGCTGGAAAAATCTTCATGAAGCACTCTGCGCACTCACCCGTCGCGGAATGCTTGTTTTCGCGACGTCGCAAAATCCAGTCGCAAAACTGCGGCCTTAATTGGAAATTTTGCTACGCCTGTCTTGAATATCACCGGCTAAATAGCTCTCCAGCCCATCCAGCAGCGCTCTCCAGCCGTGTTCTCGCCCTTCAGCGCCGTCGCTCGGCGGGATGACGCATAACTGTTCCACGTAAGTCAGCTTCGTCCCGCCGCCATGGTCGGAGAACAGCACGGTCGCCAGCGACACCGTATGGATACGACCATTGAGGGCCATCGAATAGGCAAACACAATCCTCTTGGATTCCTTGATCTCGAAATAGTGCGTCTGGTTGGTGTGGGTTCCCATGTCCGTGACAAAGCTGCTGCGCTCGGCTCCTCCCTCGCGAAAGTCGCATTCCGCCAGTCCTTCACCGAACCATGCTTTCTTCTTTTCGGGAATCGCCCACGCCGCCCAGACGTGATCCACGCAATTGGAAAAAACGCGTTCGATGGTAATCGATCTGTGCTCTTGTTCTGTTTTTGTCACTTTACTGCTCCTGATTTAGGAAGTTGCCAAGTCTGTCGAAACGTTCCTCAAGCCGGGCGCGGTGTTGACGGACCCAATGTTCCACCCGCATCAGCGAGTCTGGTACGAGGCTAACCGTTCTCACTCGCCCGGATTTGCTTGACGCGATGACGCCCGCGTTTTCGAGTACGCGGAGGTGCTTCAGGAACGAGGGGCCTGCCATATCGAACGGCCGCGACAGATCGGTCACCGAGGCAGGTCCATCCAAGAGCCTTTCGACGACTGCGAGCCGGGTCGGGTCGGACAAAGCCCCGAAAATCTTCGGGAAGCTCACTTCATAGGTATCCATATGGCTATCTTTACGGAGAGCTGATGGATCGGTCAAGATAGATATCCATACGGCTACCTTTTTTTGACTGGGCACGCGCTTTGAGCAAGGGGTATGAAGCTTGTTCGCACTTGTTTGTCGCAAGATTTCTAACTTCCGCGACAAACGGCCGGCACTGAACTTTCCTGTCAATGTCGCAAGAAACCGCTCGCAAAAGTGGGAGTTTCGCGACAGGGATTTGCGACGGGGTTGGGGCGCTCAGCCGGGCATTCGCTTTTCATCGGGGCTGGCGAAGACCGATGCCGGCATCGGCCCTGATGTCATCAGCGTGAAATCGAAGGGCGCCTTCAGGTCCGGCCCGAGCACATATTGCCGGTGGACGCGCAGCTGGTCCTTGCGGATCTTGCGATAGTGTTTGCGCGTCAGCATCTGCTTGACGCGGATAAGGATGATCTTTGCCTCGTTTGCATCCGGATGGCCACACACGGAAACGACGGGCACCTTGTAGAAATTGATCGAGTCCGTCAGACACTGCACGTCGAGCCAGGAAATGTCCTCGCACCGGGCAATCAGCCCGACGCGGGCACGCAGCTGCGTTGCCGATGACAGCAGCGCGCATTGCAGGATGGCGCTGCCGAGGGTCGCAAACACCACGCGCTTGCCCTTGAAGATCTCCGGCTCCCTTTCCAGCAATATGCCGATGACATGGGCGGCAACGTTCGACCCCATGCTGTGCGAGGAGATCACATATTCGTCCGCCTCTTGCGCCAGCGCCTTGCGCACGGCAGCCGCCCGGTCTTCCAGCCAGTCGTTGAAATCCGTCCGGTCCATGCGGCCGAGCGCCACCGCCATTTTCCAATCGGCAAACAGATGCAGCGTATGGAAGCGTTCGGAAAACGGCAGGAAGGCGAAGATGAAGAAGCAGAGCGCGAGCGGCCCGCTCCACAGCATGTGCCACGGTGAAAAGCCGAGACCATAGGGCAGCACAGCGATTTGCACCGTCAGCGCAATCGCCAGCGCCGTCAGCAGGAACGGAAAGAGGAAGAATAGGCCGAAGCGCCAGGCATGGCGGAAATATCCCCGCATGCCGCCTTCCAATATGATCTGGGCGCAACTGCGGAAACCCGTAATGATCTGGCTCAGCGTATTGCCGCCGCGCAGCCGGCTTACCAGCGCGTCGTGATCGACCATGTGGATCCAGCTCTTCGTCTGCCAGCCAGGAGAACCAGTGCCTGCCTCGGGCGCCGTGCCGGCTGCCTCAGGCGCCGCGTCAGCGGCTGCCTCGGGCGCCGCGTCAGCGGCTGCCTCGGGCGCCGCGTCAGCGGCTGCCCCGCTGCCCGTCGTGACCTCGAAACTGAGGGGATCGCTTCCCGCTGCAGGCGCCCCCACCTCAACTGAATAGCCCCAGACGGCAGCACTCTGCTTGGCAGAACGTTCGTAACGCGCCCTGTGGGCGGCGCCGTCAAGCGGCTCAAATCCGGCGAAGTGTAGGACGACCCGCTTTTCGATCAGTTTCATTCCACCTTCCGGCCGGGCGAATGGCCGGCATGTTGCTTGTGATCCTCGCTGCTTTGCCGCTGATATCGGCAAAAAAGCAGCTCCGGCCTCGAAGCCGTCTTGCTAACGGAACTCTTCCGGAATTCAATAGCACCCATGTCGTTTCCACCACGAACGGAGGGGTTTTGTGGCCGATCTCGTCAAAGAATTGATATCAGGCGTCGTCGATAGCGTGCTGAAGGAAATCCTCAAGAAAACCACCGGCCGCGCCACGACGAAGCGCAAGAAGAGTAAAACGCGCGGCGCGTCGACGACGGCTGCAGCGCGCAAGCCAGCCTCGACCGCCCGCAAGACGGCGACGACACGCAAGCCCGCCCGCAAACAGGTGAGCAAGCGCCGCACTGCCGCCGGCCGCAGCCGCCAGCGCAGCAGCTAATGCATGTTGCCCGGAAGTGTGCAGCGGTTCCGGGATAACGACATGCATAAAAACAAAGGACTAAAGCGCGTCGCATGAATCAAGTTTGATGCGACGTGCTTTAGTGCCCGGTGCCTTCGCGGGCACCGATCTTGCAGATTTTTTGGGGGGGGCCTGAGCCAGTGAAACGTATTTTGAAAATTGTCCTCGCGGCCGTTGTCGCGATCTGTCTCATCGCCGTCGCCGGCGTCTACGCCCTGTCGGAGATGCGCCTTTCCAGAACCTACGATATCGCGGCCTCCGATTTTGCCGTCAAGACGACGCTGTCCCCGGAAGAGGCCGAACGCCGCGCCCGCACGCTGATGTGCGGCGGCTGCCATCACGATGCCGGCAACGTGCTGATCGACGAGCCCGGCGTCGGTCGCATCGTCGCGCCGAACCTGACCCGCCTAGTGCCCATGTACAGCGATGCCGAGCTCGTGCGTCTCATTCGCCACGGCGTCAAGAAGGACGGCACCGGCGTCTTGATCATGCCGGCTGGTAATTTCGCCAATATTACTGACGACGACATGGCAGCACTTATCGCCTGGCTTCGCACCCTGAAGCAACTTCCCGACGCCGTGGCGGGAGGAACACAATGGGGGCCGCTCGGCCGAGTGGGCCTGGCGCTCGATAAGATCCCCTTCGAGGCAGATCTGGTGCTTGCCGTCATCGCCCCCGCCGCCACGCGCCCGGCCGATATCGGTGAATATGCCTTTAGGACCGATTGCAGCCACTGCCACAATCTCGATACGGCGAAACAGTCCGAAGCCTTTCTTGCCCCGGCGCTGAAGCCCCTGGCACAATCCTATTCGGCTGCCGATTTCAAGAACCTGCTGCGCACCGGAAAGGGTGTCGGAGGCCGTGACCTCGGCGTGATGACCCAGGTTTCGCAGTGGGATTTCAAATATTTCACCGATACTGAAATCGAACAGATTCAGGCTTATCTCACCCACCAACCGTAACGTGCCAGCAACAGCCCCGGAGAGGCCTGCGATAATTGGTCTTTTTTTGGTTTGGGCGGCTGGAATTCCTGCTGCCGCATGCTATCTAAAGACAACGATTGAAACGGCGGGCCTTTAACCCGCCTGTTGAAAGGATTTGGTTCTATGAGCGGCATTAACGAATTCATCGCCAACGAAATCAAGAGCAACGACGTCGTCCTCTTCATGAAGGGCACGCCGCAGTTTCCGCAGTGCGGTTTCTCCGGGCAGGTCGTGCAGATGCTCGATTACATCGGCGTCGACTACAAAGGCGTCAACGTGCTCGCCGATTCGGAGATCCGCCAAGGTATCAAGGAATATTCCAACTGGCCGACGATCCCGCAGCTTTACATAAAGGGTGAGTTCGTCGGCGGCTGTGACATCGTCCGGGAAATGTTCCAGGCCGGTGAGTTGCAGCAGCATCTCCAGGAAAACGGCATCACCGTGCGCGGCGCCGCCTGATCGGTCACCGGGCGTCCGCCCGGTTTCCAAATCTGTAATCTTGAGTCCGAGGCGCTGCGGCTAGCAGCGCCTTAGCCTGTTTATGGGAATTTCATTGTGACAGATTCATCACAAGCCGTGTCCGCGGGCCGCCTGCCCATGGGCAAGCGAGAATTTATCGCGCTCGCCGCCTTCCTGATGGCCGTCAACTCTCTGGCGATCGATATCATGCTGCCGGCCTTGCAGCAGATCGGCGCGAGCCTCGGCGTCGAGAGCGAAAATCATCGCCAATTCGTCGTCTCCACCTATCTGCTCGGTTTCGGCTGTGCCCAGCTGTTCTACGGGCCGCTGTCTGACCGTTTCGGCCGCCGTACGCCGCTCTTGATCGGTCTCGTCATCTACATTCTCTCCGCCATCAGTATCGTCTTCGTCCCCACCTTCGCCGGCTTGCTCGCCCTGCGCTTTGTCCAGGGCGTCGGTTCGGCGGCAACCCGCGTCATCACAGTCTCCATTGTCCGCGATATCTATGGCGGCCGGCAGATGGCCGAAGTCATGTCGCTGATCATGATGGTCTTCATGATCGTGCCGGTGATTGCGCCCGGCACCGGCCAGATCGTCATGTTCTTCGGCAACTGGCATCTGATCTTCCTCTTCATCGCCGCCATGGCGACTGGTATCGCCGTCTGGGCCTATCTCCGTCTGCCGGAAACCCTGCACCCCACCAATGTCCGCCCCTTCACCGCCCGCTCGATCTTCGGCGCCTTCAAGCTGGTGCTGACCAATCGCACGGCGCTTTGCTACACCATCGCCAGCACCTTCATCTTCGGCGCGCTGTTCGGCTTCATCAATTCCGCCCAGCAAGTCTATGTCGGCATTTACGATCTCGGCGTCTATTTCCCCTTCGCCTTCGCCGGCGTGGCGATCTTCATGTCGCTGTCGTCCTTCTTCAATTCGCGCTTCGTCGGCAAACTCGGCATGCGCCGCCTGTCGCACGGCTCGCTCATCGGCTTCATCGCCATCAACACCATCTGGCTGATCGTCCAGATGGTGAGTTCCGAGCCGATGCCCTTTGCTCTGTTCATCTCCTTCTTCGGCCTTGCCATGTTCCAGTTCGGCTGGATCGGCTCGAACTTCAATTCGCTCGCCATGGAGCCGCTCGGCCACGTCGCCGGCACCGCCTCCTCCGTGCTCGGTTTCATGAGCACGGTCGGCGGCGCCCTGATCGGTGCCGGCATCGGTCAGGCCTTCGACGGCACCGCATTGCCGATGGTCGCGGGTTACTTTTTCGTGTCGATCATCGGCCTCGTCTTCGTGCTGATCGCCGAGAAGGGCCGCCTCTTCCAACAGCAGAACCCGGCCGTCTGAACGGCCGGCCTCCTCCGCATCCGGGATTTCACCACATGACGCTGCCGCATAAGCCGCACCAGGAAAACCAGGGCTCCCGCCGCATCGGGATGGGCTTTGGCGAATTCGTGGTCACCATCGCCCTCATGACCGCCAGCGTCGCCATGGCGATCGACAGCATGCTGCCGGCATTGCCCAATATCGGCCATTCCCTCGGCGTCACCAATCCCAACGACGCGCAGCTGATCATCGGCGTGTTCTTCCTGGGCTTCGGCGTCTCGCAGATATTCTTCGGCAGCCTTTCGGATACGTTCGGCCGCCGAAACATCCTGCTCGGCGGCCTGGTTTGCTACGTCTTCGGAATGCTGGCCGCCGCAGCGACAGGCAGCTTCGAAATGCTGCTCATCATGCGTTTCGTCCAGGGTATCGGCGGTGCGGCCGTGCGCATCACCACCATGGCCATGGTGCGCGACTGCTTCGGCGGCCGCGAGATGGCCCGTGTCATGTCCTATGTGATGATCGTCTTCATGATCGTGCCGATCGTTGCCCCATCCGTCGGCCAACTCATCATCCTCTACGCCAATTGGCACTGGATCTTCATCCTGCTCGGCATCATCGCCATGATCCTGTTCGTCTGGGCTTTTCTGCGGCTGAAAGAATCGCTGCCGCCGGAAGAGCGGTTGCCGCTGTCGGTTGGCTCTGTCGTCGACGGCTTCAAGACCGTGCTCACCAACCGCATCACCTGCGGCTACATGATCGGTCTCACCATGTTTACCGGCGTCATCAGCGCTTACGTGATCTCGGTGCAGCAGGTGTTCGGCGAGGTTTATGGCCTTGGCGACTGGCTGCCAATTGCTTTTGCCGCGACCGCCGGCGGCATCGCTGTGGCCAATTTCGCCAACGGATTCTTCGTCCGCAAATTCGGCATGCGCCGCATCTCGCACGCCGCCCTGCTGATCTTCACGGCGCTCTCGGCCGCAGGCTTCTTCTATTCGCTGGCCGGCAAGCCGGATTTCGCCATCGCCTACGGCATCTTTACTATCGTGCTGATGATGTTTGCCGTGATCGCCACCAATTTCACCGCCATCAGCCTCGAGCCGATGGGCAATCTCGCCGGCACCGCCACCGCGATCACTGGCTTCGTCTCGACGACAGCAGGCGCCATCCTCGGCGGCCTGGTCGGCCAGATGTTCAACGGCACGGTGCAACCGCTCTTCGGCGGCTTCGCGCTCTTTGGCGCAGTCACGATCGCGGCCACGCTCTGGGCGGAGAACGGCAAACTCTTCACGCATCCTGGAGATAGCCCGCAGCTGGATCCAGGTGCTGCCCACTTCTGACACCGAAAACGATTGGCGGCAGTGCGCGAAGGCATCCCAGTGAACGACCGAATTCTGATCAGGCCCTACACGCCAGGCGACGTGGACGCTACAATTGACATTTTCCTGCGCGCCATTCGAGAAGTCTCGTCGAAGGACTATTCACCGGCTGAGATCGAGGCCTGGGCAAAGGTGGAAGACTGCAGCCGATGGGCGGAGCGAAGGATCAGCAGGCCTGCCTGGATCGCGGAATTTGACGGAAAGCCGGCAGGATTTTCGGATCTGACTGGCGACGGCTGCCTGGACATGATGTTCGTGCACCCCGACTTTCAGGGGCTCGGCTTTGGCCGAATCTACACGGAAGCCAGCCGAACGGCCAGACCGTTCTTCGAGCGCAAAGGCTTCTGGGTGGTTACAAAGCAGATCGTCGCGAAACGCGGCCAAAGCCTGGAGAACTTCCTCATGGAGAAGCTCTATGGATAATTTTCGGCAAGTAGAACGAATGCCCCAGCGGACATTTCATGCCTTCAGACGGTGAACACCTCACGCCGCAGCACCTCCCACGAGGCCTTGTCAGGGCCAATCAGCAGCCCACCGTCAAGATGATGCGGCAGGTAGGGCGAGCCGTCGAGACGCGCCGCATGGGCACCTGCCTCCTGCGAGATCAGCGTGCCGGCCAGGTGATCCCAGGGCATCAGCTTGTTGTACATCAGGTAATGCACATGGCCGCCGGCAAAGGTGCGGTATTCGTGAGCGGCACAGCGGTAATTGGTGAGGAAGCGCACCTTGGCGAGATTGCCGAGCACCTCGGCCCGCTTCTCCTGCGGCAGGTAACCGGTCGAGGCCATGCCGACCATCTGCTCCAGCGCGACAGGCTCGGCCACGCGCAGCCGCTGCGCCTCGCCATCCGGTCGGCGCAGCCAGGCGCCGCCGCCCTTTTCCGCCATCACCCAGTCGTCGCCCATCGGATCGTAGATGATGCCGGCAATGGTCTCGCCGCCTGATATGACCGCGGCCATGACGCCGAAGGCCGGGATGCCGGAGGCGAAATTGAACGTGCCGTCGACCGGATCGACGACGATCGCCAGATCAGCATCGGCAAGCCTGCCGAGCAGCGCCGGGTCGGCCGCGACCGATTCCTCGCCGACGAACAGCGCGTCCGGCCAGAGCTGTGCGGCTTCCGTCTTGATCATCCGCTCGGCCTGCTCGTCGGCCTCGGTGACGAGATCGGTCGCCTCGCTCTTGGCGCGCACCTCATCCTGACGGAGCCGGCGGAAGCGCGGCAGGATTTCTGCTTTCGCCGCACGGCGCAGCAGGTCGGCAAGAACGGTCACGTCGACAGTCACAGTCATGTCAAATCCTTTCGGTCCGGCTTTTTAGGAAGGGCCTTAGATCAGTTGCCGATGATCTCGCGCCGGATCAGCTGCCAGCTGTCCTTATCGGGTGCAGAAATGATGCCGCCTGTCGTCTCGCCGGGGCGATAGGGCGTGCCGTCGAATTTCGCCGTATGGCCGCCGGCCTCCTGATGCGCAAGCACGCCGGCCAGGTGATCCCAGGGCATCAGCTTTGCATGGCCGATGAAATGCAGCTTGCCGGAGGCGACCATCCAATATTCGTAGGCCGAGCAGTTGAAGGCGAAGGTCATCCTGATCTTTGCCATGTTGGCGGAGATGCGCGAGCGATCCGGGTCGTCCATATGGCCCCACGAGATGCCGCCGACCATCTGGTTCAAGGCGGCAGACTCAGCCACCCTCAGTCTGCTCGATTGGCCATCCTGCCGCGTCAGGAAGGTGCCGGCGCCCTTGATCGCCGTCACGGTGTCGCCGAGAACGGGATCATGAATGATGCCGGCGACCGTCTCACCCTTTACGGTGACCGCCAGCATCGTCCCGAACACCGGAAGCCCGGCGGCGAAATTAAAGGTGCCGTCGACAGGGTCGATAACGAAGGCAAGTTCGGCATCGGCAAGTGCCGGCACGACGGACCGGTCAGCGTCATAGGCTTCCTCACCGACGATGAGCGCTGCGGGAAAGCGCTCTTTCAGCGCCGCGGTAATCCTGTGTTCGGCAAGCAGGTCCGCCTGCGTCACCAGATCGGTTGCCGAGGTCTTTTCCGAAACATCGTCAGCACCGAGATTGCGGAAACGCGGCATGATTTCTGCACGCGCAGCCTCCCTGACACAATCGCCGAGAAAGAGAATATCCTGATCTGAAATGGTCATGCGAAATCCTGTACTTCATCCAATAGCCAGTCTGCATAGCCGGCCGTTCATGAAGGATCGGTGACACCACTTCATAATTCCTCAAATCGGAACCGATTTAAGGAATTATGCAGCAATTCAAAGTGTTACAGCGTCCCCTTGCGCGTCTGAAAAGACGCGCGACGCTGTAAGGGCGGAAAAGTCGAAGAGTTTTGGATCGAGCAGGTGCGACGGGTTCACATGTGAAAGCGCCCGCAGCATCGTATCCTTACGCCCCGGCATGCGCCGCTCGATATCGGCGAGCATATCCTTCATCGCATTGCGCTGCAGCCCGTCCTGCGAACCGCAGAGATCGCAGGGAATGATCGGAAACTGCATGGCGGCGGCAAATTTCGCGAGGTCGTCCTCGGCGGCATAGGCGAGCGGCCGAAGCACCATCAGATCGCCTTCATCGTTCAGAAGCTTCGCCGGCATAGAGGCAAGCCGTCCACCGTGGAAGAAGTTCATGAAGAAGGTTTCGAGAATGTCCTCGCGATGGTGGCCGAGCACCAATGCGTCGCAGCCCTCTTCGCGCGCGACGCGATAAAGATTGCCGCGGCGCAGCCGCGAACAGAGCGAGCAATAGGTCGCCCCTTCCGGCACCTTCTCCTTCACGATCGAATAGGTATCCCGATACTCGATCCGATGCCGCACGCCGATTTTGGTCAGATAATCCGGCAATACATGTTTTGGAAAGTTCGGCTGCCCCTGGTCGAGATTGCAGGCAATGAGCTCGACCGGCAGCAGGCCGCGCCACTTGAGATCAAGCAGTAGCGCCAGCAGACCGTAGGAGTCCTTGCCGCCGGAAAGGCCGACCAGCCAGCGTCTCTGCCCATTCAGCATATCGAAATCGTCGAAGGCCTGGCGCACCTGCCTGAGCAGCCGCTTGCGCAGCTTGTTGAAGGAGACCGAGCGCGGCGCATCGGCAAAAAGCGCATGGCCGACGCCGCCGTCGGCTTCGCCGCTTTCCAGATCATCCGCAATATTGGCTGCGATATTCATTGCGTCGTCCTATCGAGATCTGTCTGCCTTAGCAGAAACGAGTTCGGTAACACAGCGTCAATCGCCAAAAACCGACCAGCCGGTGCGCGCCGCGAGCATTTCCAGCGCCACGGCGCCGAGCTGCGAATTGCCGACCTTGTTCAGCCCCGGCGACCAGACCGCGATCGAGGCAATGCCCGGCGCCACCGCGAAGATGCCGCCGCCGACGCCGCTCTTTCCGGGCAGGCCGACATGATAGGCAAAGTCGCCAGAGCCATCGTAATGGCCGCAGGTCAGCATCAGCGCATTGATACGCCGTGCCCGCTTCGGCGAGACCACCGAGTGGCCGGTCACCGGATTGCTGCCGCGCGCCGCCAGGAACAGGCCGGCGCGGGCCAGCTGCTCGCAGCTCATCGACAGGGCGCATTGATGGAAATAGACGCCGAGCACATGGTCGACGGGATGGTCGAGATTGCGGTAGGCGCGCATGAAGTTGGCAAGCGCGACATTGCGATACCCCGTCTGCGTTTCCGAGCGGGCCACCCTGTCGTCGATGCTGATCGACTCGTCATCGGCGAGATAACGCACGAAGCGCAGCAACTCGCCGATTGCCTCGCGCGGCGCATGGCCGGCCATGACGACGTCGCTGACGGCGATCGCGCCGGCATTGATGAAGGGATTGCGCGGGATGCCGCCCTCGTGCTCGAGCTGGACGATCGAGTTGAAAGCCGATCCGGAAGGTTCGCGCCCGACGCGCTTCCAGAGCCCCTCACCGACCTTGCCGAGCGCCAGCGTCAGCATGAAGACCTTCGATATGCTCTGGATCGAGAAGGCGGTATCGGCGTCGCCGACGCGATAGACCTTGCCGTCGACGGTGACGATCGCCATGCCGAACTGCCTCGGATCGACCTTGGCAAGCTCCGGAATATAGTCGGCGACCTTGCCCTCGCCGATGCGCGGCAGGATATCGCTATAGATACTATCGAGGGTCGCCTGCAAATCCGCCATCGCTTCTCTCCAGATAACAAAAAAGCCGCCCGAAGGAGCGGCTTTTCCATATGCGAAAACGCCTGGTTTTGATTAACGCGAATAAAATTCGACGACCAGTTGCGGTTCCATGATGACCGGGAACGGAACGTCGCTGAGCGTCGGGACACGGCCGAAGGTGGCGACCATCTTGTGGTGATCGGCCTCGATATAATCAGGAACGTCGCGCTCGGCGAGGCTGACGGCTTCCAGAACCGTCACCATCTGCTTCGACTTTTCGCGAACTTCGATGACGTCGCCGGCCTTGCAGCGGTAGGAACCGATGTTGACGCGCACACCGTTGACGGTGACGTGGCCATGGTTGACGAACTGACGGGCAGCAAACACCGTCGGAACGAACTTGGCGCGATAGACGATCGCGTCGAGACGCGATTCCAACAGGCCGATCAGGTTTTCCGAGGTATCGCCCTTGCGGCGGTCGGCTTCGGCGAAGATCGCGCGGAACTGCTTCTCGCGCAGGTCACCGTAGTAGCCCTTGAGCTTCTGCTTGGCGCGCAGCTGCACACCGAAGTCCGAAAGCTTGCCCTTGCGGCGCTGGCCGTGCTGGCCCGGGCCGTATTCGCGGCGGTTCACCGGGGACTTAGGACGGCCCCAGATGTTTTCGCCCATACGGCGGTCGATTTTGTACTTGGACGATTCGCGCTTGCTCATCGCATTTCCTTTCAAAGGTTTCTGTCGGTTTGTTGCCAAACCGCGCGAAGGAAACACGCCCTCCTCTGAACTCTTGCGAGATCTGACAGGATGTTCCGGTTAGCGAACAGGAACGATCCACGGGACATGTCAAATGAAACACCGGACATTGCTGCCCGGTGCTTGGGGCGGTCTTTAGAGGGCCGTCATGAAATTGTCAACAGCGGCAAAGCCCGAAAGCGCCACTATTCCGCCGCCAGCGGCTGATCGCCTGTATCGGGCGCGTTGGCGTCGCCCGGCGCCGTCTGGCAGTTCATATCCGGGAACGCGACAATACGCCTGCCGGAAAAATCCGTGTGCACGACAATGCTGCCCTGCTCCTCGAAATAGCCGAGCAGGCGGCGGGCGCGGCGGGCGGAATGGGTACCGTAGGCGCGGGCGATGCGCGCGTCCGACGGGCACGGCTCGCCGCGGACGGCCGCCCTGGCGAGCATCAGGAAAACGCCCTGCAGGTCGTCGGTGACATTAGTTGACAGCGACAGCGCCGTTGCCCAGGCATCGCTCGCTGCCGTTTCCGCATCGACGCCGGAGCGCGAGATTGCCACACGCCGACGGAAATCCGGCAGCGCGATCGGCGGTCCCGGCACGCGGCGCATCCGCAGCCGGACGAGAAAATCCTGGTAGAGCACCGAATCGGTGCGGAAGGCAGAGGTGGGATCGTCGAGTATTTCGGCAAGCACGCCGGCAAGGCGCTCCTCCCGCTCCTCGGCGGAGACCTCTATTTGGCTCGCCCTCGCCTCGGCCGGCGCTGCGGATGCCGCCGGCGTCGAGCGCGAGAGTTCAGCGAGAATGTCGGTCGTTGGCCGCGGCGCCGGCGGGGCGCGGCGCACCGGCGGACGGAGAAACTCCTCCGGATCGGGCGTGAAGATCAGATCCTCGACATCCTGGGGCGCATCCGGCAGCGGCATCAGCTTCGGGCTGGAAGAGCGCGCCGAGGTTTCCACCGCGCCGATCTGGATCGGCAGCGGCCGGCGCGAAAGCGCCGGTCCAAGCGCAACGAAATTGCCGCGCTTCAGGTCCCGGAACATCTCGGCCTGGCGCCGGTCCATGCCGAGCAGGTCGGCGGCGCGCGCCATATCGATATCGAGAAAGGTGCGGCCCATCAGGAAGTTGGAGGCTTCGGCTGCGACGTTCTTGGCGAGCTTGGCGAGCCGCTGTGTCGCGATGACGCCGGCAAGCCCGCGCTTGCGGCCGCGGCACATCAGGTTGGTCATTGCCCCGAGCGACATTTTGCGCGCATCTTCCGAGACGTCGCCGCCGACCGACGGTGCAAACATCTGCGCCTCGTCGACGACGACGAGAACCGGATACCAGTATTCGCGATCGGCATCGAACATGCCGTTGAGAAAGGCTGCGGCCGCCCGCATCTGCTGTTCGATGTCGAGACCTTCGAGCGTCAACACGCAGGAAACGCGATGCTGGCGGATGCGGTTAGCAATGCCGGCCAATTCCGCCTCGGTGCGCTCGCCATCGACGACGACATGGCCGAACCTGTCGCTGAGCGTGACGAAATCACCCTCAGGATCGATGATGACCTGCTGCACCCATTGCGCCGATTGTTCGAGCAGGCGGCGCAACAGATGCGACTTGCCCGATCCGGAATTGCCCTGCACCAACAGACGGGTCGCCAGCAGCTCCTCGATATCGAGCGTCGCCGGGCTGCCGGACGCCAATCCCATATCGATGCCAACCTGCAATGCTGATCCTCGCGACGAAGAGACTCACTTGAACGAAACACCATTCTTCCGAAACGGCTGCGCCCCGTCTATCAAAGAATGCGCTTATTTTCAGGGCCAGATTTCGCCAACCCACAAGACAATTCCCCTCACGCCCTCAACCCAAAACCCTGCATTAGCCGCCGCGTCGCAAAATCCTGCTGGCCGGAGGTGAAGACGGCGAAGTCGAAATTGTCGGGATGTACGGCATCGGCGATCAGCGGCACCAGCGTGCGGGCGCGGCGCGCGATCGCCTCGGCCGGATCGAGCCAGTCGACCGGCCACGGCGCAAGCCGCCGGAACAGATTGGCCATGAATGGATAATGCGTGCAGGCAAGCACGACGATATCGGTCTTGTGACCGTCCTTCTCGACGAAGCATTGGTCGATTTCGGCAAGCACGGCCTCGTCGGAGACGGCGTCGCCGCGAATATAGGCTTCTGCCATCCGCGCCAGGTTCTCTGAGCCGACGAGGCGGACGTGGCATTGCTGCGCGAAGGACTGGATGAGATCGCGCGTATAGGCCCGCTTCACCGTGCCCGGCGTCGCAAGCACCGAGACCAGGCCCGAGCGCGTACGCTCCGCCGCCGGCTTGATCGCCGGCACGGTGCCGATGAAGGTCATCTGAGGATAGGCGGCGCGCAGATCGGCGCCGACCAGCGTGAAGGCCGTATTACACGCAATGATGCAGACCTCGGGATCGTGATCCGTCAACAGCTTGCCGAAAAGCCCGACAACCCGTTCCTTCAGCGCCTGTTCCTCCCAGCCGCCATAGGGAAAGCCGGCATCGTCGGCGACATAGATGAAGCCGCGTTCCGGCATCAGCACGCGTGCCTCCCGCAGGACGGTCAGTCCCCCGATGCCGGAATCGAAGACGAGGATCGGTTTCAGCTCATGCGTCGGTGCTGTCATCAGGCGGTGTTTCCTTGGCCGCTATCGGGAACCGGCCGCCGCGCGGGCTCTTGCGCGAAAAACGGTCGAGGGAGGAGATGACGCCGCGCAACACGCTGATTTCCTGCTCCGTGAAAGCCCGGCGAGATAGGACTGCACGCAGATTGTCGATCATTTTCGGCTTTTTCCCGGCAGGATGGAAATATCCCCGGGCATCAAGCGCCTCTTCCAGCTGGTCGAACAGGCCAAAGAGCTGCTCCTTGGTCGAAGGCGTCTGTCCCATCGCCTGGAAGGGCACGGCACCGATATCGCCCATACCGGATTTCATCCATTCATAGGACATCAGCAGCACCGCCTGGGCGATGTTCAACGAGGCAAAGGCCGGGTTGACGGGAAAGGTGACGATCTCGTCGGCAAGCGCCACTTCCTCGTTGGTCAGCCCCCAGCGCTCGCGCCCAAAGAGGATGCCGGTGCCCTCGCCCGCCCGGAACCTCGCCCGCAGTGTTTCGGCAGCGGTGACCGGCGAGCGGACCGGCTTGAAGCCGTCGCGCTCACGCGCCGTCGTCGCATAGACGAAGTTGAGGTCGGCGACCGCCTGCTCCAGCGTGTCGTAGACCTTGGTCGCCGCGATCACATGATCGGCCTTGGAAGCGGTCGCTTGCGCCTTCTCGTTCGGCCAGCCGTCGCGCGGATTGACGAGACGCAGTTCGGCAAGACCGAAATTCGCCATGGCGCGCGCCACCATACCGATATTCTCACCCATCTGCGGCTCGACCAGAATGATGGCCGGCCCTTCGGCCAGAAGTTGACGCTCGCTGTTCGTGCCTGCCATGGTCCTATCCCTGTTTCGAGCGCGCAATAGCCTCGCCCGGCGCAAACGGCAAGACGTCGGCCTGCGGATAGAGCCTTTCCAACGCCGAACCGATCATTTCAAGCCCCAGCCTGGCACCCGCGCGCGACAGCGGCAGATGCCGGCCTGTCGTTCGCAATATCTTGCGCTTGATCAGAAAACAGTTCGAACCACGCGGGGCTACCGTATCGATCATCGCCAGCTCCGCCGCGATTACGCTCTTCAGAGTGTCGTCAGCTGCCGGCGCGTCGCAGCTCTTCGCCAGGATGCGCGCCCAGTAGGTGCAGGACAGGAAGATCGCCAGTGTCTGGCGGATCTGGCCCGGCCGGGTCACCACCGACCAGGACGAGCCGAGCGGCCGTGCTGTCACCGTCACATCCCGGTAGCAGGCATCGATCTTCTGCGACAGAGCGATCAGCTCGAAGCCGCTCTTACCCTCGCCGATCGCGCCAAGCAGCTCACGCAGCGCTTGGAACCAGCGGGCGAGTGCGGCATCGAGTGCGCCGCGTGTGCGCGTGGGGAAGACGAGGAAGGCGACCGCCGTTCCGGCCGCCGCGCCGATCATGGTCTCGCCGATGCGCAGCTTCAATAGATCGAGCGTCAGCACACCGGTCATGCCGTAGACCAGGCAGAGCACGATCGAGATGAAGAAGGTCATCGTCACGTAGGAAACCTGCAGGAAATAGAAGGCGAGGAAGATACAGACGACAGCAACCGGAATGGCGATATCAGACTCGCCTGAAAGCAGCGTTGCCAGCACAAGGCCGATCGCGATCCCGAACACGGTACCGAGGGAGCGCGACAATGCCCTCATCGCCGTATCGCCGCGCGAATTGGTGTTGGTGAAAACGAGGAAGGAAGCAAGCACCGCCCAGAACCAGCGTTCGCGCGACAAGAGCAGGCCGAAGCTCATGGCGATTGCCGAGGCGACCGTAATCTGCAGCGCCAAGCGCAGCAGCGGGTTGGCGAATGAAAAATCGATCGGCTGGGATTGCGCCGTGTCGCTGACCGTATCGATGCCGGAAAAACCGCGGGCCTGTCCCTCGTCGATCGCCTGCGTCAGTTGCTGCCGCGCCTCGCCGAGCCAGAGAAGCGCCCTCACCGTTTCGCCTTGCGGCTGGTCCCTGATCGTTTCGGCCATTCCCTCAAATCTTAGAAGTTCCGATTTGTCGGCCTCGATCACGGCGTGAATGAGCGCGAATGGCGGTGGGCTCTGGAAGCTCAGCACGATCGCGCTCTCGGCGGCAAGATGCGCATCGAAGAGCCGGATCGCCAGTTCGGCGGCGGGGTCGGCGGCACCGTCGAAGACGCCTGCCGGCGGGCGCGGGATGAAGGTCTCCGCCATCAGCACCACCTCCTTCAGCCGGTCTTCCAGCTGGCGCAGTTCCTGCCGATCGGTTTCGCCAATCTCTGCACTCCCGGCAAGGGCGGCGAGTTTGAAGAGAATCTGGTTGATCCGGCCGCGCACGCTTTCGAGCGAGCGCAGCAGGTCGCGCCGCCAGTCGTCGGGCAGCAGCACCGCCCTCACCAGATGGCCGACCAGCACCGCAACGACGGGACCGATCGCCACCGCCGGCAGATCGACTAGCGAAGGCCGGAAATAGGCGCCCATGAAATAGGAGGTGAAGGCGAACATGCCGATCGCAAAACCGCGCGGCCCGAACACGCGACCCGCAGATGCAAGCGCGATCACCACCAGGAAGACGAGATCGGAGAGAAAACGGCGATCCTCGAGCCCGGCCGCAATACCGACAACGGCTAGGCTTACCACACAACCGAAGAGCCGCGTCACCAGCTGGCGCGCATTGCCCTTGTCGCGAACGGCGATCCCGCCTTCGATCGACAGTACGATCCCGAGGCCGAAAGCCGCGGTCGGCAGCGGCAGGATGAGAGCCCTGATGGCAAGCAGGATCAAAAACGAAAGGACGATCGTCAGCGTCACCCGCGATGCCATGCGCAGGCGCGAAAGCGCCGGATCGTTGGCAAGCAGCCAGTCGCGGAACTGAAACCCGGAAAACAAATGCAAGAGCCCCCATGCCACGGAAGGATCGACAGATACCGCCGATAGAGCGCAAATCAAACCATCGGAGAACCGATCGGAACAATCGCCCGGGATCGAATCCCCATCATCGATCGCCCGACATCGATCGCCCGACATCGATCGAATGTCGCGCGCCTACTGGCCTTTGGCAATCAGCGCCATCGTCGCCTTCAGGGAATCACGGGCCTGCGTTTCGATATTCTCGGTGACGATATCGTCGATTACCGCCTGGCCGGCCTCCTCGACCACCTCGAAACGAACGGTCGTATAGTCCTTGGCATCGGGCGCGCCCGAGCAGGCAGACTTCTTGAAGCGCACCGTCACCTCGGTCGTGCCGTCAACCGGCGGTGCCGCCGCTGTGGTCATATCCTCCAGCGGGCATGCATCCTGGCCGTTGACGATGACGTCGTAGTTGAACGGCGATATGCCGTCGTCATCGACGGCCGGAAACTGCGCGGCCGCATTGTATCGCGCGACGAAGTCCTTGCTGTAGAGATGATCGAGCCGGCTCGCATCGAAGATGTCGGTCCAATCATTGTTGTTGTCGGCCCAGTTGCTCCCGGTCGCATCCATGATCTCCTTCACCGGAGCGGTGGCATCGGCCGCATGGGCGGCACCTGAAAGGGCGATAAGGTTTGCGATAACAATGGCGAGCGTCTTCATGGTCGAATGTTCCGGACGGGCAAATCAAGGCGGACACTAGAGCATGATGCCGAAAAGTGTGAGCGGTTTTCGGACGACACCATGCTCTAACTTCTAATGTAGAACAGGATTCAGATTTTAGGCCGACCGGCCCAAAATCATCCTGTTCTAGCCGGATTCGAGCGCTTGGCAATGCCGGCAAAAACGCGTTGTGAAACCCGTTGCAGCTTTGCGTTCCACGTTCACAATGCTATAGCGCTCCTCATCACGTCACCCACCCGGGACCCCGTCCCCCTTCAAGCTCGAACGAGGCAGATACATGAACAAGATCAAGGTCGCCAATCCCGTCGCCGATCTCGACGGCGATGAAATGACGCGCATCATCTGGCAGCTTATCAAGGACAAGCTGATCCATCCGTATCTCGACCTCGACATCGATTATTTCGACCTCTCCGTTGAAAACCGCGACGCCACCAACGACCAGGTGACGGTCGATGCCGCCAACGCCATCAAGAAATACGGCGTCGGCATCAAGTGCGCCACGATCACGCCGGACGAAGCACGCGTCAAGGAATTCAACCTCAAGGAAATGTGGAAGAGCCCGAATGGCACGATCCGCAACATCCTCGGCGGGGTCATTTTTCGCGAGCCGATCATCTGCAAAAACGTGCCGCGTCTAGTTCCCGGCTGGACCAAGCCGATCGTCGTCGGCCGCCACGCCTTCGGCGACCAGTACCGCGCCACCGATTTCAAGTTTCCCGGCAAGGGCAAGCTGACGATCAAGTTCGTCGGCGAGGACGGGACCGTGATCGAGAAGGAAGTCTTCAACGCGCCGGGCTCCGGCGTCGCCATGGCCATGTACAACCTCGACGAGTCGATCCGGGAATTCGCCCGTGCCTCGATGATGTACGGCCTGATGCGCAAGTGGCCGGTCTACCTGTCGACCAAGAACACCATCCTCAAGGCCTATGACGGCCGCTTCAAGGACATCTTCGAAGAAGTCTTCGAGGCTGAGTTCAAGGATCAGTTCAAGGACGCCGGCATCACTTACGAACATCGCCTGATCGACGACATGGTGGCCTCGGCGCTCAAGTGGTCGGGCGGCTACGTCTGGGCCTGCAAAAACTACGATGGCGACGTCCAGTCCGACACCGTTGCCCAAGGCTTCGGCTCGCTTGGCCTGATGACCTCGGTTCTGCTCACGCCGGATGGCAAGACAGTCGAAGCCGAAGCCGCTCACGGCACGGTCACCCGCCACTATCGCCAGCACCAGAAGGGCCAGGAAACCTCGACGAACTCGATCGCCTCGATCTTCGCCTGGACCCGTGGCCTCGCCCATCGCGGCAAGCTCGACGACAATGCCGAGCTTGCCCGCTTTGCCGCAACGCTCGAAAAGGTCTGCGTCGACACCGTCGAATCCGGTTTCATGACCAAGGACCTGGCGCTGCTGATCGGCCCCGACCAGCCGTGGCTGTCGACCACCGCCTTCCTCGACAAGATCGACCAGAACCTGCAGAAGGCCATGGCGTAAGCCAGTCCTTTCGCGATAACATTGAAACGGCGGGGATTTTCTCCGCCGTTTTCATTTTGGGAGAACAGCTGATGACGGCGACCGTGCGCCCGCTCGAACCATCTGACCGTGCCGCTTGGCAACCCTTATGGGAGGCCTATCAGCGCTTCTACGAAGTAGCCATCCCGTCCGAAACCACGGATCTCACCTGGGCCCGCTTCCACGATCCGGACGAACCGATGCAGGCACTCGGCGCCTTCGATGATGGCGGTCACCTTGTCGGCATCGTCCACGCCATTTTTCACCGCTCCTGCTGGCTGCCGCAGTGGACCTGCTACCTGCAGGATCTCTATGTCGAAAACACCCAGCGCGGCCTCGGCACCGGCGCCGCACTGATCGAGGCCGTCGCCGATCTTGCCCGAGTAAACGGCGCAGGCAGGCTCTATTGGATGACGCACGAAACGAACGCAACGGCGCGGCGGCTCTACGACAAGATCGCCGAACGCTCGGGTTTCATCCAGTACCGCAAGGCTCTCTGAAGATCGGGGGTTGCACAAAGACCTCGCAGCGCTATTGATTCCGAGCGACGGAACAGGAGGAGGATCTCATGACTGAGGAATTGGTATTCTATACGAACCCGATGTCGCGCGGCCGTATCGCGCGCTGGATGCTGGAGGAGATCGGTCAGCCTTATCGCACCGAACTGCTGACCTTCGGTGGGACCATGAAAGCCCCCGAATATCTCTCGGTCAATCCGATGGGCAAGGTGCCGGCGATCCGCCACGGCGAGACCGTCGTTACCGAATGTGCGGCGATCTGCGCCTATCTCGCTGAGACCTTCCCGGAAAAGGCGCTGGCGCCGAGGCCGGAGGAGCGCGCCCGCTATTACCGCTGGATGTTCTTTGCCGCCGGTCCGCTCGAATCGGCGGTGACGATGAAGGCTCTCGGCTTCGAAATTCCGACGGAGCGCCTGCGCATGGCCGGCTGCGGCGGTTTCGGCGACGTCATGAACACGCTCGAAATGGCCGTCTCCGGTTCGACCTATGTTGCCGGCGAGCGCTTCACCGCCGCCGACGTCTATGTCGGCTCGCATATCGGCTGGGGCCTTGGCTTCGGCTCCATCGAGAAGCGACAGGCCTTCGTCGATTATTTCGGCCGCATCAGTGAGCGTGAGGCCTATAAGCGTGCCAATGCCCTTGATGATGAGGCCGGCAAGACGATGCAGGCCGCCTGATCGTTACCGGCGCGGCTCTCCGATGGCCGCGCCGGGATGCCAGCCTTCAGGCAAGCGGCATGTGAATATCCGTCAGAAGCTCGGTCGGCGGCACGTCGCGCGGATTGTTGAGATATTCCTCGAACATCACCCTGTCCTTCAACTGTCGACCGGATTTCGGCAGCCATTCGGCAAAGAGCCACTGATAGGACTTGGGCATGTCGGCATAGGGACCCTTGTGGCGCAGCACGGCATAATCGCCGCCGTCGATCGTACGCCGCTCGAAAGGCGCATTGACCGGCACTTCGGCAGCGCCGGCGACGCAGGCGATCGAGCGCAGCTTTTCAAGCGGCACAACGTCGGGATCGTCGAGATAGACGCCGATCATCCGCATGTCGGGCTTGGCAAGCCCGCGGGCGTAAAGCGTGCCGAACAATGTCTCGAAGGCCTTGCCGATCTCCATATAAGAGCCGGTATGGGCGACGCCGATCAGTTCGGTTGGTGCGATCTCGCGTATGGTAATGTCGAACATGGCTTTGGTCTTTCCCTTAGGTGAGGGTTGGAAGGCTGTGTGGCTTCCCTCTTTCCGGTAACGCGCCGGCGGCATGCCGTAGACCGACTTGAAGATGCGGTTGAAAGATTGGAGATTGGGATAGCCTGATCGCTTCGCAATTTCGCTGACCGCAAGCTCCGTGCGGACGATCTCGCCCGCCGCGCGATGCAGCCTGAGCCGCTTGACGGTTGCCGCCAGCGTCTCACCGTAAATCGCCCGGTAGATCCTGTGCCAGTGATAGCTCGACATGCAGGCGATCTCGGCAAGGCGCTCCATATCCAGCTCCTCGTCGAGGTGGTCGTGAATATAGGCAGAAACCCGTCTCAGACGATTTTCATAAAGTGCCCATGCCGTTTCGCCGTTCATGTCAAACCTCGTGCAAATCGATCGGCTAAAGAGAACCATATCCCGATTTGACAAATCCTGCGGAGTTGCCGGCTCCGGAGCGCCAACGCTACGCCATCACCCGCTAAGCAACAGCGGGCTAGGAAATTGCTAATCGCCAGATTGACTTTTTCAACCCAAAATAGCAGCTTGAGGTAGTAACAGGGGATGGCTGAAATTCATAATGTTGGGAGCTCTAAGCAAGTTGACTTGAGGATTAAATCAGAGCTCTGTGAAAATGCACGCTATCGTAATCAGTCGCATCTACAAGTATAGAATGAAGTTTCCATCTGGTAATACCCTATGCCGCTGGATAGTAGTGTCATTTGTATTTTTTATTCTGGCTATCTATATTTATGGAGAAACCCTCCAGTCACATAAGAGCCCGGAAGAACAGACGAGGGATATATTAAAAAAATACCTTGTTGAATCTGAAGAAGTCGATCGAATCCGTTTTGCAAATTGCTCCAGAATCGAAGAGTCAGAAGCGGATCGGCTTCCAAATGTGAGCTTCTTTATTGGGTGCGAGGTTAAGAAACCGCTTTCGGCAGATCCCATTATTCTTTCAGTGGCTTTCGGTGGCCGGGGGCAGGTTGAATTTATGGATATATCGAGGGGTGAGGAATGACGGGGCCAAGTTCGCAAAAAACTCTGACGAGTTTTGGACGACAGGAAGCGCAGGCGCATTGAGAAACCGGCAACAGAGCCACTGTCTATGTTGATATGCCGTGACCTGCCACTGAGCTTTCATCCAGCTGCGATTAGAGCCTCGGGGGTTTTGAATACGCCAAGTGGCGCGGTGTGAGCAACCGGCGGAAACGCGAAGCTTTCATCTTGCGCAGCGTTGGAGCCGGTTGCGGCGATGGTTTCG